>CADAJB010000017.1 GCA_902788085.1 uncultured Eubacteriales bacterium
AATATTGTGGAAAAGTTGGGTGGATATGTGGATATCTTTTTAACCGACTTTAAGTATTTTGATAATAATTTAGCAATTAAATATTCGTCTGCACCTAATTATAAAGAAAACGCAATTTCGGCATTAAAAGCAATGCGAAAAGTGTGCCCACAAGATATAATAAAAGACGGACTTATGCAAAAGGGTATAATTGTTAGGCATTTGGTTTTACCAAGCCATACGCAAGATAGCAAAGATGTTTTAAAAACAATTTTTCAGGTTTTGGGCAAAAATGCTATTGTTAGTTTGTTAAGTCAGTATATACCAGTTGGCAAGGCTGGTTTATACCCCGAAATTAACCGCAGATTAAAACCCGTAGAGTATAAAATAGTTAAAAATTATATGTATAGTTTGGGGTTAGATGGTTTTGTGCAAGAGTTAGAAAGTGCAAGCACAAAATATATACCAGATTTTGATACACAAAAATAAAAAAGATGTATTTTACATCTTTTATTCTTTTATGCTATCTAATTTTATTTCTTTTACATTTTCTATAAGTTGTGCAAAATCGTTTTCGTGGCTAACAAATATAACCGAACCTAAAAAGTTGTTTATAGCACTAGCCAACACCTTTTTTGCCTTTACATCTAGGTGGTTTGTAGGCTCGTCTAAAAACAACACATTGCACGGGCTTTGACCTATTAGGCAAAGTTGTATTTTACATTGTTCGCCACCACTTAACGAGTTTATGGGTTGCTGTTGCTTTTTTGTAGAAAGCCCATATTTTGCTAATGCCGAGCGTATTTCTTTTTGGTCTAGTTTTGGGTAATAAAACGAAACTTCGTCTATAGGTGTCCAGTTCTCGTTTGCAAACTTGTGGTTTTGCTCGTAATAACCAAAAACTATGTTATTGTTTATGTTTATTGTGCCTTCTAGTTGCTTAATTTCGCCAAGAATTGTTTTAAATAGGGTTGTTTTACCTACACCATTAAAACCGTTTATGCGCAGTCTATCACCATTTAATAAACTAAAAGTTATGCCCTTAACTAGCGGGGTGTTATAGCCAATAGTTAGGTTTTTTACAACAATTAAAACACGATTGTCTATTTTTTTATATCTAAAAGTTATGTCTGGTGGAGTACTTTCTTTTATTTCAAATATTTGGTTATCTTGTAATTTTTCTAATGTTTTTTTACGGCTTTTGGCTTGCGCCGCTGTGCTTGCCCTAACCCCGTTGCGCGCTATATAATCTTCTAGTTTTTTCATTTGTTGCTGTTGTGCAATCACTGCCTTGTTGTGCTGTGTTATGTGTGCTTCTTTTAAACGCAAATATTGGTTGTAATCGCCAGGATATTCTGTAATGGTTTGCATGTCTATTGCCCAAATTTTGTTTACCACCGCATTTAAAAATGGGATATCGTGGCTAACTATTAAATAGCAACCTTTATACTCTTGTAAATATTTAGTAAGCCATTCTATGTGTTGTGTGTCTAAAAAGTTTGTAGGTTCGTCTAAAATCAACAATTCGGGCTGTTGCAAAAGTAATTTGCACAATGTTACTTTAACACGCTGTCCGCCCGAAAGAGTACCTAGTTTTGTTTCCATTCCATAGTCGGCAACACCTAACCCCGATGCTACTTTGTTAATCTGTGAAGGAATAGAGTAGTAGTTATGTTCGTTTAATGTGTCAAAAAGTTTGCCCGAAAGGGTAATTAGTTTATTAAGTTCGGCTTCGTTGGTTGTTGTGGCTAGTTGTTCGTTGGTTTTGTTAAACTTTTCTTCAATTTCTAAAAGCCATAAAAATGCGCTTTCTAAATAAGCATATATACTTAGGTTTTCATCTACTTTTGCAAACTGGTCTAAATAACCAACTTTTACATCTTTATCCCAAACAACATCACCAGCATCACTTAATATTTGCCCGTTTAAAATGTTGATTAAAGTTGATTTACCTGTTCCGTTTTCGCCAACTAAACCAATCTTGTCGCCATTATTTATTTTTAAATTTACATCTTTATATAAAACACGGTCTCCAAAACCGTGCCCTAAATTATTTATTGTTAGCATTTTTTGCCCCTTTTATTATTATGTGTTTTATGGTTTTGTTAAAGGGCTAACTTAAATCTTGTATTATATTTTCGTTTTTAGTTTTTTGCAAAACTGTTTCTTCTTGTTTTTTTGTGTTTTCTTGTAGTTTTTCTTCTTTTACTTCTTGTTTAGTTTGTTGCGTGTTTAAATGTTCTTCTTTTTGTGTTTGTTTTAAAGCCTTTTTTTCTTCGGCTAGTTTTTGCCTTTCATCTTTTTTTGCTAGCCTTGCCTGTTTTAGTTGTTCGGCTTTTTGTTGATGCTTTGCACGCCTTTTTAGTGCTAGTTCCTTTTTATATTCACGACGGGCGCGAATAGTTGCTGGGTCGTGTGCCTTATTTTTTAAAACTAGGGTAGCACATAAAATTGTTGCAAGTTGTAAAGGTACGCCTAGTATAAACACTTGCCAAAAAATATTATCTACTATAACTAATTGCAAAAATATTGCACCCAGCCCAGTCCAAATAAGCAGTGATATAAACACAAAGGTGTGGGCAACTTTACCCCAAAGACTATTAAATATAATAGCCATTATAAACGAAGCAGGTATTGCCCAAACAAACGCTATCCACATATTAGATAACACATCTTGTGTAAATATAAACAAGCAAACTGCACCAACCCACAAAACTAATATACTAAGCAAAGATATAATAAGCCTGCTATACCTATATCTACTAGGGGCAGGGGTGGGCGCTTTTGGTTGTTCGTGTTGCTCGGCGGTGTGTTCTTCTGTAACAAAATAATCTAGTTTAACTTCGTATAATTGCCCAAGTTTATATAACACATCTACACTAGGCATACTTTCGCCACTTTCCCATTTCGAAACCGACTTATCCGAAAAATCTAACTTTACAGCAACTTCGCGTTGTGTTAGCCCTTTCTCTTTTCGAAGTTGTGCTAAGTTTTTACCAATAATTTCATTAATTTCCATAGACCACATTTTATCACATATTATATTAAAAAACAAGCGTATTTATTATGTTTTTACAAAAAATTCTACTTACATTAGAGTTTAAAATTTTGTTCTCTTTGGGGTAGAATTGGCTCTAAAATTTAGTGTTTTAACATTATACAACAAAATGTGCAACTCTCTTGATAATTTAAACCTTAATTAATATACTAAAACTATCAAAATCATAACTTGCACTAGGGGCGGGCAGACGCTTTGTGGTGATAGGGTGTGTAAATTATTGCACGAATTTACATTTTGAGATTTTGATTTTATAAATGCACAATAATACAAGTATAATAAAGAGGTTGTTTGTATTATTGACACATATCCGGTGTGTAGGTTAGGTGGGGTGATTGTGTCCTCGAATCGCTTGCTGTAATTTACGGCGAATAGTTCGCTTTTATTTTGTGCTTTAATCTTGTGTAATTGTGTACAAGATAAATACATATACAAAAGAACACTTTGGAGGAACTGCCTTGTTAAAGTTAAAAGGTTATGTGTACTCTTTAGTAATAATGTTGTTATTGTTGTTTGGTGTTAATGTTTTGTTAATACTAACTAATGTTTGTGAATTTACAATTTGGTATGCACTATACACAATACTATTGGGTACGCTATTGTTAATTATAATAGATGGTGTGGTTGCCTTTTTAGTAAGTCGTATTCCACAAAAATGGCTAAACCCATACTTTTGGGGATACAAAATTTTTAAGTTCGAACGCAGGTTTTACGAGTTTTTAGGTGTGCGTAAATGGAAAGATAAAATACCCGAACTAGGTGGGGCGCTAAAAAATTTTAGCAAGTCTAAGGTAGAAGAACATACCCCGCAATATGTTTATAATTTTATCACCGAAACAATTTCGGGCGAAATTTTGCACAATTATGCTATTGTTTTTGGTGCGCTAATATTTTTTGCACTGCCTAAATACATATTAAATTTTGCCTTGCCTTTGTTTTTAATTAATGCCGTGTTAAATATCTTGCCGGCAATGGTTCAGCGCTATACAAGGCCAAAACTTTTAAAAATGTATAATCGTATGCTTTCGCAAGAAGAAGAAATGGTGTATAATAAATCAACGACATAAAAGGGGATTTTTATGAGCCAACAAATTTATTATACAAATTTAGACGAGCCATTTACTGTTGTAATGGATCGCGACGAAAACAACTTTTTTACTATAAAAGCGTATTCGCTACCCCTAGAATTAGAAATTTTTATGGGAAGCGTGCGTTTTAGAGTGTTTGATGATGTTTGCCAAATTTTAAACCTAGAAAGTCAAGAGTTTTTTAGGGGGCAGGCAGTGGGCCACACACTTTTGTGTTTAACCGAAGGTGTGGCAAGTGCTTTGGGGGCAAGGTTTGTAGAAGCCGAGGCAAACCCCATTGGTGTTAGTCAAAGATATTTAAATATATTTTTTAGAAAACACGGATACGAAGCCGACGAAACACAAGCACACAAAGTGCGCAAAGATTTTACAAAATCACCAGTTTCAACTTTGTTTAGATAGTTAGGTGGCAAATGAAACAAAAAAAAACTTACTATTATAATACAATAGAAGATGAAGTGGAACACGATAACATTGTTCCGCCTAAGATAGATAAAAATTATAACTACACCCAAAAAAACATTTTTAGTAAATTTTGGGCGTGGTTTTACTATCGTATTATAATTTTTCCTATTGGGTGGTTATATTGTAAGTTTAAGGGCTTTAAGTATGTTGGTGCAAAAAAAATAAGAAAATGTAAAACGGGCTTTTTTATGTATGGCAACCACACAAACAAGTTTAGTGATGTGTTTTCGCCATCTATGCTAAGCCCAAATAAAAAGCCTTATTTAATTGTAAACCCAAAAAACCTAAATGTGCCAATATTGCACTCTTCTACAAAATATTTAGGTGCAATGCCTTTGCCCGATGGGTTAGAGGCACACAAAAACTTTTTAAATGCAATAGAGTATAGATTAAAACAAAAACACGGAATTATAATTTACCCCGAAGCAAAATTATGGCCATATTATACAAAAATTAGGCCATACGACGACCAGTCTTTTAGATACCCAGTTAAGTTTAATGTTCCAACATTTTGCATAACCACAACTTACCAAACAACAAAGCGTGGTAAATGTAAAACCATAATTTATGTAGATGGCCCTTATTATCCAAAACCAGAACTAACTTTTAAACAAAATCAGCAAGAACTACACAAAATAGTTTTTGATACAATGATTAATCGGTCAAAACTAAGCAATTTTAACAAATGCAATTATCAACAAATCAAGGAGAAAAACGATGATTAACCTAATGTATGCAGGTGGGGCAAAATTATTTAGTGGTTTGGTTATGTCTATAAAAAGCATATTAAAGCATTGCAATCAACCACTATGTATATATGTTATAACAGGTGAATTTTCCGAAAAAGGCTATGACGCGGGGCAAATTGACTTTTTAAACAAAATTGTTAAATCAACAAACCCACAAAGCCAAGTTATAAAACTAGATGTTACAAAGTATAAAGACGAATTATATAAATCGGTTAATGCTAAAACAAAATATACGGTATATAGTTTTTTAAGACTGTTAGCCGATAGGTTAGAGTTGCCAAGCAAAATTTTGTATTTAGATGTTGACACAATGGCGTGTGCCGATATAACCGAACTTTATAATACAGATATGTCTAACTACGAAATTGCGGTAGTAAAAGATTATTTTGGAAAAATGTTTTTAGGTCCAAAATATTTTAACTCGGGCGTTATGCTTTTAAATATGGATAAAATAAAAGAAACGGGGTTATTTAAAAATGCACTAAGTTTGTGTATGCGCAAAAAAATGCTTTTCCCCGACCAAACAGCACTAAACAGATATGCAAAATATAAAAAGTATTTGCCTACACGCTATAATTCACAAAAAAAATTATACAAAGATACAGTAATTAGGCATTTTTGTAAAACAATAAAGTTTTTGCCTTACTTTCATACATTAAACATAAAGCCGTGGAACACCGATCTTTTACATTCAAAATATAAGTGTTTCGAGTTTGATGATGTAATAGAAGAAAGCAAAAAAGCAATAAAAGAATTTGAAGGAGATTATAAAATGAGCAAAACCATACCAGTATTTTTTACTACTGATAAAGGGCGACTACCATTATTAACCGTGGCAATACAAAGTTTATTGTCACATATAAATACAACCGATAATTATAAAATTTATGTTTTAAGTTCTAGTTTAACAAAAGAAGAATTAATAACTCAAAAAGATATAGATGCCGAATTTCCTACACTTAATAACAATGTAGAAATAAAAGTTGTAGATATATCTAATTATATTGACGGGCTAAAAGATGCCGTTTGTGGTCATTATTCAATAGCAATGTTTTATAGATTATTTATACCAAAATTGTTTCCACAATATAATAAAGTTGTTTATTTAGATTGTGATATTATTTTAAACGACGATATCGCTAAAATGTACAATGTAGATATAAAAAATAATTATGCCGGCGTTGTGTTAGACCAAATAGTTATAAACAACCCCGAATTTATTAAGTATGTAATAAATTTTGTTGGGTGCGACAACGACAAGCAATATTTTAATACGGGTGTGTTGCTTATAAATTCGCAAAGATGGCGAGAAGAAGATTTAAATAAAAAACTTATAGATTTTATTAAATCTAATAAATCACCAATAGCACCCGACCAAGACTTTTTAAACAACTACTGCAAAGGGCAAGTAACTTATTTAGAAGATGGGTGGGACGAAATGCCACTGGGCAAAAAGTTAGAAGACAAAGACATTCATATTTTACACTTCAACTTGTTTTTAAAACCTTGGCTATATAAAGACTTAATGTATCAAGAATATTTTTGGAAGCACGCCAAAAATACTAAATATTATAATTACTTTTTAGATTTATTAAATAGTTATACCGACAAGCAACGCGAAGAAGACAAACAAAAAATGCGCTTTTTATTAAATATTGCATTAGAGTTTGCAAACAAAAAAGACAAGCAATAATTATTTAACGAAAGGATAAATAAATTATGGAAAACGAACAACAACCACAAAAAGCCCTAGATAGATTAGAAGTATTAAAAAAGATAGAACAATACGAAAGCGAAGGTAAGTTTGATTTAGATGTCGAAAACGACCCGCCTTCGTTACCGCTTTTGCCAAACAAAGTAGATTACCTACAAAAAAAGTTATCTAGCAAGTTTATGCGCTGGCTTGCTTACATTGGTGCTGCCAAATTTATGAAAAGTTGTATAAACAACAAAATGCTTATAATAAAAGAAGTAAAGGGCATCGAAAATTGGGCAAACATAAAAGGTGGCGCAGTTATAACAAGCAACCATTTTAGCCCAATGGATAGTTTTGCTATGCAATACACATATATGCAAACAGGCAAGCCTAAAAAGAATAGGCTATATCGTGTTATACGCGAAGGCAACTACACAAATTCACCTGGTGGGTTGGGTATGATGATGCGCCACTGCGACACTTTGCCTTTGTCTTCTAATCGCGAAACTATGGTTAAGTTTATGCGTGCTGTAGATACACTGCTTAAAAAAGATAATTTTGTATTAATTTATCCCGAACAAGCAATGTGGTGGAATTATAGAAAACCACGCCCACTTAAAGATGGTGCTTATAAAATTGCTGTTCGTAATAATGTGCCAGTATTGCCTATGTTTGTTACAATGCAAGATAGTAATATTGTGGGCCCCGATGGTTTTTATATACAGGAATTTACAATAAATGTTTTCCCTCCTATTTACCCAGATTCTAATAAATCTAAACAACAAAACATAAAAGAAATGATGGATAAAAACGCTCGTGTTTGGCGTGAATGTTACGAGTCAACATATGGTAAAAAACTTACATACAATATAAAAACTAAAAAGCCAGCAAACAAATAGCAAAATATGTTATTTTGAATGAATTTTAAATTTATGTGCTCTAAGATTGATTTTTAAAAATTCAAATTAATTTAATAAAAAATATAACAAAAATAAATATAATAATGTAGCAAGCAGTTACATTATTTTTTAATATTATAAAACAGCGATTGTATTCCTTATATCTAGCACTTATAGGCATACAAAATCTTATTTTTGCTAGAAACATAAAACAGTAATTGTTCGTGTTTGAAATTTATTTATATACACAAGATTTTATTTTGTCAAAACCATTTAAACTTTTTAAATACAATATAAAAAAACAAAAAATTAAAAAATCAGTCTAGACAAAGTGCTTTTTTTGTGTTAGAATGAGTAAAACTAAATTGGAAGGGTGGGGAAATGGAGAACAATTTAGCACTTTATTACACACATAACAAAGACAATCAAAAAATGAACAAAAAACCATACATCATAAAGGGCGTTACTGAGATTAGAGTTGATAATAACGGCAAAGACGTTAGATGCGTTTGGTTAACTGCAGTGGATGCAAAAACACAAAGGACTATTGCCCACTGCGACTTTTATATCATTAATGGTAGTGCAGTATGTACATTGGCTCAAATTGAAATTTTGGACCATCATTATGACCACTGTGGTATTGGTACCAAGTTGATTAAGACAATGGAAAACTTTGCTATTACTCACGGTGTAGAGTCCATAATGGGTATTTGTGACCAAGTAAACGATAGCTACAAGGGTATCAGAGAAAATTTTTATTTAAAAAACACTTATTTACTTTCATGTGGTTTTTGGTTAGTCAAAGACAAACGAGTAGGTAATCTAAACTATCACCATGACATAGTAGAACCACAATACATAGACAAGACAAATACAATAGTATGTGATAACCAAGATGATAAAGATACCAACGAAAATATCAAAGAATTAAAAAAGTAAAAAAATTGAAGAAACATTTTTTGAAGCAACTATAACCAATCAAAAAAGGCTTTTAAGAAAATAAAGCCTTTTTTATTAGTTTTTAATAACATATATCAAAAATAAATAGCTAGTTTATAACAAAACCACCAAATTATTTGGTGGTTTTTAGTGGGGTTATATTAAAATATTACTATTTAACAAAAGGTGCATCTTTGTCTATAAAATCAAACAGATTTTTGTTATTTTGCAATCAATTGAATGTTTACGTTGTAAGTGCCATCTTTATCAAATTGACATACTGCATAATATGTTCCGCCAGCAATTTTGTTATCCCCTAGCACGCTAGACAAATTGTAATTTCCTGCAGTGTCGGTTGTGGCAGTGCCTAAGGATTTTTTGTTGCTATCATAAATTGTGACAGATTTTAATCCATTGTCTTTGGTAAGTGCATTTTTGTCCTTATCTACGATCACCAAGGAATAAGCAGACGCGGTGTCTTTGGCATTGTCTGCAATTGTCCAGCAAAAATAAACATCCTCGTTAGCATTTACGGTGACAGCAGTGTATTTTAGGTCAGCATCAGCCGTGTTTGGTGCATTGACGTTTAGTTTTGTGCTATTATCAAAACCATCATTACAAGCGGTAAATAACAGTACTGCCGAGCATAAGATAAAAGAAAGAGAAATAATAAGAATTTTGTTTGATAAGATTTTTGATTGATTCATTTTGTTTACTCCTAATATTTATTTAGTATCGAAGATTAACTTCATTCGCAATACTAGCACAAGTATTAACATTAAACAATCAAAAAAATCATCAAAATTTGTTTTAGACAAACTTCGTCAAAAATTGTATTTATGCTCCAATTTGTGAGTTGGAATTTTTGTTTAATTTTTTGCGCCTTAGATAACTAGACAAATAAAATGCACCTAAGTACAAAATAATAAACAAAATGTAAATTGTCAAATATACACCATATGATACACTTAATATTTCTTGGATATCACCATTTGGCATAAAGTAGAGAGGGTCATCTTCAATTTGCAACGCAAAAATCTCCAAAAATGCATAACCATACACCACGACATAACAAAGTAATGTTTTCCACAATGTCTTTAGGTCAAAACGTGTAAAGCCCAAAGTTATTAGTGTTATGCTGGTAATAAGCAATAGCGAATGTGTACATATAGAATAGAGATTTTCAAATAAAATATATTCATTGTTAAATCCGACTTCAGGGTACGCAAAAAAGATGATTGCGCAAAGCAGTGCAGATGTGCTGGCAAAGTTGTAAAACCAATCTTTACGCACCAAAGCACTAATCATAAGCGCCCAACAAGAGATTGCACACCATGGTCTTGGTAGCAAAATGACCAATATATTGTGTAGGCTGTAATCTTCTGTCTTGCACAGATTGATGATTCTTCTTGCTACTTCAAAAAGTAAAATAAGACCAACCAAAATCCATATAACAATGTTTTTAGATTTTTGACTCTTTTTGCGAAACACTACAGCGAATGTTACAATCAAGGCAATACATAATAGCAATGTGCAGATGTGCAATGGGCCCCACTGCCCGTCAATGTGTGGGTTGGGATAACTGCTGTAAAGCCATTCAATAAAACTCATAGTAAAACCTTCCTATTTCTTTTGAAATTTTAATTTAATTTTGTTAAACAAATTTTTGCAATCTTGACCAAAATTTTTGTGGTCAAAAATCATACACAGTAAGAATGCAATTGGAGTAAGTAGCAAGAATGTAGGTACAATCATCCAAAACCAAGGCCAATATTTAAATTCTCCTGCATGCGGTCCAACTGGCACTGTCTTAAAGAAGGATGGTACCAGATATCCCAAAAACTCCAAAAATCCTGATGGCTTGTAAATCATAGACGAGTTTTTAAAGTTGATGTTAAAAAAGTCACTACTTCGCAAGTCCGTAAACCCTAACTCGCTTTGGAACCATTGATTGAGGATAATGAACAAACATACACCTAAAAAATAAACTGGACACCACAAAACTCTTTTGTAACTAAGTGTATGTAGTTTTGTTAGCACCATCACAAGAGGCACACCCCAAAGCAATGTGTGATGAAAATAAAAGCGTATGATGTCTATCCATTCGGAGGCCTGGTCCACTTTTTGCATCGGCTCCAATGGGTAAAGCACTGCACCAAGACCTCCAAGTAGACCCAAATAAAACATATAATCTTTGGCTCGGTCATTTTTGGAGAGTAGAAAGAATGGAAACAAAAGTATATTGGCCCCACAAATATTCCCGAACCACGAATCTCGAAGCATTCGACTAGTGTCTGTGGAATAAGGCGGATACAAGAATTGTGTGGAATGTGCAATAAGACCAATTATTAAAATAATAAACAAAACTATCTTTTTTGTTTTGTCGGATTTATTGCGCAATGCAAAATAAAGTCCTACTACAGACCCTACAGATAGTACAACCCAAAAGAAGTACCAAAAATTAAACATCTGTATTTCCATAAAAAATCTCCAATATCTATTAACATTGTACAAAAAATGGGGATATATGTCAAATGTAAAGCATTAAAATTTTGAATTTAAATGTGTTGGTACTTTTTAGATAAGCTTTATATTATTCAAAAATCAAAAAATGTAAAATTTTTGTGCTAAAGTGTTGGCTTTTTCGTTTTGCAAAATTTGTCGAATAAGATATAATGTGCGTTGGAGGAATAATATTATGGATGTTATGTTTTGGTGTCTTTTGGTTTTGGCCGTAGTAACCGCTGTGCTGTTTGTGGTGTTTAGTAATGGACAAAAGAGTTTTTTGTCATTATCTCTCAAAACTTTGGCAAGTTTTTGTTTTACAGTTTTGGCGTTTTCTGCAATATTAGTTAAAGGTGTAAGTGTGCCTACGTGGCTATTTTGTCTTGGATTCGTAGTTTCTTGTTTTGGTGATATCATATTAGCGTTGCCAGATATGCAAGAATTGCGAGCACGCTCTATTATGATTACTCTTATTGGTGGGCTTTGTTTTGCGGTGGCTCATGTATTTTATCTTTCTGCAATGTTTGTCGCTTTTGGCTTTGAATGGTGGACATTGTTAGTTGCGGTTGCTCTGGGGGCGGTGTTTTATTGGGGTAACAAAGCCGTTGGAAAACTTAATTATGGCAAACTAAACGCTGGTATGCCTGTTTATTCGGTGTTTGTGTCTATGGTGGTTGGTGTTAGTATATTTGTGCTTACCACAGGGGCAAACCTAACAGGTAGCATTTTGCTTCTTTTAGGGTTTATACTATTTTGGCTTAGCGATATTGTGCTTATGCATATATACTTTGGCAACAAACCCGATAAAAACAAGTTTTTATACTACTTTAACTTGTCTTTCTACTACGCCGCACAAATATTAATTGCTTGCTCGTTAGTTTTTTTGTTGTAAAAAATCAAAAATCAAACGGACCTTATGTAAGGTCCATTTTTATTTTTTATAATGTTCAGTTTTAATTTTATAAATATTGAGCGCATAATTTTAAATTTTCGTATTGACAAACGAATTTAAATAGATTACAATAAAAAAAACTTTAGGGGTACTGATTTGAAAAAATTGGTGTTTTTAGAAGGTTTGCCCGGAATTGGTAAAACTACAATTTTAGGTTATATACAAAAATTAAATAGCAATATTAAAACTGTCCCAGAAATAATTAATGGTGTACAGCCAGCATATGAATTGCAGGATCAGCAGTTTTACATGGATAATGATGACAGAAAAATCAACATGTATAACCAAGGTAATATTGTTATAGATCGCGGACCTTTAAGCACCTTTGTTTATAATGTGGTTAGAAAACTAGAAGACCCTAGTTATAGATATAATATCAATAAAATATATAATTGGTTTATTAAATATAAACAATTTTACCAAATGCAAAATGTAAGTGTTATTTATTTAACAAATAATGGTAAAAAATATAATTTAACTTCATTTAAAAAAACAGACACTTTTGGGGCGGTTAAAAATCAAAAACTTGCTGAGATATTTTCCATTTTGATTTTAAGGAAATATGTAAAAAATTACAGAATAATAGAATATGATTTTTCTAAATGTCAGGAGGTTTTAAATGAAATTGTTAATAAATTTATGTGCCCATGATGGTATAATTAGCCATTATACTGGCGTTGGAACTATGGTGCACAAATATATTTATATGATAAATAAGATTTTAACTAAATACAATTATGATTATCATTTGAATTTAATTACACCACAATATAATAAAGACAGTTTTGGTTATTCAGACAAGTATTGCAGAGAACATTCTTTTAATACCAAGACTTCAATAATACAAATTTCAAATGGCTCAAACGGAACACAAAATTTTGGTAATATAGATAACTGGAAAGAACTTACAAAAAATACAGCGCAATTTATAAATCAAAATATAACAAAAGATTATGATAAAATAATAACAATATATAATGATGTTCCGTTTACTAATTTAGCAAGATTTTTAGATACGGATTCAAAACATATAAAAGTGTGGGTTCCACACTCTTCGGGTTTAATTCATAACGAAGATGAGTTTAGACAAAAAAATTCCCAAGAACAGCAAGAAAGAATAGATTTGGAATTAAGTGCTGTGCAATATATTAATAAAATGCCAATGTGCTATTTAGGATATATTAGTGAATATATGAAAGATCATTTTGTAAGAGAATATGGTTTGTTGAAAAATAAACTTTTAAATCTTAAAAATGGTGAAGTGCTAGATGATATCGATTTTGTTTTTGATGATTTACCAAAAATAGAAAAAATGTTTGGAAAGATTAAAAATTATGATAATGTCCTATTGTCTTTCGGAAGAGCCGAAAAATACAAAAACCACGAAGCGACATTAAAACTAGGGGCATATCTTGATGTAAAAACTATAATAGTACCGCAATCGTATTATAAAGGACAACCTATTATAGACGAATACAAAAAGTTAGCACAAAAAATTAATGCTATAGTACTTGATGATGCGCCTTTTGATTTTGTACATTATTTTTTGAAAAACTTTAAAGGAAATATCATCGTATTAATTCCTTCTACAAAGGAACCTATGGGATTGATTGTTAACGAGATACGCAAATATAATAAAGATAATATACTTTTAGTGGTGAATGACATTCCTGGTTTAAGGGAGCAGGTAAAAGATGGGGTTGATGGTGTTCTTGTAAATGTTGAAGATTTTTACAACTCAGCTGTCAAGATAAAAAAATATTACAATTTAAAAAATATGCGTTTTTTAAAAACTAATGCTTTTAAAACATTAAAAGAAAAATATAATTTTGAAAAAACATTTGAAAATTTTATTAAGAAGGTTGTTGTAATATGAACAAATATTTACCTACAAAAGAAGAACTTATCCCCATAACAAACAAATATGCAACTTTTTATAATTGTGGTTTTAATAAAGAGTTTGATGAACTTGAGTTTAAACATCAACTGCAAGTTGTAAATGATTTGGTGCGACAGTCTATGTTACCAAATGAGAACCCATGTCCTGCGACAGAAGTTGAAACACTTATAGGTAATTGTACTACTGCAGCATTGGCGACTATAGATTATTTAAAATACCTTAAAGTTGGTTACAATCATAGAATGGTTTTGTGCAAAGGAAGGCCATATGATCCCGAGGATATTACATCAAGGCACAATGCGGTTTTAGTAGATGACAAAGAAGGGAACACATATTTTGTAGATAGCACGCCCTATGTTGGTTATATGTTTGGTAAAGTTGTAAATTTAAAAGATTTTATGCCTTATCGAGAATTTCATGTTATAGATGGTGAAAAATTTAAATTATTTACCCAAATGCGCAACATAATATACAAAGGTTCTAATAATTTATTAAAACCAAAAGATATTAATGATAGTATATCAACTGTCGTAAAAAGTATGAGATATCCGTTTTTAAATGGTCATTCTGCACAATGTATATATTATTTGAGCAGATTTGCTACTAATTATAAAGTAAAAGAAAATATGCTAAGAAAGTCAATTGAAATTGACCCTTATGAAAGTCTTTCTGGTAGAGAAATAAGAAAGTCTAAAACAAGGAGAGTTTTAATAGAGGCGCAAATAACAAACTGGGAAAAAAGTTTGTCAGATTTAAGACAAAATAAAGAAATTGATAAACAGGTTGAGTTTGAAACAGCTAGGTATATTTTTCAAGAAAAAAAATTATTAGATGACTCGTTGGAAACTCGTGTAGATGTGGGGGCTAAGCATAATAGAATTAGTAATTTCACACCCAGATTGTTTTTGGAAAATGGTTTAAATGTTGTTTTTATAAAGCCGTCAGCCTATAAAGCCAATGTGGATGGAATTATAAGGAACAAGATTGTGAATTCTGATGAAATTGTATGGAGTTACAAACAAAACCTTGCTTTGCCGCGTGAAATCACAGGTCTTCATTCTATGGAGTTGGCACATCCTGTTGGGAAAGATTTTGAAAGAGCTATGTATGGTCCATCAGAAATAATATTAGTTAGGCACTCTTCTTTTGATTTAAGAAAAAGGAAAAAAGAGTTACGAGCCCAGTTGGCAACTGATCTTTATAATAAAACAGTTGAATGGTTTGATGGTAAAGATATGCTGTGGGATCCGGATATGCTAAATTTAGTGCATTCAACCGACGATCCATGCGAAGCGTGTTTGCATTTTACTATTGGTCAACCAGAGCAGCAATTAATGACAAGATTTATGTACCCCAATCCTATCTTAGGAGAAGTAGAAAAAAGACTTTTTGAAAATTGTCAAGATTGGGACATGTCTCTAGAAGCAAGGAAAGAAAAAATAGATTGTATCTTAAATGAAATTCACCCAAGCAATACGGAGCATAATGTTAAACAACTTTAAGGAGCTTAATATGGACAATATATTGTTTTCTATAATAGTACCATATCATAATACACCACAACCCCTTTTTTTAAAATGTCTAAATAGTTTAGAAAATTTAAAGTATGCTAATTTTGAAGTTATAATTGTTAACAATAGTACAGAAGAAAAATTTTCCGAAGTATTAAACAAATATAAAAATTTAGTTAATTATAACATAATAACTACAAGTATAATTGGTGTATCTCATGCCAGGAATTTAGGCATTAACGCGGCACATGGCGATTATATTTTATTTTTAGATTCGGATGATTTTTTATTTGAAAACACATGTAGTTGTTTTTGTGAAATTATTAATAATAACAATTACCCTGACATTGTAATAGGTAAGTGTTTGTTACATAATAATGGGAAAGCAAAAGAAAATAAGTCAATAGCAAAAGAGGGAATTGTTGAAGACAGACAAAAATTAATAGATTCTTTGTTTGTTAATTACAAGAATTTATACACTAAGGTGGAAGTTCCATGGGCTAAGGCATATAAGCGAAATTTTTTAATTAAAGAAAAAATATATTTTAATGAATTATTGTCTAATGGAGAGGATGTTGTATTTAATTATGAGGCTTATCATTTAGCACCTAAAATTTACTATACCAAAGCGGTGGTTTATAATTATCAGTTTAACAAAAGTTCGGTTTGTGGAAGTTTTTGCAAAAACTTAGATTTAAAGTTTGAAAAACTAGCGGTTATATTACGTGATAAAATGATAAAATATAATATATCTGATTTTGAAAAATTGTATTTTTTTAATATACGGAATATTTGTAGGTTGTTAAAAAAATACTATAATGTATTTTTTGATTATAAAATGTTTAGAAAGAGCTTTTTGAATTGTATTTCAAAAAAAATATTCATAAACAGTATAAGAAGAGTTAAATTCAAAGCGTTAAACATAGGCAAGCGTTATGTTGTTGCGTTGTGTCGTGCTAAAGCTTTCTTCCCGTTGTTTCTTATGAGTAAAATAGGATTTGCAATTAAATAATTTGCAATGTATGAATTTATATGTTATAATGCATTGGGAGTATTAAGATGAATTATAAAGAATATGAGTACAGTTTTGAAGTAAACGACCTTAAGCCAATAATAGATTTTTGTATAAACAACAATTATACTTATGAAGGTGAAAACCAACAAACTAGGGTAATATACAAAGATAAAAACAAAAAATTTATGTTTAGAACGACAGAAAACAACAACAATGGAGTGATAAGCAAACAATTCGATTTCAAGGAGAATAAGTTGGAGCCTGGTCAGATTTTGGGTGAGCGACAAGAAACTTTAGAGATTAATTATGATAATAGCGAACAAGTTGAATCAATAGTTGCTTTTTTTGGAATGCACAAAGAAAGCGTGCTTATTAGAAAGCGCATGGTTTATGTTAGTGAGAATGTTAAATTTGAACTTGATGAATATACATCGCCACGTCATGGACTTGTTGTTGGAATAGAGGGCCAGAAAGGAGAAGTTGATAAGATTTTTCAACAACTCAAGCAGTATAGAATATAAAAAACCGAACTTTTTAGTTTGGCTTTTTTTATATTAGGTAAATATTTGCTAATATAACTCTGTTTTATTTCCTTTTTAAATAATAACAATTATGATACATCAATTCAATATGTTAATCGCGGTTTCTGTTAAAGATATACATTCCCATTGACAAAAATTGTGGTGTTTAAAATATAGAGGGTTCTACAAGAAATTTGGTTATTGTTTTTTTGTAAACAAAAAGACTAAATCAAAACTGATTTAGTCTTTTTATGGTGCCGAAGAAGGGGGTCGAACCCTTACGAGGTTGCCCTCGCGGGATTTTGAGGCACTCGAAAAATGTGATAAATAAAGGCTTATTGGCAGGTTGACACCATTTTGACACCACTTTTTTATAACAAAACGGCTAATTTATGGCTGTTTTTTATTTATGTTAACAAACAATTTATTTACGATTGTAAATATTATTGTGTCTTTTTAGGCCGACCAACAGGGCGTTTTGCTGGTTCGAGTTGCTGCTTTAAGTTCGTTAGGGCAGTTTGGGTTTGTTGCAATTGTTCGAGTTTTTTATTGTATTTTGCAATTTCACGCTGTTTGCGGTTAATTTCGCCTAGGGTGGATGCTGGCTGTTTTTCTAGGCGCAACAATTTTTCTTCGACCAACTTTGTTTGTTCTTTGCAAAAATCGAAAAAGTATTCGTGCGTTGGTTTTGCCTCTTCCACGCGTTCTTTAAACTCTTCTTCTTTTTCTGCCGTAGCGATGTTAGATTTTAGCCATTTTATAATTTCGACAAAATATGGCTCGGTTTCGATTAAAAACTCGACATTATGCATCCTTTCGTCCAGTTCGTCCGGCTCGGCTTTTAATATATAGTCCACTACATCAGTATATTGCTTGTTGTAGTGCGTTCTAACAGAATTGATTAATTTTTTTATGGGTTTAGTTATCATTTTCTGCCTCCTCGTTGTCTTCTAGTATAATTTTTTTGCGGTTACCGTCTTTATCAAACATAGCGTCATACTTTTTCTTGTGTTCGCGGGTGTCGTATTGATAAATATCAGCAAAGGTAAATGTTATATAGTATTCGCCGTTGTTATATTGAAAAAGAATGTTAAAACGGTAATATTTATGTTTTATTTTATTAAATATCTCTTTTTTGCGCGTGTAAAATTCTACTGGTTCTGCCCAATAAGTTGGCAAGAATAATAACTTAAAAAAGGCTTTTATTTTATCCTTTCTATCGAATTTATAAAGCATAACCCTTGTTAGATTCGCCGTAAAAATTCCAGGCAACCAGCGGTTGAGAAAATTAAATAGCTTTAATTTAAATTGACCAATAGGCGTAAGCTTCTTTATGGTTTTTAAACAGTGTATGGTGCTATATCCAATTCGACGGATGCCCAAAAATATATTTTGCCCATCTTGTTCCGTAGCGAAAACGTGGCCTTGTAAGTCGTGGCGAATGTACCTAAAAACACTGCTTAACACTTCTTGCGCACCTTTGCTTTCTTGGTCGTAAATTAACTGTTTGCCAAAAACATCTCCAATTTCGTCGATTAAAAATACAGGGTATTGAATGGCCTTTTTAAATTGGAATAGGTAAGCCCCTAACTCGTCATTTTTATAGGTTAATTCGTCTTTGATTTTTAAATCGCTATAAACGGGCAATAGTTTGGCATTATCTAGTTTTTGCTCCTGGTCTAAAATATCCGGGCGCATATAATAATATTCT
>CADAJB010000018.1 GCA_902788085.1 uncultured Eubacteriales bacterium
ATGATAAAAGGTATAAACTAGGGGGAGAGAGTGTATGATTAGTTTAACAACAGCCGACAACGCACTTAAAAATATGTATTTAGGTGTAGTTGCAAATCAGTTTAATACAAATGTTAATCCGTTTTTAGCAAAAGTAGAACGAAGTACCACCGCTGTAACAGGTAAACAGGTAGAACGCCTTGTTGCTGTTTCGTTTAGTGGTGGTATTGGTGCAGGTACCGAAATGGGCAATTTACCAAATAGCACCGAAAACAACTATTTAACACTAAAAACAAACCTTAAAAACTTGTATGGTAAAATTGAACTTACCGACAAGGCAATAAGGGCTTCTAATAGCGATAAAGGTGCTTTTATAAATCTATTAGAAAGCGAAATGCAAGGGTTAATTGAAGCAGGAAAGTTTAACCTTTCGCGTATGACTTATGGCGATGGCAGTGGTTATTTGTGTAATGTAACAACAGCCAGCAGAAATAATGCCACAATGACAGTAAGTGGTGTAAACAACTTAATGATTGGTATGTGCATAGACCTATACGAAGATGGCACAAAAGTTGAGGCAATGAGTGGTGCACGAATTATTGATTGGAATGTTGCAAATAAAACAATAACTTTGTCTATTCCATTCAGTCAAACATATTCTAGCACTAAAACTTATAGTTTGTATGCGCACAATAGCAAAGATAAAGAACTAACAGGTATTAATGCAATATTTAATAGTTCAATAACAAGTATATATGGGCACAATAAATCAGATTATGCTTACCTTCAAGGTAGGTTAGTTTCTAAAACATCTAACCAATATACCGAAGGTGTTTTAATTGACGAAATTGACAGACAAACCCTTTACTATAATTCTACACCCGATATGGTTATAATGGCACAAGATATGCGCCAAAAATATATATCACTTTTGTTAGATACAAGGCTTAACACCGATGTAGTAGAACTATCTGGTGGCTTTAAGGCTATATCTATAAATGGTGTACCTATTGTGGCAGATAGATTTGTAGAAAATGGCGCAATGTATATATTAAATACCAAATTATTTGGTATGCACGAACTTTGTGATTGGGAATGGTTGTCTAACGACAAAGGTCAAATACTTCGTCAAAAAGAAGGATACCCAGTACACAGTGCTACATTAGTTAAATATGCCGACCTTATTTGTGATAAACCATGTGCTATTACAAAGTGCATAACTACTGCATAGTATATAAAATTGCATAAAAAATCATAGTACTATGCATAGGTACTATGCAAAGTGCTATGCACATAAAACAACAAAGGAGAATTGTATGGCGTTAATAAAAATTAATGCTGATGTTTTTGATATAACCACAAGGTTAAAAGAAATTGATAATAATTATTTTATTGTTTATAACACAAAACTTAAAAGATACGAAGTGCATAATAGTGGGCAATATTTAGATACTTTTTGTTTGACCGTAGATGGAAAATTAAACTGTTTAGTTATAGATAAAGTATTAAAAACAAGAAAGCAAAATATTGCAAAACTATTAAAACAGATAGAACAAAACAATAAAAAATTAGAAAACGAAAAACAGCGTAAGTTTAAAGATGAGTTACATTTTAAATTGGCTGATAGTTATTCGTATTTACAAAACCACGATAATTTAAAAGACGCTTACAAAACTCGGTTTGTTTAAAAGGAGACATAAAATGCAAGCAAAAGATGTGGCAAAACTAATGGCACAATATTTGGGGCATACCGACTTGTTAGATGTTGTAGAACTAGATGGGCAAAATCAGGCAACCACCGAACAACAGCAAAAACTAAATGTTTATCTTACTTGCATAAACGATGTTGTGCAGTCGCTTGGTATATCTTATTTTCCGTTAAAAGACAAAGCGGTTTTGTCTAGCGAAAATAATATGTATAGTTATAATTTGTTTAATAAAACTCTGTTACAAATTATAAGGGTGGAAGATTTTGTTTCAAAAGCCAAAATTCGCTTTAAGTCGTACCCCGAATATTTTACTGTAAATAGCAATAAAGTTAAAGTTGAATATTGTTATCAGCCCGAGTTTGTTTCGGGTTTTAGTGATGAATTAGAAGTTCAAACTGGTATGGTTAGCACTCGAATGATAGCGCTGGGGGCAGTTGCTCGATATTATTTAATAGAAGGCTTATACACCGAAAGTACGGCGTGGAATAATATGTTTGAACGCGCCATTTTAATAGGCAGCCGACCATTGCATAACTTATACATAAATAAAAGGGGTTGGTTTTAATGCTATATAGCGAACGCTTGCCTTATAAAAACCAAACAATATTAAATGTTGCCTTAACAGATTTTAGTAAAGGTATAAATTCTTATAAAAGTGAAAGTGTTTTACCGCTTAATTACGCGGTTAAATCATACAACTTTAATTTTAACAAAGGCTCGTTATCCGAAGGCCTTGGGTTAAGTGTTTTAACAACGCCTTACACATCTTTGGGTAGGAAAAGAATAAAAACCTTTGAAGCACCACAAGGTGTAAACAAAATAATTGGTGCATGGATTTTTAAAAGATATGATTATATTGGTAATGTAGAAGCACCTTTAATGGTTATTTATGGTGATGATAACACTTATTATTGCACAAACTTTAAGTTAAATACCGGCTTTTCGGCTATGTCTCAAATTTTAATAGACGGTCAGCCAGTTGGTATAAATTATAGGCTAGATAATAAAGATTGTATGATTTTTTGTAGCACCGATGCACAAGGTGTTATGTACACTTGGGATAGCATAAACCCAATGCAAATGCACGAAAATTGCCCAGCGGTTGTTTCGCTTGCTTTGCACGCTGGCAGGTTGTTTGCAACCTCAACAGGTGATAAAAAGAAACTATATTTTAGTGATGACCTAGACCCGCGTAACTGGCAAACAAGTGCTAGCGAAGGTGGATACATAGAAATTTCGGACGAGCGTGGAAGTTTAAACAAACTAATAGAATGGAATAACTACCTTTATATTATGCGTGATTATGGAATAACGCGGGTTTCGGCGTGGGGCGAGCAAGAAGATTTTGTTGTTAGACATTTATATCTTTCTACTGGCAAAATTTATGCAAACAGTGCCGTGCATTGTGGAAGTTGTATATTAATGCTTTGTAAAGACGGCTTATACAGGTTTGATGGTGTAGATACACAAAAAGTAAACACTGGGCTAGATAAGTTTTTTGAAGATGTAGATAACGAAAACGCTATTGGTGCTTTTTTGGACGGAAAATATTATCTTGCGTGCAATCTAAATTATAATGACGAAGAAGTTGTTGGATGCGAAAGCGGTGAATATAAAAACAATACATTGTTAGAGTATGATATAACAACGGGGCAAATTAATATTTTGCGCGGGGTAGATATATCTATGCTTTTAACTCTTCAAACAAAAGAATTTTCTAAACTTGCGTGCTGTGTAGATACCATAAACCAGCAAAACATTTTAATGCAAGTTGACCACAGTGGAAGTGTGTTAGGTGTTCCTACACAAAAACTTTGGCAATCACCAACAACCGATTTAGGTTACCCAAACAACTATAAGGTGTTAAATGAAATTTATATAACTTCTAGTGCCAATGCTGTTTTAAAAATAAACACTAATAACAAAACTTATAACATAAACATTGCATCTAGTAATGCACCTAAAAAATATAAACTTAATATAAAATGTAATACTTTTAGTGTTGCGCTGTCTTCTAGTCAGTCTAAAATTGATATAAAGCCACCAACTTTAAAAGTTACTATTGTGTAGGTTTTTTATATGGAAACGCTAAAAAACAATTTTAATAAAACTACCGATTTAGAAGACGAATTGCATATTCATATCAATTCTGCTAGTAAAAAGCACCAAAATTTACAAAATAGTGTTAATACTATGCAGTCTGATTTACAAAATGCACTAACAACTGTAAATACGCTAAATAGTAGTGTTGCAACACTGCAAAACACTTCTAGTATGCAACAGCAAGACATCAACACCTTAAATACAGAATTAAGTTCACAAAGCACGCAAATAACTCAACTAAACACCAATATAAACACAATTAGCAGTCAGCTTTCGGGCAAGGCAGATGTTTCAAGCGTGCCAACAAAAACATCACAACTTACTAATGATAGCGGGTTTTTAACCAGTCATCAAAGTTTAGCCGAATGCATAAAACAGGGCGACACGCTTACAAAACCTTTAACCGTTACGGGTGGCGATGGTGCTGCGGCTGGAAAGATAATATTAACTAGCAATGGGCAAATCACCGATGCGGGCACGGCTACACTTTTAGGTTTAAGTAGTGGCTCGCTTCTTACAGGGCACGGCAATTATACCTTAAAACTAAGGGGAAGTGCTGTTCGCCCAACTTACAATAATTGCAACATGGCGCTTTATGCAGATATTCCAAGCCTAGATACAACGCCAACAAACAATTCATCTAATGCAATAACAAGCGGGGGTGTGTATTCGGCGCTATTAAACAAAGAAAACACATCTAATAAAGTAACTGCAATTTCTAGTTCTAGCACCGATACACAATACCCAAGTGCAAAATGTGTTTACAACGCTATACAAAACGCTGGCGGTGGCGGTGGTGGAACGTTTGTAATGGAAACAAAACTATATGATTTTACCGCTGCGCCTTTGGTGGCGGGCAGAAATGTTTATCAAACAGTTTGTTATATTCAAGCACCCACAAACGCAACAGCGCTAATAACGGCACATTTTGTTATTAATACGGCAGACGGTCAAGCAGATACTACGGGCGGGGCAAATATATACATTCGTGTAAACAATGTAATAACAACGCAACTATTAGTTGCAAAAGGTGGCATAGATACGCAATATACACTATCTTACCTATATACAGGCACGGGCAATAAAGACGATATAAGCATACGACTTCAAAGTGTTTATAGTACAAGCAAGGCTTGTTTAAAATCGGTTTTAGTGCAAGTTTTAGGGCAAAACATTAATGTTACATATCAATAAAAAATATATGGAGGGGTAAATTGGTAACTTATAATCAACAAAACAAAATGACAACTTCAAACAATTCAAAAACTTTTCAGGTGGCACAAAATTTGTTAGATAGTTTAAATAATATAAAAACTTCTTACGAACAAAAGATGCCCCAAATAGACTATAAGGGTATAGATAAAATACAGGTAGATAATGTTGTTGTGCCTTCAAAACAACAAATACAACAACAGGCCACAGACAGTTTAAGTCAGTATAAAACCAATACCCTAAACAAAATTGAACAGCAATACGCAGTAGATAAAAATGCTCAAATCGAAAAGATAAAACAGGCAAAAAACGATTATAACTTAAATGTTGAAAGTGTAAAAAATGACACAAACAAGCAATTAGAAAGCCTATATGCAAAAAACATAAAACAAGGCATTTTAAACAGCACTATAACTCAAAACACAAGTAAGTCGCTTCAAGACAGTAAAAACAGCAAGTTATTCAATTTAGAAAACGACTATTTAGCCAAACTTAACAGCCTAGAATTAAAGAAAAATTTAATAGAACAGCAAAAAAACACGGCTTTATCTAACTTTGATATATCTTATGCAAATAAGTTAAACACTCAAATAAAAACGCTTACTTCACAATATAATCAGGCACTAAAAGAGATGCAAGATTATCAAAACAGCATTGATGCGCAAAAAGCCGAAATTGAAGCAGATTTCGAGGCAAAATATGGCGCAGAAATAAAAAAACTAAAACAAGATATGCAACGAGATATGACTTATGATACTTTTATAAAATTAAAAGACCTAACAAAAGCCGAAGCCCAAGAAGTAATAAACACAACACCACAAATAAAAGAATATTTGGGCGATTGGTATTCGGCGCTAAATTTATGGCTAAAAAGATGATAGACGAAATTATAAATTTAGCAATTTCAAACGGGCTTTGGGCAGTGTTGTTTGTTTTGTTATTTTTATACCAAATAAGCAACAGCCAAAAGCGTGAGCAAAAATATCAAAATATAATAGATAATTTAACAAATTCGCTAGGAATTGTAAAAAGCATAGACACTCAAATAAAATCAATAAACAAAGAAGTTTTAAAATTAAAAAAATTTAGCACTAAGGTGACAATATGAATTTAAAACAAAAAATTAAAACGCAAAGTTTTTGGGTGGGGCTTAGCAGTGCTATTTTGTTATTGTTTCAGGCACTATTAAAGCCTTTAAATATACAAATTAGCGAAGAGCAATACATATCTATTATTAATGCATTTTTAGGCGTTTTTGTGTTTTTAGGAATAATTAATAAAGACAACAAAACCGACAATAAAAACGACCAACAAGATATTCAATAACTTAACTTTACCCGCACAAAAAGTGCGGGTTTTTGTTTTTGTGTTTTATTTTTTTACTTGACAATGGGGTTTTATTTAGTTATAATATAACAAGTAATAGATAAAACATTAAGTTTTTATCCAAGTAAAAGTGTTATTTTTAGTTTGGCATTAATTTGTGCTTGCAGGGTTTGCAAGTTTTTTATGGTTGAATTTATTTTAATATTATGGGGTATATAATATGCAATTACGCAATGTTTTGTCTTATTATTTTAAAAACATTTTATATATGTTGCTATTTGCCATCATACCCGCTGTTTTTATAGGCGTTGTTATACATCCTTTTTCGCTAATAGAAATGTTATATAACTATCCGTCTATGGCTTCTTATACATTTGGCTCGTTTTTTGCAAATGTATATATGGGTGGCTGGTGGCTAATTTTATGGTTTATACTAGGGTTTTTAATACTTGTAGTTGCTATAAGTTTTTTGGTAGGAAAAATAGAGTTCCATTTTCGCACAGGGCGTTTTGATATTTCCAGCCATAGTGCTAGGGGGTTAAACAACAACTTTGGCGATTTAGCAATAATGGCACTTTTAATGATGTTGGTAGATTTTATATTAAATTTACTAGCAATACTACTAATGTTTTTAACACACTTTATAATTTGTGCCGATGGCGGTGCAGTGCTTGCAAGCACAATCATCAACTGGGTTATAGGCATACTATTTACAGCGTTTGAAGGTGTTTGCACCTGCGTGTTTATGTTTGCTGCCATCGATATGATTATAATGGGCTCGCCTTTAACTGTAGCTATTAGCAATGTGTTTAACAGTTATTCGCAAAAGATTTGGTCTAACATCTTAGTTGGTGCTTTTCCATTTTTAGTTGGCATAGCATTAACAGTGATAGGCAGTCTAATAGGTGTGGTGTGGCTTACTAACATAATTAGTATGTTGTTTATAATACCTTATGTGTGCATTTTGGGTATGGTTCAGTTCTTTAAATACTATGATATTCCAAGATACGATAACCGCAAGTATTATAATCTAAAATGAGGTAATAATATATGATGTTTTTAGATACGCTTAAACTTACTTTTAACAACGCAAACTTGTTGTGGAAAGTTTTGTTGTATCATTTAGTGTGTATAGTTTTGGTTAGTGGTGTAACCGTAGCAGTTTGTTATCCGCTAATTAGCAATTTAAGCAGTGCTGGCTTTTTTGCTGACATTGTGGCACTAGCAGAACACAATGCATTTAATTTAAGGTTAGACCAAACACTTATAACAGTGGCAGATATAATTAACAAGTTTATAGACATTGTTGTAAGCGATTTACCACTATACTTGCCATATACCATTGCTGCTATTGCAATAATTATGATATTTGGCGAGTTTTTAGGTGGTTTGGCAGAAATTCCTACAAAAGAATGTTTATACGGATATATGGGCAGTTGGTCTAGGCTTGGGTTTATGGGCTGCTATATTAAAAACTTGGGCAGGTCTGTAAAATATAGTTTAACAAAATTGTTAGTTGTGCTTCCTTTTGATTTAATATTAATTGCAGGCATAATAGCATTAATGTATTTATATAAACTAGGCTTTGTTTGGTCTGTATTTGCACCATTTTTAATAATTTTGGCACTAACATTATTTTTATCTATTAGGCAAGTATTGTTTGGTGGTTGGGCAAGTGCTATAATTGTAAAAAACAAACACATATTCGAAGGTTTAAGGGCAGGAATGCACTCTTATTCTAAGGCACTGGGGCGTGTGTTTAGCGTAGCAATATCTGCTGTTTTAATAGTTATTGCTATAAACATAATGGCAATAACTTTAACCGCATCGGTAGGCTTAATTGTTACAATACCATTTACTATAATTTACCTATACACATTTAATATGGTGGCGTATTTTTATACAAACGGATTAAGATTTTATATCGACAAAAACAAAATTGTTTCTCCACGAAAGATAGAAGATTTTGAGTCGATGTATGCATTAAAAGATATAATATAAAGGAGAATAAAGTGGAAAATAATAACGACAGTGTGCCTAACGCTTCGGCACCAGTAGAAACAAAAAATACAAACACAAAAAAGCGTGTTTTTAATAAATTTAATAAGCGTAAAGAAAACAACGCCGAGGGCGGAAAAGAAAGAAAAAACTTTAAAAACCAAAACTTACAAGTAATGTTTTTTGGTGGAGTAGGGTTAGACGGTATTGGCGGAAATATGACCGCATTAAGAATGGGCGACGAAATTATAGTTATAGACTGTGGTGTTGGCTTTCCAGATGAGTCGGCACCGGGTGTAGATTTAGTTATACCAGATATGTCTTGGTTAAAACAAAACTCACACCTTATAAAAGCAGTTTTAATAACTCACGCTCACGAAGACCACATTGGTGCTTTGCCATACTTTTTAGATACAGTGCACGCACCAGTTTATGGTAGTAAATGGACACTTGCTTTTATAGAAGAAAAGTTAAAAGAGCACAACATAAAATTTAAGGGCGTTACTATGCGTGCTGGCGATGTTGTAAAAGTTGCCAACAACTTTATGGTGGAATGCATTCATGTAAACCACAGTACACCCGATTCGTTTGCCTTTGCTATAAACACACCAGCAGGGCTTGTATTGCACTCGGGTGACTTTAAAATTGACTATACACCACTAGCCGAAGAAACAACAAACCTTTCACGCTTTGGCGAATTAGGTCAAAAGGGTGTAGATTTGTTCCTTTGCGAAAGTACTAATGTCGAGCGCGAAGGCTTTGGTTTAAGTGAAAAAGTAGTTGCCCAAAACCTTGCAAAAGTGGTAAAAGACAACCCAACAAAGCGTATAACAATTACAGGGTTTGTATCTAACATTTATCGTACACAGCGTATGATGGAAATAGCAAAACGCAATAATCGAAAAGTTGCTTTTGCTGGGCGTAGTATGATAAAAAGTTTAGAGTTGGCAATGAAAATTGGGCTTATAAACTTTGATAAAGACAGTATTATTGATTTAGATAAAGTTAAAAACTATGCCGACAACGAAGTTATGATTTTGGCAACAGGTTCGCAAGGTCAGCAAGAAACAGCACTTTATCGTATGGCTTCTCACGCCGATTCTTCGGGTGTTGCACTAGGTGCAAACGATTTAGTTATCTTTTCTAGTTCGCCAGTTCCGGGCAACGAAAAGGCTGTTACAAACCTTATAAACAAAATTATTCGTTGTGGTGCAGATATTGTAACCAACGATTCAGTTAAAGTGCACGCATCAGGTCACGCTTGCCGTGATGAAATTGCATTATTGCACAAATTAGTAAAACCAAAATTCTTTATGCCTATTCACGGTGAGCCAAAACACCAAAAATCTCATAAAGAGTTGGTTATGTCGCTAGGTATGAAGCCAGAGCGCGTAATTATACCCGAAATTGGCAATGTTGTAGAACTAAACAAAAACTTATTTAGACGCGCTGCATACGATGTTCCGGCTGGTCTAAAATTTGTAGATGGTGTCAGCCTTGGTGAAGAAGACAGCATTGTATTGCGCGACCGTAAGGTTTTGGCAGAAGATGGTATGTGTATTGTTGTTATGACAGTTGACCAAAAAACTGGCACTATAACAAATGGTCCCGAAATTATTCCACGCGGTTTTGCTTATGGCAACGAAATTGCCCACCTAACCGAAGAGGGTAGAAAGGCAGTAAGTCAAGCATTAAGCAACCCTGCTATATTTAAAGAAGATTGGCAGGTTGTAAAAGGCATTATTCGCAAAACTTTAACAGGGTTATTCTTTAAAAAGACAAAGCGCAAACCGTTAATTGTGCCTATTGTAATAGATAATGATTAGGAGTTTTTATGAACGACTATTTGCAGCAAATGGAAACTTTTGCTAGGCAAAATAAAATACCAGTAATATTGCCACCAACTCGCGAGTTTTTGTGCAATTTAGTGGCATCAAAAAAGCCAAATAGCATACTAGAAATTGGTATGGCTATTGGCTTTTCTGCTAGTTGTATGTTGTTAAGTTATGATAAAGCAAAAGTGGTAGATTTAGAGGCTAGTTTGCCCAATATTGCGCTAGCAAAACAAAATTTTAAAGCATTAGGGCTGGAAGATAGAGTAGAAATAATAGTGGGCGACTGCATAAAAACTTTACCAAACCTAGTAAAAACAGGGCAAAAGTTTGATATGATATTTTTAGACGGACCCAAAGGGTTGTATGTAGATATGATAGATATGCTATTGCCAATGTTGAATGATGATGGTGTTTGGGTGTCGGATAATGTATTGTTTAAGGGTATGGTTAGGGGCGGAAAGCCTATAACCGAGCATAGATATATAAACACAGTGCAAACAATGCAAAAGTTTTTACAAATACTCGAAAATCATCCAAAACTAAACACAAAAACACTAGATATTGGTGATGGTTTGTGTGTTGTAACCAAAAAGGAGAAATAAAAATGAAATACGAAATTTTAGCACCCGCAGGCGATAAAAACAAATTAGAAACCGCCATTTATTATGGCGCAGATGCTGTTTATATGGCAGGAAAACGCTGGGGTTTAAGGGCTTTTTCGGATAACTTTGAACAAGACGAATTAGATAAATATATAAGTCTTGCGCACAGTCTTGGCAAAAAATGCTATATAACTGTTAATATTCAGGCACATAATGACGATTTTGATGGGCTTTCTGACTATCTTTTATACTTGCAAAAAATTGGTGCCGATGCCATTATTGTAAGTGATGCAGGTATTATGTCGCTTGCTAAAAAGGTTGTGCCAAACTTGCCTATACACCTTTCTACCCAAGCAAGTGCCAGCAATAAATACGCTGCAAAGTTTTGGGCAGACCAAGGCGCAAAGCGTATAATTTTAGCGCGCGAGTTAAGCATTAAAGAAATTAAAGAAATTCGCGAATTTTTGCCAAAAGATGTAGAACTAGAAGCATTTGTGCACGGTGCTATGTGCATAAGTTATTCGGGCAGGTGCTTGTTGTCTAACTATCTTGCAGGGCGTGATAGTAACCGCGGGCAATGTGTTCAGGCTTGCCGTTGGGAATATTATATAACCGAACGCAGTCGTGCAGATAAGGGTGAGGGCGAGTTATACCAAATTCAACAAGACAAACAAGGCACATACATTTTAAACAGTAAAGACCTTTGTATGATAGACCACTTGCACGAATTAATTGATGCAGGTGTTACAAGTTTTAAAATAGAAGGTAGAATGAAGTCTAATTATTATGTTGCCACAGTTGTAAACGCTTATCGTAGGGCATTAGACCAACTTTTAAAAGATAAACAAGCATATCTTAGTGATACCACAAGACAAAAAGAACTAGAAAAATCTAGCCACCGCTTATTTACCACAGGTTTTTACTTTGGTTCAACCGAAAAAGAGTATTTAAAAACAAGTTATCCAGTTGCTTCTAGCGAGTTTATAGCCGAAGTTGTAGAACCAACCGACAAAAACGGCTTTACGCTTGTTGAAATGCGCAATAGGTTTAAAGTGGGCGATATGCTGGAAATTTTAAGTCCCGACCAAAACTTTAACAAAACTTTTGTTGTTGAAGAAATAAAAGATAACAATGGCAATACACTAGCCGATGTTAAAGAAGTTCAGCAACTTGTGCTATTAAAAACCCCGTTTAAATTAAACAAACACGACATTTTGCGTAAAGATAAAAAAGAAAAATAAACATTATACAAACTAATAGTATATACTAACTAAAAAGGAGTATAAAATGCTAGTTGATATAAAAAAAGTACAAATTACTGTTACCGTTCCTTTGGGATATGCAAATACTGTAAAGCAAGCCATTTGGGAGATAGGTGCAGGCGTTATAGGCAACTATACAAATTGTTCGCTTTCTACAAAGTGTATTGGAACATTTAAACCTAATGATAATGCAACCCCTTTTATTGGTAAAAGCAACAAATTAGAGTATGTAGAAGAAGAGCAAATAGAAGTTAGTTGTGATATAAAAGATGTAAGGCGTGTTGTAGATACAATTAAAAAAGTACACCCATACGAAGAGCCTGCTATAAACATAGTGCCATTATTAGACGAAAGCAGTTTTAATTAAAAACCCGCGGGGGCGGATATAAAAAAGAGTGATAAAACACTCTTTTATTTTTCTATAATAGGTTTTGAGTAAACATCACTAACAATGTTAAAACTTTGTTTTTGTTCCTTAGATATATCAAGAAGTAGTGAGAATAATGCGTTTGCACGGTCTTCGGTGTACATAAGCACTTTTGCATATTCGTCTTTTTTGGCTAAAATTACATCTTGTTTGCGCATAATAACTATTGACTTACATTCTTTAATTGACGAAAGTATGGCGTTTTTATCTTTTACTGCCAAAACTTTTACATAAGGCAAAAAGTCGGTAGTATAAAGTTTTTGTACAAATTCGGCACGAATATCTAACATACAGTTTAAAATTATTCGTTTTATGCGACTAACCGAAAAGCGTTTAGAACTGCAAAGTTCTATAAAAGTGTCATAATCGTTATTTTCGCGTGCTAGTTGTATAAGGCGGTTTTCTATACCTTCGGTAACATCATAGTTTTGTTGTAGCGAGTATATATTAGATGTTGACATTTTATAAAGTGCCAAAGCCCCAAAGGTTTTTAGGTTTGGAACACTGCACTTGCTTAGAGTTTCGGCTAAGGCATCGTAGGCAAGTGGTGGCAAAAATTTGTGAATGTTGTATATACGCTTGCTTTCGTAGATAGATTTTCGAATGCTAGTTGCATTAGATATTGCGTAGTTTACTTCGTTAGAACCGTGTTTTACTAACTTTATGGTTATTGGGGTGATATGAGATTTTTGTTTAATTAAAGTTTGTACATATTCTACGGCTAGTATGTTGTTTGGTTGGTTTAACAGTGTTTTTGCGGCATCGGGGTTAGTAAATATAACTTTTTTATTGTTTATAACTTCGGGAATGGCACGCATTTTAGATACACCTAACGAATAACCACTATTTAGGTTTTTTCGTATTTGTTCTTTAAAAACAGGTGGCTCGGTTGCAAGAAGAGTTGCAAGTTCTTTAATAGTTGTAATATCTCCGCTTTCGCTGCCAAAACATAAATGTGTTACATCTTTAAAACTGCTAGCAATTTTTACACCTGCTAGGGCAAAGATTTCGGCATTTGTGCTGTTAAAGTATGTAGGCATTTGCACAACAATATCTGCACCGTTTTCTAATGCCATTTTTGCCCTTGTTTGCTTATCTACAACGGCAGGTTCACCGCGCTGGGTAAAGTTTCCGCCCATAATGCACATAATAAAGTCGCAACCCGAAATTTCTTTTGCTTTTTCTAAAAGATACTTATGTCCGTTGTGAAAAGGGTTAAATTCGCAAATAACAGCACAAATACTCATTTTTATCTCCTAAAACTTACTTAGTTTTATTTTAGCATTAATTTTGTTTGTTTGTAAACTAAAAAACATTAATTTTATAAATCAATAAAAAATTTTAAATAATGGTTGACTTTTACATAAATTTAAGATATAATACAGTCGTAATTTTTACACATTATATATTATTTGGAGGATAAAATGGCAGTTCCTAAATCTAAAACCTCCAAGGCAAGAAAACACACACGCCGTTCTAACAACTGGAAAGTTAACACTCCGGCTATTGTAGAATGTCCGCGTTGCCACGAGCCTAAACTTGCTCACCGTGCTTGCAAAAAGTGCGGCTATTACGATGGCAAAGAGATTGTTGTCTTGGAGAAGAAAGAAAAAGAAGCAAAATAATTTTAAACGGGCAAAATTGTCCGTTTTTTGTTTTAGTTATTGTTTGACATAATAAAAAAAGTTTAATATACTATTTAGACTAAGTAAAAGGGGGCAAGGTTATGCACGAAATTGCTTTTACCATATTTGGCGTTAGTGTACACTGGTATGGGCTAATTATTGCCGTTGGCATAATTTTAGCGCTTGTTTTGGCACGCTTTACCGCCCCAAAACGCGGGTTTTTAAAAGAAGACCCATTAGAGTGGATACTTTGGATTTTCCCTTTTGCAATAATTGGTGCAAGGCTATACTTTTTAATTTTTAATGGCGGACCTTGGGGTTGGGCGGCTTTGGCTATTTGGAATGGTGGTTTGGCTGTTTATGGCTCGATAATAGGTGGTGCGCTGGGTGCTGTTGTTTATTGCTTGGTGCGCAAAAAAAACTTTTTAAATGTGGCAGATAGTGCTGTGCCTTGTTTGGCGTTAGGGCAGGGCATTGGGCGTATTGGTTGTTATTTTGGTGGCTGCTGCTATGGCGTAGAAGTTACAAACCCAAGTTTGCAGTGGTTTCCTTTTTCGGTAGAGATAGACGGCGTTTGGCACTATTCTACATTCTTTTATGAAAGCTTTTTTGACCTGCTTATTTGTTTGTGTTTATTTTTTATGCTAAAAAAAGTAAACAACAAGGGCGTTGTTTTTGGCGCATATTTGGTGCTTTATGGCATAGTTAGGGCAGTTATAGAAGGCATAAGGGGCGAGTCGTTAATGCTTGGCGCAACAGGCATTAGGGTTAGTCAGTTGTTAAGTATAATATTAGTGCTTGTGGGCGTGGGCGTTATTATTTGGCGTGTTCTTTCGCAGCGCAAGGCAGTTAAAGGGGAAATAAAATGAAAAACTTTACAAGAGTACCAAACGGGTATTCCACCCGCGAAGTAGATGAATATTTGCAGCGTATAAAACAAGAAAACGAAACTCGCGAAGCCCGTGCGCGTGAGCAAGCCGCAAAAATGGCAAAAATGGATAAAGAAATAAGAAACTATCGCAGTCAAAAAGAAATGCTAAACCGTGCATTAAAAATAACCAGCGAAATAGAAAAATCTGCGCGCAGGGTTTATGACCTCGAAGTTCAAAAAGTGCAACTATTATACAAAAAATGGGAAAGTATGCTCTCTGACCTTCGCGCCCGTTTTGGTGGGGTTATTCCTACATCCGAACTAGATAATTTAATGGGTGATTTTAAGTACGATATGACCATAACTTTGCAGTCTAAAAAGACGCCAGACGGCGGGCGCACTTACAGTCAGTCGGTGCTAGAAAAAATGCAACACTCTAATGGCAGTTTAGACGAAGAAGAACAGCCCGAAACAGGCTTTAAGTTAAGCGACTTTACACTAGAATATGATAAAGACGGCAATCAAGTTGGCGGAAATTATACACATTATGACGGCTATCAAGCCGAAATCCAAGACGAACTAACCCCAGCGCAACGCTTTATTAGTGGCGAAAGTGTAGAATTGCCTGCTAGTTATGGCGCAATGATAGGCAACGAGTTTATACTTCCACCCAAAGAGTTTACTAACGCCCTAGAAGATAGTAAAAAAGGCTTTAATATAAAAGATGCTTTATCACCAAAAGATAGTTTAGAAAGTATTTTGCGCGTGTTAAATATTGAAGGCGACGAAAGTCAAGAGCACGGCAAATTAATAAAGGGCAGGGATAAAGCCGAAGCGTAATTTAATATACATTCACACCCCCCAAATTAGTGGGGTGTTTTTCTTTTTTTTCTTGCGGGGGCGGGGGTTAAAAAAGAGTGTAAAAAAGTTAAAAATTTTTTGGTTAAATGTCGTATTTTGTTTTGTAAAAATTATTATATTTGGTATAATAAACCTGTATTAGTTTACAAATATTTTTTATTAAAAAAACAATTTTTATTGTTAAGGAGTTTGTGTTATGCAATCTAACAAGATAAATTATATTATAAAATTTATGCTATTTGCACTATGTGCAGTGGCATTTTTAGTGGCGGGCTTTATAGTTGCCAACAACAATGCAAGCGCATTTTTGCGGGGCAGTAGTGCCGAAGCCGAAGTGTTAGAAAGCGATGCACAAACATCCACAGACAACCAAAGTGATAGTGAAGAAGTATCCTTAGAATTTGGAAAATCTTATTTAGTTGACTACAATAATAGAAGTGTAACAGAGGGTAGTTTAGATGATGCGAATGCCGATGAGGATGTAGCGGAAGCAGGGTCAATTACTTGTATTGTTCTTAGTTCGGGCACTAGTGGTGTTAGTGGTGGTATAAATGTTACTATTTGGTGGACAACAAAACCTCCTTTTCGTACAGACTGGCACAATGCTACGCATGACTTGGGTACAGGTGACCGTATTACCAAATCCGATGGTTTTATAGGAACACATGAAGATTATAGGGTTAATTCACGCTGGTGTAATACTGCTGGATATTATTGCTCTGGTATATATGCTACGGGTAGTACAGATAGCCGTTGGGTAGTCGATGGCGAAAAATATGACTGTTGGGGTCAAGTTAATTTAAGAATGGATTTTGCCCCAGTAACTTTTTGGGTTGATTTAAATATGATGAACCCAAACTGGGTACAATGGTACGATGGTCGATTTACTTGTACGGCTAGAGTGCAAGACCCTATGCTTGGAGATAGAACTTATTATAATGTTGGAAACGAAACAGATATAACCTTTTATAATAACAATTTAAATGTTACATCAGGCACAACCATAACACTATCTAACTTCTCGTGTTATGACAACAATCAATGTGTTGTAAGTAATGTTATGGTCCATGGTAACTGGCTAAATACGGGGTTCGCCCCCAGTTCGGTAAGTTTCCAAGTGTGGAGCAGTACTGAAATAAATGTCTTTTGGGATAACAAATATCGCGTATATTATGACTCTCAGGGCAAAACAGGTGGAACGGGGGATTACGAAGCGTTTGGTCCTAGCGATTGGGGGTTATCGTTACCAACACCAACAAAAACGGGTTATACTTTTGCTGGTTGGTGGACTAAAAAAGTTGGTGGCGTGCAAATAACTGGTTCTAATGTATATAGGCAAGTTGGTAGTGTTGTTCGCCCATATTTTAACACATTCGACCATCAACACTGGGAAGCCTTTGATGCAAACAACTATTATTATAATGGCACTGCGCAAACGGTTACCCTAACAGGTGTAGGTGGTTGGGAATTTGGCTTTAAACGATTTTATGCATATTCGGGCATTCAATACCGCATAACAGGTTCGGCACACACCAACGGGAATCGTGGTCCTCGTATTGCGTTTTATAGCGAAGGTGTGGAAGATAGCGACATGGAGCATAAACGCTTATCTAACTATGTAGATATAGCGGCGAGTGGTGAAACTAACATAGATATTGTGTATACACCGTCAACAACAGCATGGATATATGTTGGTATAAACTATGGATATTGTCCGGACGGCAGTTGGACGCAAGTTCAATTTACAAACTTTAATGTAGTTGCTAACCAGTGGGGTTCGTGGCCAGATGGTTGGCCAGATGTGTTGTTTGCACATTGGAGCCCCGACCGTGTTGCAGTCGAGTTTAACCCAAACGGCGGTACTATCGGGGTGGTTAATACCACAACTATGAGTACAGCAGGTGGTTTAATTGCAACAATAAATGGGCGTAATTATACCAAAACCAACGCAGAAACGGCGTATTATTGCGTTGTTAAGCGTTCGGATAATTGGTGTGGACCTTTTCTTGTTGGTTCAACCAGTGCTTCTGTTGCTTTTTGTTCAACAAATAACCCTAGTGGTGATGGTAGTTCACTAGGAACAACTACTTATAATGGGGCAACATATTATTATTCAAATATAGGTTCTGCATTTAATGGTGATTGGTACGACTTATCAACAACTGGTGCTGCCCGGTTGACTATTGATTCATCAGATACTCTTGATGCAGTAAGTAAACTTCTTCGCAGTCGAATAGTAAATTCGGGGGCGCAAATTGGCACACTTCCAACGCCAACCCGCACGGGATATACCTTTGCTGGTTGGTGGACTGCTGCGAGTGGTGGAACACAAATAAGTGCTACACAAACTGTAAGTGGTAGAAACCCCGTAACATACTATGCGCACTGGACACTTAATAATTATACCATAACTTTTGCACCAAATGGTGGAACATTAACTAAAAACGGTAGCAATTTAAATAGTAGTAATGCCTTTACAGCGACTTATAATAGCGTATATTTAATTAGCAACTATGTAAGTGCAATAGAGCGCACAGGTTACGACTTTCTAGGATGGAAAGCAACAGGTTTAAACACAAGCACTGCGTGGGTTGGTTCTACACCTTCTAATGGTGGTACTATAACAGCCAACACATTAATACCAAATTCGGCATATATACGCAATTTAACCGCAACAGCGAATGGCACGGTAACGCTTACGGCGCAGTGGCAGGTTAACACCTACAAACTAACGCTTAGTACAAACCGCCCATCAACAACAGGTGCAACATGGACTGCTGGAACGACAGCGGTGTGGTATAAATATAGCACAGCCACATATTATAGTAACAGCGGGTGTACATCACAACTAACTAATAATAAAATAACCAAGAAATACTTAATGTCTTTCTCTTTTTTTTC
>CADAJB010000019.1 GCA_902788085.1 uncultured Eubacteriales bacterium
TGTAACACAATATAATGTTAAAATTAATCTTTCAAACAACACCGAAAGTGTTGCAACAATGCAAGCGGCACAAGATACAACAAAAGACGAACTAAACATTATATTTAGTGATGCACAAAAAGACACCGCCGAATATCTTGCTAGCGTTCAGGCTGTTGGTACAACTTGGGCAGGGCGTAACCAAACTGTTCCAGCAAGTGGCTTGTATTTAACAAGTAGATATGGCAATAATTTTAGATATCGTTATATAAACAAAGATGACATTTTACCACAAGTAAAAGGCGGTGTATTTAACTGGTCACTTGGTGTAACAGGCTTGGGCGTTTGGAACGCTGTTTATACAGTAGGTGTTACACAAAACGACGGTGATGACCCTGTGTGGTTGGAGCGTCAAACAAAACAAGAAAACACTTTGGCAGATTATTCTACAAGTGCAAAACAAAACATCTATGCCGTTGGTGTTAAAGTTGTTGGTACCGACAACTCTAAAACAGCATCGGGCGTTCCAATGTTAAACAGCAAAATGTCTAAAGAGTTATACAACCTTCAAAAATTGCCAGATATTGCCAACTTTGAAGCAAGTGGCAAACAAATAGTTATCAACCAAATTGGTGATATTGTTTGGAATTGTGGTTATAGTGCCGAACTTGATGCAAAAGGTTTTGAAACATCAGTAAAAATTTCGATATTAAACGGCTTAACACAACAAGCAGTTTATTCAACAAAAGATTCTATTGGTATAAAACCTTTAAATAGTTCCGTAACATATAACTACGAAGGTGCTTCATACGATAATGCAATTTCGCCTATTTATCAATTTGATGTTAATGTAGTGGGTAGCAACCAATATCAAAAAGATATAAACAATGGTGTTACATATCTAAGCAGTAACGCAGCAACCATAAGCGCACCTAAGTTTGCACAAGTAAGTTCGTTTACTTTGCAAGATGATGTAAAACTAAACTGGAATGCCGACCGCGCAGTTGCAAGTGTATATAATCAAGATACTTCTTCTACAATAGTTAACAAACCAAACAGATATATGATTGAATATGTAGATGCAAGCAAGTTCTCGGTTGACACAATGCAGTTAGATAATGGTGCCGAGTTTACAATGGTAACATTTGATGCATTAAAAGATGATGAGTTGTTAGATAATATCTCGCAATTTATGGCAAACGGCAACTACATAATTAAACTAAGTGTTTATAATGTAGAAGGCACAATATTTAGAAGTGCGCCAGTATATTGTGAATATAACAGCAGCATAACAATAGGCTTTGGCAGTATGTTTAAAGATGTAGAAATTATAGACAACTTACCATACTTTGTACTAGATAGTGCTCAGCATGTTAAAAACATCTACTTTGTTGCCGATAGCAATATAATTAGTGCAAGCAGTACAGTTAGTGTAACAGGTACAACAAAATCTGTTTATCTATACAATGTGTTATTGGGTGCAAACTTTAAACTAGATAGCAATATAACACTTAACACAGAATACAATTACAACTATCAAGGTGTACAAAAACTTGCTAATAGCGATAATATGCACTACACCGATGTATCTTCAAATGAAGAGTTTAACCTATATGGTATATTTGACGGAAACAACAAAACAATTAGCAACATTATGATGCACAACAGCCTTCACCCAGGCTTGTTTGATGAAATTAAAGTGGGTGCAGTAATTAAAAACTTAACCTTACAATATTCTAGCCTAGAATTAGACGAGTTGCGTTGCTCTTACGATTTAGAGCAAAACATAACCCCACCATCCGAACAAGTTTATATTGGTTTGGTTGCAAACTATAACTATGGTTTAGTTGATAATTGTAAAGTAATAGGTCAAAGCGAAAATGTAGTATCTAGCAACTACTTTAAAAATACCAACCTAATAGTTATGGGTATGATTGTTGGTAACAACACATATTTTGTACAAGAAGACAACTCGATAATTAGAGGTAAAGTGGCAAATTGTGTAAATGGCTTGAATGTATCCAGTGAGATAGAAACAGGTCAAAACATTATGCTTGGTGGTATTGTTGGTCTTAACAATGGTGCAGATATTATTAATTGTAGCAATGGTGTTAAAAACAACAATATTGCAATAGGTAAGTTAGGCGGTTATATGGTAGGTGGTATTGCTTACCGCAACGAAAACAACGCACTTATTAGTGGTTGTGTAAACCGTGGTAACATAAATATTTATGCTGCTATTGCCGACGACTTAACAACAGGTGGTGGAATTGTTGCATTTAACTACGATGCTAACATTATAGGTTGTATCAACCGTGGTAATGTACTTGCAAACTCTGTTACAGGTACACAAGCATACAACCGTACACAACTTGGTGGTATTGCTGGTTGTGCTTATAGTAATGGTGCAGGCGTATCAACTATATCTAATTGCTTGCAAACTTATGATGTCGAGCCAGGTATAAGCATTGCCGATTTAAGTGCACACACAGGTATGGATGTATGGCAAACTAAATATATAGGTTATATTGTTGGTCGTGAAGATGGCGACACAATAACCATAAAAGATTGCAGATACAAAGTGTATATTGCCGAAGATGCCGAAGCACAAAGTTTCTTTGCTGGGGCAATATCGGGCAGTGGTGATGACAGCGACTTTGCTTCTTACAACATTTTAGCACTAGATAGTGTATTAGATGATGTAAATACACTAAACACATATAGTACTGATGCCGAAGCGTTGTTATCAAAATACAACAACACAAGACCAGTATTTGCATACGGCGATAACAGTTTTGACCTTGTATATGTAGATACAACTGCTTATGCACAAATTGACAGTGTAACAGATGTTACTAAACAAATAAGTGCCGACAACGCTTTTGTTATAGAAGGGTTTGATACAACAATTATTAATTATAGTGTAGAATACAGCAGTGATGCTGGGCAAACCTACACAAACACCCAACCAACACAAGCGGGCAGTTATTTGGTAAAAGTTAGTTATTATATAACCATTGACGAAACAAATTATATTATTTGTCAAAAGGTGTATAATTACACTTTAACAGAATAATAAAAACAAAAAAGAAGGGCAACCTTCTTTTTGTTTTTGGCTTGTTTTATTTGACTTTTTTTTAGTATATTGATAGCATTGTTCTATGGAGGTGCGTATGTCTAAAAAGACTAATTTAGATGCGCCCAATATTCCTGCTAGTGCGGTTAAAGATACACCAAAACTAAAACTAAACACAAAGCGCACTGTGTATATTGGTATGGCGTTTTTTACAATAATGATGCTGTGGCAAGTGTACAATACTTATTGTCCGTTGTTTTTAAGTGATTTTTTTGTAAACACCTTAAATCTTTATGACGGCAATGCCGAAAGATGCTCGTACTTAGTTGGTATTATAATGGCAATGGATAATGTATTTGCGTTGTTTATGATACCGTTATTTGGTATGTGGTCGGATAAAACCAACACAAAACTTGGTAAGCGTATGCCGTTTATAATTGTGGGTATAATTGCATCGGTTATTTTGTTCCCATTAATTCCAGTTATGTTTATAACGGGCAATGTTGGTTGGATGATTGCTCTAATGGGCTTAATTTTGCTATTTATGAATGTTTATCGCAACCCTGCGGTATCGTTAATGCCTGATATAACACCAAAACCTTTGCGTAGTAAAGCAAACGCAATTATTAATGTTATTGGTTATGTTGGTGCTATATTTGCGGGAATTTTGGCAATGATATTTACTGCCAAAGAAGAAAGTGGAGTGCTTGTTTATAACGAACATACTATCTGGGTGCCTTTTGCACTAACTGCTGTTTTAATGATAGTTGCATTAGTTGTGTTATTGTTAAAAATTAAAGAAAATAAACTAGCGGTTGAAATGAAAGACCAAATGGAATTGGGCGAAAAACTAGCCGAAACAAGCGAGCAAATTGCCGAAGATAAACCGCTAAACAAACAAGATAAACGCAATTTAGTGGTATTATTAATTGCAATATTTTTGTGGTTTTTTGCATTTAATGCAATCGAAACTTTTGGTAGTACCTATGGTGTAAAAGTTTTGGGTCAATCTTCTAGTTGGTGGGGTACTGCTGTTATTGTTATGACTATTTGTAGTTTGATAGGGTTTTTCCCAGGTGCTTTTTTAGCAGACAAAATAGGTAGGCGCAACACTGTATTAACAGGGCTTGTTATAATGGCTGTAAGTTTGGGCATAGCGTCAGTTTTAGCATTTACTATGGGCAGTTTGTATGCCTGGTTATATTATATATTAATAGGTATAGCCGGCATCGGTTGGGCGTGGATAAATGTAAATTCATACCCAATGGTAGTAGAAATGGCAAGCAAGCGTAACATCGGCAAACTAACAGGTGGATATTATGCTGCAAGTATGTTAGCACAAAGTATAACCCCAATATTAATAGGCTTTTTGTTTGGTGTGCTTGGCTATAAGTTCATGTTTCCTTATGCGGTAATATTTACTATTGTATCGCTAAGTGTGTTCTTGTTTTATAGACCACAAAAACAAAAAATTGATAAAAAATAAAATATAACAAATAGGGAATTATACTATTTTGCATAATTTCCTTTTGTAATTTAAGGAGAAAGATAATTGGAAGGACAAAACATCTCGTCAACTGATGTTAAGAAAAAAAGATTTAACAACAAATGGATAAGGGCAGCAATACCAGCACTGCTTATTCATTGTAGTATAGGTACAGTTTATTGCTGGTCAACTTTTAGTAAGGAAATAGCTAATCATATTGGGCTAACTAGCGGCATAGAATGGGCATTTAGCCTTGCTATTTTCTTTTTAGGGATGAGTGCCGCATTTTGCGGTTCGATGGTAGAAAAAAACATTAAGCGTTCTAGTTTGCTTTCGGCAATATTTTTTGCTGTTGGTATGGCAGGCACAGGATTGTTTATTTATTTAAAATCTTTTGTGGGCATATTGCTATGTTATGGTGTAATTATGGGTATTGGGCTGGGTATTGGTTATCTTACACCTGTAAAAAACTTAATGCTTTGGTTTAAAGACCATAAAGGGCTGGCAACGGGGTTGGCGGTTGCTGGGTTTGGTGCTGCTAAAATAGTTGGCTCGCCACTTATGCAAGGTTTAATGGATGCGTTTGGCACCGATACTGGTGTTTATATGATGTTCTTTATTTTAGCTGGCGTATATTTTGTGCTTATGATGCTAGGGCATTTTTTAATTAAAAAACCAGATGGTTGGGTAGAAGAAATTCCGCCAAAATCGGCACACCCAGTTAAAGACTTTTTTGCACGCTTTAAAATATTTAAAAACCCAACCTTTATTGGTATTTGGTTAATCTTTTATATAAACATAACTTGTGGTTTGGCTGTTATTTCGCAAGAAAAAGCAATTTTTGCAAGCGTGGGTGTTTTATCTATTGCTAGTGTGTTAAGTGCGTTGTCGGCTGCTTTTAATGCAGGGGGCAGAATTGGTTTTTCTACTTGGGGCGACTATTTAAAAAACCGAAACACAATTTATAAAATAATATTTACACTTTCTATTGCGTTTACATTATTAGCAGGTGTTGTTGTATGCAGTGTGGGCGGAAGTTCGACAAGCGCAATAGTTGTATTTATTGTAATTGCAATGGTATGCATAATCAACGCTGGTTATGGTGGCGGATTTAGTAATTTGCCAACTTTGTTATCCGATAACTTTGGTATGAAAAAAATAAGCCAAATTCACGGAATTGCACTTTCGGCTTGGGCTTTTGCGGGGCTTACGGGCAATCAAATGGCAAGTGCTATTGTAAATAACGAAGCAATAAAAAGCGCAGGGCACGGCTATGATGTAGTGTTGTTTGTAACCTGTGCGTTGTTTGTTGTGGCTTTGCTTATTGATTTATTTGTGGTAAAAAGTAAGCCTAAAGTAGTCGAAGCAAAAACAGTTCAAACGCAAAATATAACACAAAAAAATAACGAAGACAGCGTAGTTATTAATAAATAAGTGCATTTATAGTAATATAATACACTAAAAAACACATTTAGTACTTGAAAAAAATTGAAGAATGGTATATAATTTACACAATGTTATCAATATTAAAATAGGTTTTGTAAATTCAGGCGTAATTTGTTACGCTTTAAACCTATCTAACTTAATGTTAACAATTAATTAAGGAAGTAAAAATTATGCAAGAAAAATTAGAACTACAAACAACTTATCGTACCAACACTTGCAGTTCGTTTGACGCACAAAGTGTAGGCAAAATGGTTAAAGTTGCTGGTTGGGTAAACACCATACGCGACCACGGCGGTGTTACATTTATAGATGTACGTGACCAAACAGGTATAGTGCAGTTGGTTGTTAATGACGATAATATTATAAAAGGCGTAACAAAAGAGTGTGTTATTAGTGCAACTGGTAAAGTGCGCTTGCGTGGTGAGGGGAATGTAAACCCAAAACTTAAAACTGGTGAAATTGAAATAGAAGTAAAAGACCTAACACTTTTAGGCCCTGTTTTAGCACCTCTTCCTTTTGAAGTAGAAAATAGTAAAGTTGTGCGTGATGATGTAAGACTAAAATACAGATATTTAGACTTGCGCAACCCAGAAGTATTTTCTAATATACTATTCCGCAGTAAAGTAAACTCTTATCTTCGCAAAAAAATGGAAAGTTTGGGCTTTACCGAAATAACCACACCAATTTTAACTGCCAGCAGTCCCGAAGGTGCGCGCGACTATTTAGTTCCTAGCCGTGTTCACCCAGGAATGTTTTATGCGTTGCCACAAGCACCGCAAATGTTTAAACAACTTTTAATGACAGGTGGCTTTGATAGATACTTTCAAATAGCGCCTTGTTTTAGAGATGAAGATGCGCGTGCCGACCGTACAGCAGGTGAGTTTTATCAACTAGATATGGAAATGGCTTTTGCCACACAAGAAGATTTATTTAAAGTGGGCGAAAAAGTATTTTACGATTTATTTGTAGATTTTGGAAACAAACAAGTAAGCAAGCCACCATTTAGGCGTATTGCGTTTAATGATAGTATGCGTGATTATGGTACAGATAAGCCCGACTTACGCAATCCACTTATTATAAAAGATTGCACACAAATTTTTGCAAGCACTAACTTTAACGCATTTAAAGGCAGTACAGTAAAAGCAATTTTTGTTCCAAATGTTGCGCAGCCTCGTTCGTTCTACGATAACCTAACTTCGTTTATGATGGATAACGGAAGTAAAGGTCTTGCGTGGATAAAAGTAGAGCAAAACAACGAGTTTGTTAGCCCTATTGCAAAATTTTTATCACAAGACGAAATAAATGGTTTAATTTCTACACTAAATGTAAGTGCTGGCGGAAGTATATTTATGCTTGCTGGCAAAGAACGCATCACTACAAAACTTGCAGGTGTTTTGCGTAACGAATTAGGTGAAAGATTAAATTTAATAGATAACAACAAGTTTGAACTTTGTTGGATAACCGACTTTCCATTATACGAACTAGACGACGAAGGTAAATTAGACTTTGCACACAACCCATTCTCTCAACCAAAAGGTGGAATGCAAGCATTTAGCAAAAATCCACTAGAAATTCAGGCAGACCAATGGGACTTAGTTGGCAATGGTATAGAGTTGTTATCTGGTGCAGTGCGTAACCACGACCCTCGTGTTATGAAAAAGATGTTCGAAATTTTAGGCTATGACAAAAGCGTAGTTGAAGAAAAATTTGGCGCATTATATGGTGCGTTCCAATATGGTGCACCGCCACACGCTGGTATGGCACTAGGTTTAGACCGCACAATTATGCTACTTTTAGACGAGCCAAATGTAAGGGAAGTTATTGCATTCCCACTAAACAAATCTGCATACGACCCACTAACTGGCGCGCCAAGCAATGTAACGCGCGAGCAGTTGCGTGAGTTGCACATAAAAGTTGACGAACAAAAATAAGCAAACTTGTAGATGTTTTCATCTACATTTTGTTTAAAAGGAGATATTTATGATTACTGTTACAGGGTTAGAATTATATTTTGACGGCACACCACTATTTAAAGATGTAAATTTAAAATTTACACCAGGCAACTGTTATGGTGTTATTGGTGCAAATGGTGCAGGTAAATCTACATTTTTAAGACTGCTTAGTGGTGATTTAGACGCCACCAAAGGTGTTATCGAAATTCCGCCACAACAGCGTATGTCGGTTTTAAAACAAGACCACTTTCAGTTTGATAGTTTTAGTGTTATGGATACTGTAATTTATGGTAACAAACACTTATACGACATTATGAAAGAAAAAGATGCCTTATACCAAAAACCCGATTTTAACGAAGAAGACGGTGTAAAAGCCGCTATGCTAGAAAGCGAGTTTGCCGAAATGGACGGTTATAACGCCGAAAGCGAAGCAGATAAACTTCTTAATGGTTTGGGTGTTCCTACCGAACTTCATTATGCAACTATGGCCGATTTAAACGGTAGCATAAAAGTTAAAGTTTTGTTAGCGCAGGCTCTTTTTGGAAACCCCGATATTTTGCTGTTAGACGAGCCAACCAACCACATGGACGAGCGTAGTATTGCTTGGCTAGAAGAGTTTTTAATAAACTTTGAAGGTACGGTTATTGTTGTATCACACGATAGGCACTTTTTAAACACCGTGTGTACCCATATTGTAGATATCGACTTTGGAAAAATTAGTTTGTATGTAGGTAACTACGATTTTTGGTACGAATCTAGCCAGTTGATGCAAAAATTAACAAAACAACAAAACAAAAAGAAAGAAGAAAAAATAGAAGAATTAAAAGCGTTTATTCGCAGGTTTGGTGCTAAAAAAAGTTTAGCAAAACAGGCAACTAGTCGAAAGAAGATGCTAGATAAAATTGTTATAGAAGAAATGCCAGCGTCAAACCGTAAATATCCTTATGTGAATTTTAGTTTCGAAAAAGAATTAGGCAAAGATGTTTTGCAGGTTTCTAACCTTACACTTACACACGATGGTGTAAAACTTTTAGATAACATTTCGTTTAGATTAAATAAAGATGATAAAGTGGTAGTTTTAGGCGAAAACGAAAACGCGGTAACAGGGCTATTGTCTGCAATATCTGGCATAATTGTTCCAGATAGTGGCGAAGTAAAATGGGGCAGTACTGTTAAAAAAGTGGATTTGCCAAAAGATATTTCTAGTTATTTTACAACCGACCAAAACATAATAGAATGGCTTGCTAATTATAGCACCGAAAAAGATTATACTTTTCTTCGTGGGTTTTTGGGCAGAATGTTGTTTAGTGGTGACGATGCATTAAAGCCTGTTAAGGTATTAAGTGGTGGCGAAAAGGTGCGCTGTATGTTAAGTAGAATGATGGTAAGCAATGCAAACTTTTTAATATTCGATCAACCAACCAACCACTTAGATATGGAAAGTATTAGCGCACTTAACGATGGTATGCTTGCGTTTAAGGGCGGAATTGTGTTTTCTTCGCACGACCACGAACTTGTTTCAACCGTTGCAAACCGAATATTCGAAATAAAAGACGGAAAACTTATAGACCGTATGCTAAATTATGACGAATATTTAGAAAAGAAAAATGCAGGCGAAATTTTTTAAAAACTTTTAAAGCATATGTCATATATAATATAAAAATTTGGAGATAGTATTATGAAATTATATAATACACTAACAAGACAAAAAGAAGAATTTAAACCAATAAACAAAGATAGGGTTAATATGTATGTTTGTGGTGTTACTGTTTATGCGCCACTTCATATGGGGCATATTCGCACCTACATTGCCTATGATGTTATGGCGGAATATTTTAAAAACTTTTTAAACTATAATGTATTTTATGTTCGCAATATCACTGATGTGGGTTCGGTTGTGGGGGATGCCGACCAAGGCGAAGATAAAATAGAATTAAAAGCAAAAGAAGAAAGATTGCACCCACTAGAACTTGTTGACCGCAACATAAAAGGTATGTGGGAAGGTTTAGATGCAGTGCGTTGTGCAAGACCAAATATTAGCCCACGCGCAACTATGCATATAGTAGAAATTATAGAAGCAGTGCAAAAAATGATAGACCGCGGTTTTGCTTACGAAATTGATGGCGATGTATATTGCGATGTAAGTAAAATTAAAAACTACGGAATTTTAAGTGGAAACACGCTAGATAAATTAGAGGCGGGCGCAAGACTTGATATAGACGACAAAAAGCATAATCCCAACGATTTTGCTGTATGGAAAAAAGCACGCAGTGGCAGTGTGTTAAAATGGAACAGTCCTTGGGGGTTAGGTTACCCTGGATGGCATATAGAATGTACTGTTATGTCAACTAAATATTTGGGGCAAACTTTTGATATACACGGTGGTGGACGCGAACTTGCTTTTCCGCACCACGAAAACGAAATTGCACAAAGTTATGCACTAAATGGCACCCAACCTGTAAATTATTGGGCGCACACAGGTATGTTAACAATTAATGGCGTAAAAATGAGTAAGTCGCTTGGCAACTACATTACAGTAGAAGATGCTATAAATAAATGGGGTGCTGTAAACCTAAGGTGGTTTTTAGCGGGCAGTAAATACAACTCGCCAGTAAATATAGCCGATGAAAGTATAGAAGCATCTAATGCAGGGCTTGGTCGTATTGAAAATATGTTTTTCAACTTAAAAAAGAATGTAGGCAATGTTTACAACGAAGAGTTATCACAATATTTAGATGATTTAGCTGCTAATTTTAAAAACGAAATGGATGATGACTTAAATACGCCAAATGCCATAGCAGCAATCTACGATTTTGTAAAACAAGCAAATATAATAATTGCTAGTGGTAATTATAACAAACAAAATGTAGAAGAAATTATAGGGTATTTTAAACTTGTAGATAAAGTGTTTAAGTGTTTTGATTTTTTAAACGATAATGTTAAAACTAACAACAAAGAAGAACAAGTAAAACAACTAATAGAAAAGCGTAACGAATTTAGAAAAAACAAAGATTATAAGTCAGCCGACGAAATTAAGCAACAAATATTAGCGCTAGGTGCCGAAATATTTGACAACAAAGACGGCACAACATCTTATAAATTAAAATAAAAAACAGTCTAAAAAATTGGGCTGTTTTTTTGTTTATCTTTTTTATTTTATGATAATAATTATTATAAAAAATGTTTTGGGGTTAAAATGAACAGGTTTTTTATGTTTTTTGCGGTTGTTTTAATGGTGGTATGCACTACACCTACATTAAATACCTATAATTTTGCACAACAATATAGTGGTAAATATTATTTTTATACAACGCAAAATTATAATAGCAACATCACCACAACCACACAAAACGGCAATGGGTATATAATAAGTTGTGATATAAACAAAAGCAAACTTGTAAAGAATGCTTTAAACAAAAACTTGTTATTTGGCGAAAGTTTTTCTTTTGTAGGGGACGAAAAAGATATAAACAGCATTTTACAAAAATTAGATGTTTTTTATTCTACTAAAAATAATTTAGACATAATTGCTTATTCGCCTAAAATTGATTATGCACATACATTAAACGGCAAATTATATAATGTGCAAATTAGTAAAAACAACAATGTAGTTAATGTTGGCTTCCCTGCCATACTTGGCGGTTTTTAAAAAATTTTTATTTTAGTGTTTAAATTATAAATTATTGTCAACTATTATTTTTAGGAGGGAAAAAATGGAAACAACAAAATTTACAAATTTTTTAAAAAAGTATGGTTATTGGGTGATACTTGCTTTGGCGTTTGTGTTGCTTATAACAATAATAGCACTAAGTGTAAATAGTAATAAATTAGAACTAAAAGATGCTACACCCACACAACCGGTTAGTGTAGAAGAGGTTTCGTTTGCTATGCCTGTACAAAGTACAAGTGTAACAAAAGAGTATAGCAATTCTGCACTTCAATACAACAAAACTTTAAACTTGTGGCAATCACACAAAGCACTAGACTTTGCTGCCGAAGAAGGTACAGATGTATATGCTGTTTTAGATGGCAAAATTAGCGAAGTAACTTATAGTTATTTAATGGGTAATGTTGTTAAACTTAATGTTGGTAATGGTATGGTAGTTGTTTATGCTTCACTACAAAACGATATTCCTGTAAAAGTGGGTGATGTTGTTAAAAAAGGCGATGTAATTGGCAAGGTTGGCAATACTGCAAAAAGTGAAGCCAGTGATGGTGCACACCTACACCTGGAAGTTTGGTTAGATGACCAAAATGTTGACCCAAGTTTGTATCTAGATTTAGAGCAAAAATAAAGCGCAATCTAATTAAATTTTACTTTACATTAAACTTCTTTTGTGATATACTACAATAGTCAATTTGGTAATATCTTTAAAGGAGTATATAATGACAACATCAGAAAAAGTTATAGATTTATTGGCACAGCAATTAAACATCGACAAGGCTAGCATCACAGCCGAAACACGCATAGTAGAAGATTTGCACGCAGACTCGTTGGATGTAGTTGAAATGTTAATTGCCCTAGAAGATGAATTTAAAATTAGCGTTCCAGACGAAGATGCAAAAGCATTAACAACAGTTGGCGCTTTGGTAAACTATATAGACCAAAAAGTAAAGAAATAGAAAATAAAAAGTGTAATTGTGCACTTTTTTGTTTTATATTAAATACTATGCACATAATATTTTGCATAGCACTATGTATAATAAAAAATAAAAGCCAAATTTTTGGCTTTTTTGTTTTGGCGTTGGGGGTGGGATTCGAACCCACGAGGCATTTTTTAGCCCACCAGTTTTCGAGACTAGCACATTCAACCGCTCTGACACCCCAACAGATTTAGTTTACTTACATACTTTAATCTAAATTAAGTTAAAAATCAAGAGAAAAGCACAAAATTTTTTAATATATATAAAATATTATATAAATTATTGGTAAATTTATTATGGTTATGCTAAAATGAAATATATATTAAAAAACAATGGTGATATAATATGGAGCTTAACAGAAAAAATAGTCTTTTATTAATAACACTAATATATATTTTAACCATAATATTTGCTGTTGGTGTATATTTAGTTTTGCCATTTAAATTTTGGTTGAATTTGTTGATTGCAGATATTGCTACAACTATGTTTGTTTTTGTATTTAGTGTAATTTTTAAAAACGCCTCAATTTACGACCCATATTGGAGTGTTCAACCAATAGTTGTTTTGTTTGCTTTTTTGGTATGTAACCCTATATCACCAATCAAAATATGCTTAATGTTGACAGTAGTTTTTTGGGGTGTTAGATTAACAGCAAACTGGGTATATACATTTAAAGATTTACAACATCAAGATTGGCGTTATACACAGTTAAAACAACAAACAAAAAAGTTTTATCCACTTGTTAATTTTTTTGGTATTCATCTTTTTCCTACTTTAATAGTATATAGTTGTATATTGCCAGCAGTTTTTGTAATGACAAGTAATACCACAACTTCGGTTATAAGTTATTTATTTATTTTAGTTAGTATATTATCTGTTATATTGCAGGGGGTTGCCGATTGGCAAATGCACCAGTTTAGAAAAAATAGAGTTACAACATTTATGCAACAAGGGGTTTGGAAATATTCTAGGCATCCAAACTATCTAGCCGAAATTTTAATGTGGTGGGGAATAGGGCTTAGTTGCGTTTTAACACTAAATTCGCAGTGGTACTTGCTTGTTGGGGCAATGTTAAACACTTTGATGTTCATTTTTATTAGCATTCCACTAGCTGATAAAAGGTTAAGTAAAAAAGAAGGGTTTAAAGAATATAAAAATTCCACTCGTATGCTTTTGCCAATACCAAGATTTAACAAAAACAAATAAAAAAATCTTGAATTTTTTGTTTATATTTATTATAATTAGTTAAAATAAAAATGGGATTTATTATGACTAAAACACAAAAGATAATTTTTTTGCCAATATTTACATTATTATTTGTTGTTAGTTTTGTGTGTGGTTTTGTTTTTAACTTTTCAAGTGCAGAAGTTAAAACTTCTAACACAGTAAGTTTTGAAGAGTTTTCTAACAATGCATTAAAACTAACACAAAACGATGATGATAATGTTTTTGACGAAGATAATACAAACCCTTTTAAAACAAAAAGGTTGATAGTTAAAAGTTACTCGCCGTTAAATAGTTTTGGGGCAACCGAAGTTGCCGAAGGTTATGACGGGTTGCACATATATAATTATAATTCTGTTGAAGATGCGCAAAATGCATACAACTATTTTAAGTCGTTGCCTTATGTAGAATATTGTTGCCCCGATGGTGTTGTAAATGCAAGTAGTGCAGAAGAAGTTTCTATCTCGGGTTTGGGTGATAGTTTTTCTTACACAACTTGGGGCGCTGCTAGTATTGGTGCCGAAGGTTATTCTAAATATCTAATAAACACAGTGGGCAGGACTAATTTAAACCAAGTTATTGTGGCTGTTATAGATACTGGGCTAGATAGCGACCACCCATGGTTTAAAGACCGCATAGCATCAAACGGTAAAGCCTTTGTAAGTTCTAAATATTTAGGCGAAGAATATGAAGACGACAACGGGCACGGCACGCATGTATCTGGTATTATTTGTGACCTAACTTTAAGTAATGTAAAAATATTGCCTATAAAAGTTTTAGACTATAAAGGTGAAGGCTATAACTCTACAATTATGCAGGGTATTCAGTATGTTACAAACTTAAAAAAGAGCGGTGTAAATATAGTAGCTGTAAATTTAAGTTTGGGTGGGCCAGACGATTATTATTATAGTCAAAAGGCTTTATTTACCGATGTTTTAACAAAAGCATATAACGCTGGTATTATGCCTGTTGTGGCATCAGGTAACGAAAATACAAATGCCGCTGGTGTATCACCTGCAAATGTAGAGTGTGCCCTAACAGTTGCTGCTGTGGGTAAGTCGGGTAACAGATATTTTTCACCATATTATTCTAACTATGGTGACATAGTAGATATTTCTGCCCCAGGTGATGCAATAGTAAGTGCAAAATATGGTGGCGGAACAGTAAATTTAAGTGGAACATCTATGGCAGCGCCACATGTGTCGGCAGCAGTTGCAATGTTATGTTCGGATAGTTCTCACAGTTACACTAACGCACAAATAGAATCAAAATTAAAAGCTGATGTTATAGACCTTGGCCAATTAGGCAAGGATTTATATTTTGGTTATGGTATGGTAAACCTTGTTGGAGCAGACGAATCGTTGCCGGGCGAGAATGATATATACACCGTAAAACATTGGCAACAAGCATTATATCCAACAGGTGCTGTATATTATAACGGAAAATACTATCAAATTGCAGATACACAAATTATACACGCAACTATCGGTCAAACCACCAACGCAAAACCAAACAACTATCAAGGTTTTACATCACAGCCATTTGAACAAAAAACAGTGTTTAACGATGGTAGTACGATGATAGACATTTACTACAACCGCAATTCATATAGTTTAACTATTGAAACTTCTGCTGGTATTAAAAAGGTGGAAGGTGAAGGCAACTGGATATATGGGCAAGAAGTTGAACTAAAAGCTACAATGCAAGAAGGCTATGAGTTTGTGCGTTGGGAAGGTGAAAATATCAATCTTGTTTTAACCGATGCAAGCACTATATTAGATATGCCAAACAAAGATATTACAATAACAGCGGTTGCGCAACCCGCAAAATTTAAGATTCTTTTTACTATGCAACCTATGTGGCCTTATGTTTATTCGGTTGAGTGTGCTTCGGGGCTGTATATAACACTTGCTGGTGATAATATATATTATACAGTAGGGTATAACGATAGTTTTACAATTAATTTTAAACATCCAAGTTATAATAACACCGAATATGATGTAATTATAGACGATGTAAATTTAGGCAAAATAAAACTTTATACACTATCTAATATTAAGCAAGACCACACAATAAATATACAAGAAACAGGCGCGGCTAATGTAGATTCGTGGTTTAACAACAGCCAAATAATAGGCCCTATTTCGTATGGTGCTGTCTTTCTTATAGTCCTTTGTGTTGTGTTAATTATTCTAGCACGAAAAAAGAAAAAATTAGCAAAAACAAGCAATTCAACCGTTATACAGTCAAGCACAATATCTAGCGGTGCTGTACCACAAGAAAAAGTTTTACCCGAAGAAAACAAAGCAGAGAAGTTAAACAAAAAACCACTCAGCAAAGCAAAACAACAGCAACTGCAAAAACTTGAAAAAATGAAAGATGCAGGGCTTATAAACGAAGCAGAGTATAATGTTTTAAAAGATAAACTTTTAAACGAAGAGTAAAAAAGTCAAACATTAAAGTTTGGCTTTTTATATTAAAAGTTTGCTTTTGTATATATTATATGCTAGAATATATTTAACAAGATAATATCAGCAAAAAATTTTGTCTTTTCTAGTTCTTAGTGTAGTATTTTAAATAAAATATTAATAAAAGGTAAAAAATGAAATTAGTAAAAAAAGATGTTATTTATATATCTATAATAGCAATTTTGTCTTGCGCGTTAATAATTTGTAGTGTGGTGTTTAATATGCCTGTAAAAAAAGAAGATAATTATTACAATATAAAATGCAATTCATTTGCTGTTCAAAATGCAAACCTTTCCAGTGGTCAGATTGTGTTTTTAGGCGATTCAATAACCGACTTTTATCCGTTAGACCAATACTACAACACTTTAAATCTAGCGACATATAACAGGGGAATAGGTGGCGATACAACGCAAGGTGTTTTAGATAGGTTAAAGGTTTCTGCATTCAACATTGCCCCTAGCAAAATTGTTTTAATGATAGGTGTAAACGATGTTTATGGCGGACAAAAAGATAACGCATATATAATAGATAAATACAATAAAATTTTAACTCAAATAAAACAAAAACTTCCAACTACACAAGTTTTTTGTATGTCGGTTGTTTCTCAAAGTCAAAAAATGAAAGACTATTTTGAAGATGCCCAACTTGTACCAACAAAAATAAATCAAATAATACAACTAAACGCGCAAATAAAAAATCTTGCACAACAATATGCATATACTTATGTAGATTTATTTAGTTTAACTGTTGTAGAAGATAACTATTTAAACCCTAATTATACCGACGACGGATTGCACCTAAATGCTAATGGTTTTATGGTGTGGACCGATTTATTAAAGCCATTATTAAGTTAAAAAACTAGGCATTGCCTAGTTTTCTTTTTTTGTAAATACACAATAAAACAATAAATTTTTTAAAAAGTTTTAAATAAATAGTTGAAATTAGCATAAAAGTATTGTATAATTAACTATACACTTATGTGCTATATGGAAGGTTGGCTGAGTGGTCGAAAGCGGCGGTCTTGAAAACCGTTAAGGTGATGAGCCTTCTGGGGTTCGAATCCCTAACCTTCCGCCACATGAGAATAATCCGAACCCTTAGGGTTTGGGTTATTCTTTTTTTGTTCAATAAATTCAATTTCTTTTGATACATCTGGAGTATCAGAAATCTTTAATTGCTTGCCTTTATCTCCAGTTGCATTGTAATATATTGTCATTGTTCCATCATCAAAAAGCACAACACGATTTACAAACAAATCAATCATTCTTTGTTTTGCTAAAGTGTTGTTTTCGTCTATATCTTTGAAAGAACATAAAAAGTCATAAACCAAGTTTTCGTTAAGTGGTTTGACAACTGTTAATTGCCTAATAGAAATCTTTTCTTCCAATTCTTTGTTAGATTCTTCAAGAACTTTCATTCTGCTGTTTGTAGTGTTGTTAAACACTCCATTTTCAACTGCACGCAAAAGGTTTGCAAGTTTTTTGTTATTCTCTTGCAATTCTTTATTTAAACTTTCAAGGATTTTATCTTTTTCAATATCTTTGTTGTAAACTTCACTAATAGATTTTGCTATTGCCTTTAAGTCTGTGCATTGTAAAAATTGCTTGGTTGCGAACATTACTTTTTCTTCAATGTTTTCTTTGCTAATTGATTTTTTATCGCAAGCAGATGTATTTCTTTTTCTTGTAAAACATTTATAGTAATTATACAACTTTCCAAGTTTACCTTTTCCACAATCTCCGGTCATTAAAGCACCACATTTGCCACAAATTAGTTTGCCACTTAAGAAATAGTTAACATCTGTTTTGTAATGAGCAGAAGTCCTTTTTGAGTGTGTT
>CADAJB010000020.1 GCA_902788085.1 uncultured Eubacteriales bacterium
AACACAATTTTTAAAATTATAAAAGAAATAAACGCCGCTGCAAACAAAAAAACAAGGTAAAGCCCTTGTTTTTTATTGTATTATTATGCAAAACAATCTTTTAAAAATTGATTTAACCAAAACACAACAGTACTATGCACTATAATACAATTTTATAAATATTTATCTAAAATTATAGTTAAAGGCATTATATTTTAATACTATGCACATAGTACTATGCATAGTATTATATTATTGTTGCAAGTTTATTTATTTTTATATAATTATACATATTTATGCATAATTATTTACTCATTTTAAAACTATCTTTTGTAAGCCCCAATAGCACATCACTTTCAAAAACGCATTTAAAAGTGCTTTGATTATTATAATTTAACACACTATTTTCTATTAATTTTGTTATTAAACTATTGTACTTAATTTTAGGGTTTTTAAACAAATAACAAGCAAGCGAGCCGGGCGTTGTGTTTACTTCGTTTAAATATAAAACATCTTGCGAATATAAAAAATCAAACCTAACAACACCACTACATTTTAGGATGTTATATATTTTTGTTGCTGTGTTGCTGATTATTTTTTCTAGTTCATTTTCAATTTTTGCAGGCACAATACGCTTAGTGCTTTTACTTTTATATTTATCATTAAATTCATACAACTTATTTACACAAACTTCTTCAATATTAGATAGCACTATTTTATTTTCATCTTTAAAGGCGGCTATATTTAATTCTTTTGCATCTTGCAAATACTTCTCTATTAAAACATTTTGGTCAAACGAAAAAGAAATATCTAGGCACTTGCAAAAATCTTGTGTGTTATTTGCCACATTAACACCTATACTACTGCCCAAACTGTTTGGTTTAACTATACACGGAAAGCCTATTTTCTTTTCCACTTGTTTTAAATAACCCGATGTGTTTAAATTATAATCTACCTTATCTATACTAATATAATCTACAACTTTTATTTTGTTGTAAGATAAAATCTGCTTTGTTATGGTTTTATCCATACAAACACTACCACATAATGCCGACGCACTTGTGTGTGGTATTTTATACATTTGTAAAAGCCCCGACAAAGCACCATCTTCGCCATTATGTCCGTGCATACAGTTCACCACACTATATATAAACAATCTCTTTTTTCTTATTGTGTTTATTAGCAATTCACCACTAGGCAACAACATACACTTTTTAAGTTTTTTAGTGCTAAACGGTTGAAATGTGGATATTTCCTTTAAACTTTCGCCCGTCCACCAATTATTTTGTTTGTCTATATATACACCAACAGCGTTGTATTCTTTACTTATATTATTTAATACGCCAAGCCCCGTAATTATAGAAATATCGTGTTCTACCGACACTCCACCAAACACAACTAAAACATTCTTCATATAACTACTCCTGTTAAAATATGTAGTTATATATGAAAAAAAACACTATAAAGTGTGCTTTTTTTGTAGTTTTGTTGCAATTATCTATAATTATCTGGCAAATCGTTTTCCCATAATATTATATCTTTTGGCTTTAAGTTTTGTTCTAATAACTGTTTTGTTGCTTCTATTGTTTCGGCGTGCAAGATGTTTTCTTCTTTAAATCCCCCATCTAACAAGCCTTCTTTTATGGCTAAATAATGTGTTTTATTTACTATTATAACAAGGTCTGCAACTGCTGCAATTTTTTGACCAAAACCATAGTTTGCCACGCGTTCCATTGTGCCCAGTTCCACAAGCCCTGGTGTGATAACAATTTTTCGATAACCATTAAACGAGCCAAGCACTTCTAACGCCCTATTGCTTCCTTCTATACTAGCATTATAAGTATCATCTAAAATCAAAACTTCATTTTCAGCCCTAATAAGTTGCAGTCTGTGTTCAACTGGCAAGATGCGCGCCAATCCGCGAGAAATTTCATCTTTTGTTAAACCTAATTTTGCAGCCATCATAACTGCAAGCAATACATTTTTAACATTGTGGCTTCCAAAAAGTTTGGTTTGACAATTAATTTGCCCCATTCCTTTTATATGAATAACAAAGTTTGTACCACTGGTTGTTTGTTTTATATCTGTTGCATAGCAATCTATTGTGCTGTCTGTTAAACTTATGCCCAATTTTTGACAATTTGCTTTTTTGTATATATCTAAACTATTTTCGTTATCTACATCAAACACACAACAACCTGTTTTTTCTAAATAGTTTGGCAATTCGCTTTTTGTGCGCTTTATATTTTCTAGACTAATAAATGTAGCCAAATGCTGCTCACCAACTGCGGTAACTATACCATACTTTGGTTCAACTATATCACACAACTCTTTTATATCACCAACCTGCCTTGCGCCCATTTCGGCAATTAACACTTGATGACTAGGCGACAAAAACTCTAACACTGTTTTAGATATACCCATAGGCGTATTAAAGTTTAGTGGCGTTGCACAAACACTATATCTTTCGGAAAGTATGGCTGTTAAATAGTTTTTTACGCTAGTTTTACCATAACTGCCTGTTATGCCAATTTTTATAAGGTCGGGTCTAGATTTTAAAATGCTTTTTGCTCGTAAAACAAAGCCCTTGTTTATTCCGTTTTCAATAGGCTTTAACAACCAATGAGCAAACGGAACTGTTATAAGAAGTGTTAAAGGCGTTAGTGCAACTATACTAAACCTTAAAAATGGTATAAATATAGTAGATAGTGTTATAAAACCAAACGAAACAATTAAGTTTATCAAAAACAACACAAATATACTTCGGTTCATTCGGTTTGTCATTTTTAATGGGGTCTTTTTAGGTGCGTGAAAGATTTTTACTATCAAGAAAATGCTTAATAAGAAGTATAAAATTAAACCTAAATATGATAGATAATCTACATACGACCTAAATATTGCGTTTGTTACTAAAAGTGCCGCTAATGATAGCAAACTTAAAGACAACAACCTAACAACATATTTACCTTTTGTATCTTTTAACCAATCGAAATAACCTTTTAAATGATATCCCGAAAGTTGTATAATTTGCAAAAACTTATAACCTTCGAAGCATAGTATTATTGCGTTAATTACAGACAATATAATTGCAATAAACAAATGAGGGTTAGACCAATCAAAAAATTCCACTTTCTAGTCCTCCAAAAAATTATAAATATAACTTAAAGTCAAATCTTGCCAAAAAAGATATGCCAAATGCCCGCCATTTAATAGTTTAAGTTTACTACTTTTTATGTTTTTGTGCAACACTTTTGCCATATATATGGGCGTATCTTTGTCTTTTTTGCCCCACAAAATTAAAGTTTTTGTAGTTATATCTTTTAATAAATTATTTAAATGTTGATTTACTACTCTTACAAAAACTTCTTTTAATGTATTGTTTAAACTTAAAAAATCTTTTGAGCCAAACTTTAATAAGCACTTTTCATCTTTTTTACCTAATAAAACTTGCTTTTTTAGATGTTTATATCTTTTTATTTTTAAATACTTAATTATGCTAAATTTAGGTTTTAAACCTGCGCTGTCAATTAAAACCAGTTTTTTTAAATATTGCGGATATAAACTTGCTATAATAATTCCAAGCCTTCCACCAAAACTATGCCCTATTATATGCACTTGCTTTAAATTTAACTGCTTGATAATTTTTATAACACCCAAAGCATAATCAAAAATATCAAAAGTATGTGGTGGGTCTTCACTTTTACCAAAGCCCCATAAATCTGGTATTATTACTTTATACTTTGTACATAAATCGTTGCCAAGCCCCAACATACTAAAACTGCTTCCACCCCAACCGTGCAACAACACAACAGCATCTTTACCTTGACCCATTATTAAAACATTGGTTTTTAAGCCGTCAACAATCAAAAACCACCCCTAAACGCTTTCTTTTTTTAACTCTACATTAGTGCCTTTTAAAGTATTTTTGTCGTTTTTTACAAAACCGCTGCTATTTAATAAGTTAAAAGCAGGCAGATTTTGTTTGTTAATGCTTACCACTATTTTGTTTATGCCATTATTAAATAAATCTTGCGTGGTCTTGTTTAAAATGGTTCTACCAACGCCCTGATTTCGTGCTTTTTTATCTACCACCAAACGCAAAATTTGCGCAGTGTGTTTATCAATTTTATATGCAACAAGCCCTACATTTGCCCCATTATACGATATTATATTGCATACAAAATTGCTATCTAAAAGCATCTTTTGCCAATCTGCAACATCAAAGCCCTGATAAAACTCGTCTTGTTGGTTATCTAGCGCACACAACACAACACTTTGCCCTTCGTTTGCCTTTGTGAAGGTTAAATCTTTATTTTTAACATTCAACAACTCACCTTGCGAAAGTCTTAAATAAATAGGTTGCACTTGGGCGTTTGTTAAAAACTCTTTTTTATCTACAAGGTTTTGCATTGCCATATTTAAACTTTGTGCCATAAAAGGCTGAACATCTAAATCTAGCCCTTCAATTTTATCTAATGCAATAAAACTTACATCTTTTATAGTTTTTATAAAACTTAAAAAATGATTTACAGTATCAACTTTGGGTGGAGTTATATCTGCTAGTTGGGTTTTGTTTATTTTAAAAACTTGATAATACACTTGCCCACTACCAGCGTTTATAAGGGTGCAAACATTTTTTGTTTTAACAGGGTTTAAAAAAACATTATACCCCAAAACCTTTAACGAGTTTTCGGCAACCACTTTTAAACCCTTTACATAGGCAAAAGTTTTAACCACACTTAAACCTATGCGAATGCCAGTAAACGACCCCGGTCCTGTTACAACCCCTAAGCAATCTATATCATTTAAAGAAGTATTATGTTTTATTAAAAAATCTTCTAGTGTATCAAACAATGTTTCGCTGTGTTTTGCAAAAGGCACATCACAATAAAAAACTTCATTGCCCTTTTGCAATGAAATTTGAGTGCCGTTACCTACTGTGTTTATAGATAAAACAGTTTTCATATACCCTCCACGGTAAATATTCTATCGTTGTTTACTATTTTTATGTTAACTTTTATACAATCTGGGGGCAAAATAGATTGTATAACTTGTGGCCATTCTATAAAACAAATTCCGTCTAAGTTGTTTATAATATCAACACACCCCGTATTTAATGCTTCGTCAAAACTTTCTAGCCTATATAAATCTAAATGATATATATGCTCGTTTCCGTTATATTCGTTAACTATTGTAAAAGAAGGGCTAACAACAGCATCTTTTACGCCAAGATATGCACACAAGCTTTTTATAAAAGTTGTTTTACCTGCACCTAAATCACCAGTAAAAGTAACAACATCACCACGCTTTAACTTTTTTGCAAATTCTTTGGCAAACTTATCAGTTTGGGCTAAATTTTTTGCAACAAACTGCATAATACTATTCACCTTTTTCTTTTTTAGCAGGTTTTTTAGTTGTTTTTAGGGCTTTTGCTGGTTTTTTATCTTCTTTGGGCTCGGTTTTTTTAGTAGCAGCCTTTTCTTTTTTTGCCTGCTTTTCTTGTTTTTGCTTTTTAGCAATTTCGGCATCTTTGTTTATTTTTTCTTTTAACTTTTCTATTGCTTGCATATTCATTGTGTTTTTGCCGTCAACCCACAATTTTTCGATGTGATAGTATTCGCGCAAGTCTTGTGTAAATATATGAACAACAATAAAGCCATAGTCTAATACAACCCATCTACCATCACCTACACCATCTCGGCGCAACACAAAAATGCCATCGGCTTCTAGTGAATGTTCTAGTTCGTCCATAAGTGCCCTAACTTGCACCCTAGAATCACCAGTTGCTAAAACAAAATAGTCTGCCACATTAGACGATTTTGAAATATCAATTAAACTTATATCTGTTGCCTTGTTATAATTTAAAATCTCACAAATTTTAAACGCTAAATCTTGATAATCACTTGTTTGTTTTTCTTTCATACTTGCCCCCTGCAAAAAACATTTTAGGCTTTAAAATCACCTTTTTATAAGTATAAAAGACTATACAAAAAAAGTCAATCACACAGAATAAACATTTTGCTTTTTGTCAAAAATTTTAATGTAGGTGAAGTTATGAAAAGTAAAGTTGCAATAGTTATTGATAGTGTTTTTATAAGTTTAATTTGTGGACTTGTAGGATATAGTTGGTGCAATTTTTATACAAAAAATATGTTTACATCTCTACTTTGTGGCTTAACCTTAGTATTTTTAAGCATTGCTGTATGCTATTTTGTTAGCAAAAGATATTTAAGAAAACAAAACATTACAAAAGAATTAAAAAATATTGCACAAAATATTTATAACAAACTTCCCTTCTGCACAACACACAAGCAAACAAATTGGCTAAAACAATGCATCTACCCACAAAATAACGCCTTAGTATTTGAAGACTTTTTATATTTTAATGGTTATGTTATATACAACGCACTATTAGAAAAAATAGACGAAAACAAAATACCTTTTATTATTAGAAACATAGCAAACAATCTAAAAGAATTGGCATTTGAAAGTATAACCATTTTATGCGATGACCAAACAAAACAAGCCACAACTTTTTGCAGTAGTTTAAATATTAAAATAGAACTTTTAGATAAGTTTAAGGCAATAAAAAAATATAATTTAAACCCTAACCTGTTGCAATCTGATATTTATATAAAAAAGGAAACCAAAAATTTTAAGTTTTTAATAAACTACGCACTCTCACCAAACAGAACAAAAAGTTATTTTACACTTGGGCTAATATTAGTTTTTTCTAGTTTTTTTGTGCTATATAAAATTTATTATTTAATATTTGGCTCGGTATTACTAATTATGTGTATAATAACATTGTTTTTACATTTAAAAAGCAAAAATAAAAACATACATTAAGTATGCTTTATTTTTTGTGTTTAAGTTTACTATTAAATTTGTATAACACTATTTTTCTGCCTTTTGTTTCAACAACTTCCGCTTTTAAAGTAGTTGCTAGTTGTTGCGCAAGGTCTTTTACATCTAGTGCAGCAGTATCTAACACGCCTATTTTTATAATCTCGCGTGTATTAAAAGCATCTTTACAAGCATCAACCACAGCATCGGTTAAACCGTCTTTTCCAACCAAAACAAAAGTTGGCAAAGTTTGGGCAACACCGCGCATAGATGCCCTATTTTTTGATGTTAACATATTTTTCTCCTTTTACTCTGTATAATCAAACTCTATATCACCTAAAACAAGTGTATCTCCATTTTTTAAGCCCATTTGTTTTAATGTTTTAATAACACCTGCTTCTTGCAATTTCTTTTGTAAGAACAACAAACTTTCTTCTTCGGTAACAACAAGTCTTCGAGATAACTCTTTAATCAACCCACCAGTTACCTCGTAAACACCTTCGCTTAACATTGTGCATTGTACTGATGATGTATCTTTTTCGTCGAAGTTGGCTATTTCACTTTCAATTGGCATAATTGGTGGCAAAGTTTTTAAAGTTTCGAAAATTGTTTGTATTAGTTCTTCTAACCCTTTATGCATCATTGCACTAATTTGCAATATCTTAGTGTTTTTAAATTGCTTTTTAGAATGAACAAACTTAACAAAATCTTCAACTACCTTGTTATCTTGCACCATATCAATTTTGTTTAAAACCACAATTTGCGGTCTTTTATATAACTCGGCACTATACTCTTTTAATTCTTTGTTAATTGCATCAAAATCTTCTTGTGGGTTTCGGCCCTCGCTTCCCGATATATCTACAACATGAACAAGAAGCCTTGTGCGTTCGGTGTGTCGCAAAAACTCGTGCCCCAAACCAACACCAGCACTAGCACCTTCAATCAAGCCCGGCAAATCCGCCAAGACACAAGTTTTATCATACATTTTTAACACACCTAAGTTTGGTGAAAGTGTGGTAAAATGATAGTTTGCAATTTTAGGTTTTGCGCCCGTTATACTAGAAAGCAAAGTAGATTTGCCCACATTAGGAAAACCTATCAAACCAACATCTGCAATAGTTTTTAGTTCTAGCACAATTTCGTGTTCGTCAGTTTTTTGACCAAGTTGACTAAACCTTGGCACTTGCCTACGACTAGAAACAAAGTGTTGGTTTCCCTTTCCGCCAAAACCACCACTAAGCAATGTATATGTGCCATCAGTAGCCATCATATCTACTATTACTTTTTGTGTTTGTTTGTCTTTTATAACAGTTCCTGCTGGAACTTTTATAATTAAGTCTTCACCACACTTACCAGCACAGTTTTTAGCGCCACCTTTTTGCCCATCTTGTGCCCTAAAATGCTTTGTAAACCTAAAATCTAACAATGTGTTTAAACTTGGGTCAACAACAAAAATAATGCTTCCACCCTTTCCGCCATCACCACCATCGGGTCCACCTGTTGGCACATACTTTTCTCTACGAAAACTAACGGCACCATCGCCACCATTTCCTGCTTTTACAAATATATTTACTTTATCTACAAACATAAATTAATTTTTTCCTTTACTATTAAGTTGTTTATAATATTTACAAAACGCTGTAAACTTACATTCGGCACAATTAGGTTTTAATGCTTTACAAAAATACCGACCAAACAAAACAAGCCTAAAATGTGCATCGTGGTTTATATAATTTTTATATTTTTTACACCACTGCTTTTCTACATCTAGTGGGGTTTTTGCATTAACTAGCCCCAGCCTATTTGTAACACGCAACACATGAGTATCTACGCCAATTTTATTTTCGTTATACAAAAAACTTGCTACTACATTAGCAGTTTTTCGACCAACGCCTGGCAACGCTTCAAGTTCCTTCGAAGTTTTTGGCAACACACCATTATATTTTTCTGTTAAAACTTTACACAAGGCTAAAATGTTTTTTGCCTTATTGTGATAAAACCCCGTAGAATATATCATTTCTTCTAGCTTATGTAAACTTAAAGTTAAAAAATCTTGTGGTGTTTTATAGGTGTTAAATATATTTTTTGTAACCAAATTAACCCGTTTATCTGTACATTGTGCCGAAAGTATAACAGCCACTAAAAATTGAAAATCGTTGGTAAAATCTAATTCGGGCTTAATATTTGGGTACATTACATACAATTCGTGCATTACAGCATCAATATTAGACATAAACTTACCTCGCGTTTATTATAGCATATAAAACAAAAAAACACAATATAAAAGCATAAATGTTTAATGCTTTTTTATGTGTTTTAAAATGCATTATATATTATGCACAGTACTATGCACTTTTTACTTTTGCGCATAGTTAAACCTATAATTACGACTTAGGCGTGCATAGTACTTATTTTATTCTTCTAAATTTTGTTTAAACGCTTTTAATATTTTATTCTCTATTCTCGAAACCTGAACTTGCGATACGCCCATAATTTTGGCAACTTCGCTTTGGGTTTTATCACGATAATATCTTAAAATTATTATTTTTTGTTCTCTTGGTGTTAAGTTTTTTATTAACTGTTTTAGCACTAAATGATTTAGGTCTTTGTTTAAGTCTTGGTCATCTTTAATGCGCTCAGCAATAGTAGAACCTTCGTCATCTTCGTTATCTAATGGCGAGAATATACTAACTGGATATTTGCTAGCGTCCATAGCAAAAACCACTTCTTGTGGGTCTATATTAAAATGATTAGCTATTGTATCTATATCTATGGGTGTATTTTTTTGTTGCGAAACTTTTATAAACTGCTTTATATTTATGCTCAGCGTTTTAATGGCTCGGCTAACTTTTATATAGCCGTCATCTCGCAAAAAGCGTTTAACTTCACCCGCTATCATAGGCACAGCATAAGTACTAAATTTTACATCGTAGTTTGTGTCAAAATTATTTACAGCCTTTATAAAGCCAACACAGCCAAGTTGAAATAAATCCTCGTATTCTACCCCTTTGTTACAATACCTTTTTATAACACTTTTAACAAGCGGATAGTTTTGTTGAATAAGTAAATCCTTTGCGTGTTGGTCGCCGTTTTGTGCCTGTTTTATTAATTGTATGTTTTGCTCATAGCACTGCATTTAAGCCCCCAATTTTTTGTATTCCTTTTATTTTTTTAGTCATTAATACTTCAACCCCACCACTTTTTCGAGTAGATAAGTTTAAAGTATCCATAAAACTTTCCATTACAGTAAAGCCCATTCCTGCGCGTTCTTCACCTTCTTTGGTGCTAAAAAAAGGTTGCCTTGCTTGTTCAAAATCGGCAATACCCACACCGTCATCTCGCACTGCTATGTGCACGCTGTTTTGTGTTAGCCCCACCCAAATTTCTATCTTGCCCTTACCATTAGGATAAGCGTGCACAACACAGTTGGTTACCGCCTCGCTAACTGCTGTTTTTATATCGGTTATTTCGTCTAGTGTTGGGCCAAGCATTACACAAAATGCCGCCACGGTGCTTCGTGCAAAGCCTTCGTTTTGTGATATTGCATCAAACACAATAGTCATTTGATTTATATAGTTCATAATTAAAATCCTTTTAATTTATTTTTGGCATTATGTCGTATAATGCGCTCATTCTAAAAATTTTGTCCGCTTGCTTGCTGGGGTTTGATATATAAATAGGAACGCCTCGCTGTTGCATCTTTTTATATCTTCCAATTAAAACACCTATGCCCGTGCTGTCCATAAAATCTAGCCTACTTAAATCTATAATTATTTGCCTATAAAAATTTATATCTAACTGATTATCTAAATTAGCGCGTGCATAGTTAGCACTGTTTTCATCTAGTTCGCCTACAATAGAAAGATAAAGCGTATCATTAAAAACTTTTGCATCTACCTGCATTTTCTTTCCCCCTTTTATTAACAAAATAAGTTTAACTTAAAAAACTATGCAAAAAATAAAAAAAATAGCGTTTTTTACACTATTTTTCTTTATTTTTGTCTAACTTAACTAATTAAACTAATTGCATTTGCTAAGTTTAATACGCCAATATTATAGCCTTGTGCATCTACGGCTTTTTGTACACAAGCGGTTTTTAGTATGTGCTTTACCTGATTAGGCGCAAGGTTTTTATCTTTTTGCAACATCAAACTAACAGCCCCAGCAACCATTGGTGCCGAAACGCTTGTGCCCGACATTGTTACATAATTTTTTAAAACGCCTAGCCCTGTTATGTTTACACCTGGTGCTAAAATTTCGGGTTTTATAACACCTTCGTAGTTCCCACTAGACGAAAACTCGGCTATTTTTATTTGGTTGTTATTATAAAAGCACGAACCAACACTTATAACCTTCGAGCTTACTGCTGGCGATTTTACCGTATTGTTTGCCCCATCGTTACCCGCAGCACAAACCACCACTATGCCATTATCCCACAACACATCAGCACCTACAACAAGTGGGTCGTTTTGTGTAAGTGGCTGGCTTCCAAAGCTCATACACACAATGTCTATATTATATTTTTGTTTGTTATCTATTACCCACTGCATAGCATTAAGAATAGTAAAAACCTGTGTTTCGCCTTCACTATTTAGTGCTTTTAAGGCTATTATATTGCAACTAGGTGCAATTCCGCAATATTTAGTATTACTGCAAACCCCGTTCCCACCTAACACTCCACAAACAAAAGTGCCGTGCCCGTTGTCATCGTAGGCTGTTTTTTTATTGTTTATAAAATCAACAAACTTAATAATGCGGTTTTTGCCTAAAACTAAATCTAGGTGCATACTGCACCCTGTATCTATAACAGCCACAGTTGTGCCTTTGCCTGTTAAATTTAAAGGCTTTATAACATTGTTTTCTATCTGCTTTTTTGCTTTATCAATATAAACACTAGCCTTTTTTACTGACGATATATATTTAATGTAACTATGACTACTTAAATTTAGAATGTTTTGATGTGCTGTTTTTATTCCTACAGCGTTAATAAACGGAAATTTATATAAAATTTGGCAGTTGGTTAAGTAAACATAATCATTAAGGTTGTTTAACATAACTAAGCAGATTGTTTTGTTTGCACTTTGAACTTTTACTTGCGTTAAAAACTCGGGGTCAATTTTATTAAAATTGGGCATTACAAATATTTTAACAAACTTTCCATTTTTTGTTTTTGTTGTTCATCTAAAAACGGTGTAACCTTGCCCGCTAGTTCCTTTAATTGTTCGGCATCGTATGTGCCCTGTTGCTTTTTAAGATTAATTAACTTTAACATTTCGGCTATTAGTTCATCTTCGTCCATTTGCCCATACTTAGATAAAAACAACTCTATTAAATCGGAATAATCTTCTTTTGTTTTATGTAACTCTTCGGGATTTATTGTGTTTTTTGTAGTAGTGTTTTCTACTTTTTTAAAATCTTTTATGCTAGACAACTATTTTTCCTCCTTTTGTCTTTCACTATTTACTATATGAATTCATATATTATTTTGACAAACAAAAAGGTAGTTAAAATGAATTTATTGCAAAATATTTTAAACATTTTAAATTTAGATAATTTAGAAAAAGTTTTTAATATAACTAACACTTTATCTAACTTTCAACCAAAAGATGATGTAAAAACACAAAACACTTATTATCAACTGCCAACATATAACTACGAAGCACAAAACAGTAACAACAACCTAACAACACAACAACCACAAGCGCAAAATAATGGCATAGACATACAAACTATAATAAAAATTGTTGGAACTATTATGCAGTTGCTTAACAATAAAAAACAAAAGACAGCTAACACCGCCCCCGAAGTAAAAGAAAACAAAAGTGAAGAAAGCCCTTCAAAAATTCAACAACTAACTCGAATATAAAAAAACACTTGGTTTAATCTAATTGCTGAATACCAAGTGTTTTTGTAGTAGGTTTTGTTCTTTTTTTAGATTTTGTCATTTTTTGAGTTAGCATAATTATTTGAATTGTTACTGCATCTTCAAACTTCTTTATATCTAGCCCCAAAAGTTTTTTAATTTTTTCTAGCCTATACACCATTGTGTTGCGATGAACATTTGCCTGTGCGCTTGCCCTAATTATGTTTAGGTCGTTTAACAAAAATATTTCTACTGTTTGCACTAATTCTTCGTCAGCGAAAAAGCGCTTTACATTTTCGTAGTTTAAAATGCTATTAAAACGCTTTACATCTTTTTCGTTTATACAAGATAGCAATTTACCCAAAAGCGTTGAATTAATTGCTATTAAAGACGAATAATCTTTTGTCATTTTATATTTTCTATACTCCCTAATTTTAAATATACCTTTTTGTTTATATAGCTTGGGCATTCTTGTTCGCTATTACAAACAACTATAACTATCTTATCTGTTGGTTGGGTGTTTATAAGTTGTTGTATGCCTTCGGTTATAACAGACTTAAACGCATTGTCTTTATCTAAATCTAACTCGTCAACAAGCAAAATATCTAATGGGCGCAAAGCAAGTCTTGCTAGTTGCACCATACGCCTATCGGACCTACACAAAGTGCTTAGGCGTTCTTTTTTTATCTTTTGCAAATCAAACATATTTAAAACTCTGTCTATTTGCACTTGCCATTCAGATTTATCTACATTTCGCACTTTTAGTGCCCATTCTAAATTTTTTTCTACTGTTTTACTTTCAAAAAACATAGGCTTGCGCGAGATGTAACCCAAACTTAAATCGTGCGAAAAATCTATCTTTTTAACAGATACATCATTTATTAATATATCGCCCTTGCTTATTTTTTCTAACCCTGCAATAGCACGAAGTAATGTTGTTTTTCCGCTGCCTTCGGGACCTATAAAAGCCACCCTATCACCTTTGTTAATATCAAGGTTTATATCATACAATGCATAATATTCTTTGTTATATGCTAAATACAAATTTTCAATTTTAATCATAGCAACCTCACAATATATCTAGTTTACACTTTTTTATTTGTTTTGGCAAGCAAGCAACGCCTAATTTATAAGTTTAGAACATAATAAAAATTAAACAAATTAATTAAAATTAGTAGTCAAATTTATATTTATCTGTTAAAATGGTTTTTATATAAAGGAGAATACTATGGATATTTTTGAAAAATGTGAGAACTTTACACTACTAGACGATATAAAAAAGATGAATGTTTATCCTTACTTTCACTATTTAGATAGTGGACAAGATATTGTTGTTAGTATGGAAGGCCACAGAGTTATTATGATTGGTAGTAACAACTACCTTGGTTTAACCAGCCACCCACTTGTTAAAGAGGCTTCAATAAAAGCCATTGAAAAATATGGTTCGGGTTGCTCGGGTTCTAGGTTTTTAAATGGTACACTAGACCTACACTTAGAGTTTGAAGCCGAACTTGCCGAATTTTTACACAAAGAGGCTGTTATGTGCTTTCCTAGTGGTTTCCAAAGCAACTTAGGTATTATTAGTGCCATTGCTGGTAGAAACGACTATATAATTTGCGACAAAGAGAACCACGCAAGTATTTATGATGGTTGCCGTTTAAGTTATGCTAAGATGTTAAGATATGAGCACGGAGATATGCAAGATTTAGAGCGTCAACTTGCATCAGTTCCAGCAGATAAAGGTATTTTAATTGTAACCGACGGTGTATTTAGTATGAGTGGAGATATTTGCAAACTACCCGAAATTGTTGCATTAAAGAAAAAGTATGGTGCACGCCTAATGATAGACGATGCACACGGCTTGGGTGTTATTGGTGAACATGGCCGTGGTACTGGCGAATACTTTAATATGGAAGACGAAGTAGATATTATAATGGGTACATTTAGTAAATCTTTGGCTTCTTTGGGTGGTTTTATGGCTGCTAAAAAGTCTGTTATAGAATACACAAAACACACTTCTCGCCCATTTATATTTGCTGCAAGTAACCCACCTGCTTGTGTGGCTGCTGCATTGCAAGCATTACGCATTTTAAAGGCCGAACCACAACGCGTTAAAAACCTTCAAAACATTGCCGACTTTATGCGCGGCGAATTAAAACGCAACGGCGTACCTATTAAAGATACAAAAGATAAGGTTATACCTATTATTCCTATTAATACATATAAAGACTTCCGCACATTATACGCGTGCAAAGTTCTGTTTGATAAAGGTGTTTATGTAAACTCGGCAATCAGCCCTGCTGTGCCTGTTGGTGAATCTATTTTGCGTACAAGTTATACAGCAACACACACAAAAGAATTAATGACCGAGGCTGCCGAAATTATTGGTGGTGTATTTAAAAACGAATTGCCAAAGTTCGACAAAGAACACCCAGATTTTAGGTAAAATAAAAAGACTATTAACAAGTAGTCTTTTTTGTTTTACAAAATTATAATAGTTAGCCCCGGATTTATAAAATATAATTCCATATCCCCCAACACTTCGGGAAATTCTTTTTTATACCTTGCAGCCCTAACCGATGTTGGCCACTCTTCGCCCTTTATATAATCTGTTATAAAATGCTGCTTTTTCTTAAACATCAACCAACGCGACAGTGCCTTTTTTATTTCTCCACCAACACCACTAGAACCATAGCCGTGTATAACTTTTAACACTTTTATGCCTTCGCTACGGCAACGCTGAATTTCTATTTCTATATTAGCAAGTGCTAGTTCAACCGTTGGCGCATCTGCCTTAACATTAAATGTGCGATATACCATAAACTTCCCCTTTGTTTAATTGTAACAAAATAGCAAACAGATTTCAAGTAAAAAACAAACAACAAACATTGCTTTTATAAAAACATATGATAGAATTATATAAGATTAGATACTAACTATATTGCCTAATCTTATTTATTTATAAAAAATACCCCAAAAAACTAAACAAAATAAAAGGAATTGTGTTATAATGAATATATCTAAAGGACTAAAAGAAAAGTTAGATGTAATATTTAGTGAATGGATAAAAATAATGGATGCAAGAAATCCATTTACCATAGACATTTTTCCATATAGTACTGGTGTAATACCATTATTAACAGTACCGCATTGTGGCAAATGCACATCTATTAATTACTGTTGGTTTAAAAACGAGAAAGGTAAAAAACCCGAAAATTTTAACTATAACGGAATGGAAATTCAAAGTGAAGATAAAGGGTTATATCATCCCCACTGTCATTGTGTAGAACTCCCCCTTAAAACACCAGAACCAAGTGATATAAAATTGATAATTCCCAATGGCAAAATTGAATATACAATTAAAAATAAAAAAGATTGGATAAAATCTATGGGATATTATAATACGAACAATTTTATAAATGTTTTGCTAAATAAAACAAAAGAAGCATATATACAAGGAGATTATGTTAAATTAATACATAACAATTATGGTTTTAAAATTAACATAAATGTTTTTATTCCTGGAATAAATGATAAATATGGAAAGCTGTATAAAATTAAAACTGCATATATGGTTTTTAGTAATGGAAAATTAAAAAATAATACCTTACTAGGAGGCTGGGCATCATGATTATTTATGACAAAGTAAAAGTTATTAATGACAGACCCGAATATGCCGAATGGGGCGTTCATAAAGGTATGATTGGAGATATAATTACAGCAGAAATTAGAGATAACGATTTTGAAGTTTGTTTTATTGACCCCAATATGGTAAAAGATGATATCATTATACCTATTAAAATTAAAGATTTAGAATTCGTTGAGCGTGGCTTTGGCACTATGGATACTGTTTGGGACGAACTACCAAGCAAAGACCCACGCTGGTGGTGTGTTGTTGAAGACGGCTTTATTAAAAATTTTAAAGGCGAAAAGAAAAACAAAATTCCATACGATTATGATTCTTAAAATAAAAAGCGACTTTTAAAAGTCGCTTTTTGTTTTATATATTAAAAATATCATTAGCCGAAATGTCTAAAATTTCACAAATAGCCAAAATTTGCTGGTAGTTTAATTCAAAAACCCCATTTTCAAAACGGCTATATTGTTGTTGCGTCATACACAACTTTTGTGCCATTTGCAACTGCGTAAGCCCAGCAAACTTTCAAGCATCTTTTATGTTGCTGCCTACCCTTTTGGCTAAATTAAAATCTTTCATATTTACTTATATATCACAAACTGATGTAAAATAATTGACTTACATCATAAAATGATGTATAGTTTTGTAAAATTTAAAGGGAGATATTTGTATGACTATGCATTTTACAAAAACAAAAGATCATTATCCAGTTGAAGACTATTTAAAAAAGCAAGAGAAATATGAGTTTTACTGTTCGTTGTATAGAAAACTACACTCTACTTTTGAAGACATAGAAAGAAATGAAAGAGTCGTTGAAGCATACTCAACATCTAATAGAATTGCTTGGAAAAGAAGTCAAGTATTTGCAGAGTTCCATGTTTGCAAAACAAAACTTACTATTCATATGACAAAACCAATTAATAATCCAAAAATGTTTGGGGAAAACATACCAAGAAAGAACAAATGGTATCAATTAAATTGGAAATGTGAGTTAACTAAATTTGAAGATATAGACTATATTGCTGAATTAATTAATCAATCATACGAACAAAATTAAAAAGACTGCTTATAATTAGCAGTCTTTTTTAATTGTAGATAACACAATTATTTAAGTTCGCCTTCTGCGCCAGCTTCTTTAAGTTTTGCAA
>CADAJB010000021.1 GCA_902788085.1 uncultured Eubacteriales bacterium
ATAACTACTTCGTAATCACTCATTATTTGCCCTCCTTTGTTGTTTTTTCGAATGCATTTGCTACTCTAAAAATTGTTGCTTCGTTAAAATGTTTTGCCATAAGTTGCATACCTATTGGCATACCCTTATCGTTTTTACCACAAGGAATACTAATAGACGGAATGCCTGCTATGTTTACAGGAACAGTAAATATATCGGTTAAATACATCGAAACTGGGTCGTGTGATTTTTCGCCCAACTTAAAGGCAACGGTTGCCGTTGTTGGAGCTAAAATAACATCACATTGTTTAAATGCATTTATAAATTCCGATTTTATAAGTTGTTGAACCTTTTTTGCTTTGTTGTAATAAGCATCAAAATACCCGCTAGATAAAACATAGTTGCCAAGCATTATACGGCGTTTTACTTCTTTACCAAAGCCCTGTGTACGAGATTTGTAATATAAATCTACTAAGTCTTCATAGTTCTTTGCCCTTACGCCATATTTTACGCCGTCAAAACGCGCTAGGTTGCTGGCTGCTTCGGCACTAGAAATTATATAATAAACAGATAATGCTGTATCTACACTTTTTAAATCTACATCTACAATTTCGGCACCAAGTTGTTTATATGTTTGTATAGCGTTTGTTAAACTTTGCATAACTTGTGGGTCTAGTTTATTATTAAAGAATTGTTTAGGAATACCTATCTTCAATCCCTTAACGCCTTTATCTATGTCTTTTAAATAATCATCTACTGGTTTTGTTGATGCAGTCATATCGTGCTTGTCTTGCCCAGATAAAACACTTAACATTAAAGCACTATCTTCTACCGTTCGAGTAAGCGGACCTACTTGGTCTAAACTACTTGCAAAAGCAACTACACCAAAGCGAGATACACGGCCATAAGTTGGTTTTAAACCTACAACACCACAAAAACTTGCAGGTTCGCGTATAGAACCACCAGTATCAGTACCCAACGCACCAAAGCATTGTTTTGCGGCAACTGTACAAGCCGAACCACCACTAGAACCACCTGGCACGCAAGTGTTATCTATTGGGTTTTTAACAGGGCCAAAAGCCGAGTTTTCGTTACTACTACCCATAGCAAACTCGTCCATATTTGCCTTAGCAATAATAACCGCCCCCGCGTCTAATAGTTTTTGTACAACTGTGGCGTTATATGGCGAAACATAGTTTTGTAAAAACTTACTACTACAAGTTGTTTTAGTATCTACCATATTAATATTATCTTTTATAACAATAGGCACACCGCCTAACACACCTACATCTTCGCCTAGTGCTATTTTGTTATCTATCTCTTTTGCACGCTTTAAGGCAATATCGGCATAAACTTCATTAAGAGCGTTTAAGTCTTTTGTTTGTTCTATTCTGTTTAAGCATTCCTTAACTAATTGCACACTACTAACTTTTTTATCTTTTATTAATTGCCTTACTTGTGTTATATCTAAATCTAAATAGTTCACAACTTCCTCCTACTCTACTGTTATTGGCACCAAAAATGCACCATCTTTTTTATCGGGTGCATTTTGCACTACTTGTTGTTGTGTAAATGTATTAACAACTTCGTCTTTACGCAAGTTAGTTATATCTACTATATCGTCTAACTGTTGGGCATTTAAACTGCTTACATCTACACTTTCAATAACTGATACTTGTTGTAATGTTGCCTTAAATTCTTTTACATACTCTTTTAGTTCTTCGTCTGTAAATTCTAGTCTAGATAACTTTGCTAAATTTTGGGCTTCTTTAATATCAAAATCCATTATATACTCCTTATAAATACATAGATAACTCTAACACAGTACTAACTTTCTGTCAATTATTTTAGCATATCCAAAAATTCGGTTTCGCTAATTGTAGGAACACCCAGCGCCAAAGCCTTTTGAAGTTTTGACCCAGCGTCTTCGCCTAATAATACATAAGATGTTTGTTTACTTACCGAAGAAGATACCGCACCGCCATTATCTTCTATAATCTTTGTTGCCTCGTTGCGTGTAAGTGTTGGCAAAGTGCCTGTTAGCACAAATGTTTTTCCTTCTAATTTGTTAGAAGCGTTTTTACTGTTATATATAATATCAACGCCGTTGTTAAACAAGTTTTGTATTATTTGCTTGTTATACTCGTCATTAAAATAATCTACTATACTTTGTGCTACAATCTTACCTATATCGCGAATACTGCTTAAACTTTCTACTTTGGCATCTGTTAGGTCTTTAAATGTTTTATAGCGCTTTGCTAAATCTTTGGCGGTTTTTATACCTACATTATCTATTCCTAATGCATATATAAAGTTAGCATAGTTTACTTGTTTCGACTTGTTAAGCGAGTTTAGTAAGTTGGTGGTTTTTTTGTCTTTAAACTTTTCTAGCGTTAATAAGTCGTCGTTACTTAATGTATATATTTGGTCTATTGTTTTTACTTTTAATTTATCAAATAATACATCTACTGTTTTGTCGCGTATGCCTTCTATATTCATTGCATCGCGTGAACAAAAGTGAATTATGCGCTGTTTTAGTTGTTCGGGACAATTATATTTATTGTTGCAATAAATAAGTACACCGTCTTTTTGCAAAGGTGTGCCACAACTTGGGCAAACAGTTGGGCAAGGAATTGGCTTGCAGGTTTCGTCCTCTTGTGCTACACCCAAAATTTCGGGTATAACTTCGTTGCTTCGGCGTAAAAATACTCGGCAATTTATTTTTACTTGTTTGCGTAAAATATCATCATAGTTGTTTAAAGTAGCACGCTTAACTGTTGCACCTGCAATATCTACGGGATCTAAAACTGCTAGTGGTGTTATTTTGCCTGTACGACCTACTTGCCATATAACATTTTTTAACTTTGTAGTAACTTCTAGTGGTGCAAACTTATAAGCAAGCGCCCATTTAGGAAATCTTATAGTATAGCCAAGTTTTTCGCGGTTGTATATTTCGTTTAGTTTTACAACAGCCCCGTCTATAAGAATGTCTATGATGTTGCGAATGTCGCCTATATGTGTTATTACTTTTTCTATATCTTTTATACTTTTTTTAACTTCAAAAAAGTCGCCTACTAAAAACTTGTTATCAATTAAAAATTGCCTTAATTCGTCTTGCGTTGCAAACTGTTTGTTTTCGATATATGGTATGCCGTAGGCAAAAAAGTCTAAATTTCGGCTAGCGGTAACCTTTGGGTCGAGGTTTCGAATAGCGCCCGCAACAGCGTTTCGAGCATTTTTTAAGCCATCTTTGTTGTTTTGATTGTATTTATTTAGTTGGCTAATAAGCATTATGCCTTCACCTTCTATTATTATTTTATCTTTAAAATTAATAGAAAGTGGTACACTGCGTATGGTTTTTACTTGTGCTGTTACATCTTCGCCGACTAATCCGTTTCCACGAGTGGCTGCGGTTGTAAGAAGCCCGTTTTCGTAAGTAAGTGCCAACCTTAACCCATCAAACTTATATTCTATTGTAAAGGTAGAATCTGGAAACTTTTGCACAACCCCATTATACCAATGTTCTAGTTCGGCAAAGTTTTGTGCTTTATCTAAACTATAAAGTTGAACTTTGTGGCTAAATTTAGAAAAACCTTCCATAACGGCATCACCAACACGCTGTGTTGGGCTGTCGGGCAATATATAGCCTGTTTGCTGCTCTAAATCTACTAAATGATAATAAAGTTTATCGTATTCGCCGTCGGATATAATTGGCTTATCTAATACATGATAATGATAGTTATAAATATTTAGGTCTTTAACAAGTTGTTCTATTTCTTGTTTTATCTTTTCTTCTACCATTGTTTTCTCCTATTTTTTTAATATTTGCAAAGGTGCATAGTCTAAACTTAAAGTTTTGTTTCCAACTATATCAAAATTAATTGTTATTGTACGGTTGTCTTTTAAATGACTGTCATCAATTATTACACCCACACCAAATTTTGGGTGCATAACTTTTACGCCAGCAACATACGAAGATATATCTTTTTGCTGTGATTGAATTTTTGCATTAAACACATTATTTATACTTTGTGTTGTTTGTGGTTTTGGTGTGGTATATACATCGGCATTCGCCCTAAAACTTGCACTAAAACTAGAACTAAAGTTATCATATTCGTTGCCCGAATAGCCCATTTCTTCTAAAAACGGACTTATATCTTGGTATTTTACTTGGTTATATAAATATCTACGGCGCGCCATTGTTAAATATAAACGCTCGCAAGCACGAGTTATGGCAACATACATAAGTCGGCGTTCTTCTTCCATATCACTTGGCCTGTCGCCTGTTCGAATTATTGGGAACATTCCGTTTTCGAGTGCTACTATAAACACAACTTTATATTCTAGCCCTTTTACTGCGTGAACAGTGCTAACTAACACATTATTGTCGTCCTCTTGCACTGTGTCTATATCGCTAGTTAGTGTTATAGATTGCAAATAGTCGGTTAAGGTGCTATTTGGGTTAGACTGTTCAAAATCGTTTACGCTGGCAACAAATTGGTCGATGTTTTGAATTTTGTTAAATTCTTCTTCGTCTTTTGGGTTAAATTGCGCCTTAAAGTCTATAAAATCTATCATATATTTTACAAACTCGGTTACACCTAAAATTTTAGATTGTTCTTCTAGGTTGTTATAGATTTTGCAAAATGTATCAAGTTTTTTATATACACTTGGGCTAAAATTGTAGTTTTGCGCATTTTTTATAACATCTACATAACTATTTAACCCTGCCTTTTGCTGCAACTCGGTTATAACACTATCACCAATTCCGCGTTTTGGGTAGTTTATAATACGCAAAATACTTTCGTTGTCTTGTGGGTTTATAATAGCCCTAAGGTATGCAATTATGTTTTTAATTTCAACACGCTCGTAAAACTTAAACCCACCCAAAACCTTATATGGTATGTTGTATTGCAACAAATACTCTTCAAAAAGCCTGCTTGGTGCGTTATAGCGCATAAGAATGGCAATATCTTTATATTTATAGCCAAAGTTTTCTACAAGATTATGTATTGTTCGGGTTACATAGTCGGCTTCACTTCGGTCGTTATCGGCTATATAGCAATTAACTTCGGCACCTTCGTCGTTTTCGGTCCACAAAGTCTTTTTAAGGCGTTGCTCGTTGTTGGCAATAACAAGGTTGGCTTTGTTTAATATCTTTTTTGTTGACCTATAATTTTGTTCTAGTTTAAACACCTTAACATTAGGAAAATCGCGCTTAAAGTTGGTTATGTTTTCTATATTAGCGCCACGCCAACCATAAATGCACTGGTCTTCGTCACCTACAACTAAAATATTGCCCCATTTACGAGCCAAAATACTAGCAATATCATATTGTACGGTGTTGGTGTCTTGAAATTCGTCTATGTGTATATACCTAAACAAGTCTTGATAGTATGCACACACTTCGGGGTTAGTGTGTAATAACTGGTAAGTTTTAACAAGCAAGTCATCAAAATCTAGTGCATTATTTTGCTTTAATGTATTATTGTATTTGGTATAAACTTCTTCTAATAAATCGTTATCTACACTTCCTACAAGGTTGTTTAAATAATCGCCTAATGCATAATTCCCATTTTTAATACAAGATATATGGTACTCTATGTTCTTTTTTGTACTGTCTTCGGTTATGCCTATTTGATTATAAATGTCTTTTAGCACCTTATTTTTTTCGGTGTCGGTATATATACTAAAACGGCTGTTATACCCACTTAATTTGTCGATATTCCTACGCAAAATTGTAACACACATACTATGAAAGGTAGAAATCCAAACATTTTGAGCATTTGGCACCATACGCGAAATACGCACTTTCATTTCGTTGGCTGCTTTATTTGTAAAAGTTATTGCTAAAATGTTTTGTGGTGCAACGCCTTTTTCGTTTATTAAATAAGCAATACGATGTGTTAAAAGCCTAGTTTTGCCACTGCCCGCCCCCGCAGTAACTAACACTGCACCTTCGGTACACAAAACTGGTGCTTTTTGTTCGGCGTTTAAACTATCTATAATGCTGCTCATATAAAAATCCTTTTGTATATAATACAAAATGATACCAACAAACCACATATTTGGCAAGTAAAAAAGGGGCAAAACCCCTTTAATTTTTTATTTATTTTACTGCATAATTTAGCATACTTTCTTTTTGTTCTTCGTTATATCTTTCTAACAACTGATTATACTTTTTTGTTAAACGCATTAAGTATATCTGCTTTTCGCTATCTGTTAATTTATCATACTCGTCGTGGTTAATAAGTTGGCTTATGGGGTTTAAAACAAAAGTATCTTGTGCTTGAAGTTTGCACACCTTTTTATATAACAGCGCATCGGGGTCGGCTGAATTTTCTTCTTTTAGTTTTCGCTCTATTCGGTTTGAATAGGTTTTTTGTAACTTTTCGCGGTCTATATAATTTATTTTGTTAAAATAATCTTCGCGCTTTTGTCGTATATCGTTCCAATAACCACTAATTAAGCGGTGCTTTGCCTGTTTTGCAGTAGATTTTATGCTAACGGTTTTATTTGCCTCCATTTTGGTGTACCTCCTATGTACATCTACATTTTAGTACATCATATTTACAAAACAAAACAGTTTTATATATAAAAATTTGTTTCGACAAAGGTTTTAAATTTTTGACAAACAAAAAAACAAGGCCACTGCCTTGCAATTAATAATCTTTTTTAATTAAAGCAAAATATGCTTGTGGGTGCGCACATATTGGGCATTCTTCGGGTGGAGTTTTGCCAAAATAGTGGTGACCACAATTTAAACATACCCATTCTTGCTCTTCTTCGCGTTTGAATGTTTTGCCTTGTTCTATGTTGTTTAACAAGTCTTTAAAGCGCTCTTCGTGGTGCTTTTCAATATCACCTACGCCTCTAAATAGTTTTGCTATATCTAAAAAGCCTTCTTTTTCGGCAGTTTTAGCAAACTCTTCGTACATAGATGTCCATTCATAGTTTTCGCCTTCGGCTGCCCATTTTAAACATTCTTTGGTTGTTCCCATACCATTAAAAAGTTTAAACCAAATTTTTGCGTGTTCTTTTTCGTTTAATGCAGTTTCGGTAAAGTAATTAGCAATTTGCACATAGCCTTCTTTTTTGGCAACGCTTGCAAAATAGTCATATTTGTTGCGGGCTTGGCTTTCGCCAGCAAATGCTGCCATTAAGTTCTTTTCGGTTTGTGTGCCTTTTAATGTTTCTATCTTTTTTAATTCCATAAGTCTTCCCCTTTTGTAATAATGATTTATTATAACAAAAGTATAGTGTTTTGGCAAACGCTTTATAGCATTATTTATAATAAAAAAAACAGTGAAATTCACTGCTTTTAATCTAATTTAAATGCGTTACTTACTATTGTTTTGTCATAATCCATTTGTGGCATTAATTGTAGGGCTTGGGCTTGCTTTTTCTCTTGCACAACACCTTGCACTTGTGCCCACTTTCGTGCAGCCGAAGCAGATAGCGAATTATAGTTTTTTATTAAATCAAAATCCTGTTCTAATTGTGTTAATAATTCGTTGCCCTTAGATATTGTTGCCCTATCTTCGCTTTCTTTAAAAAACTTAACACTACGAAAAGCGCTAGATAAAGTAATTGCAGGTACTTGTTTAGAAACATACTTTAATAATAAATTAGAAAGCGTACAGTTATGTACATATTGCTCGACTGTTAAATCTTTTAAATCTTCTTTGTTTGTGTAGAAGTTGCGAATTAAGTTGTTTATGTTGTTTACTCTTAATTTTAAGTTATCTTTTTTATCTAGCTTTGTTAAAATAAAACTTTTAGATTTCATATTAAGCATATATCCATAGTTGATATCTTTGCAATTTACACCTATAAGTTTATCTTTGTTTTCTAATATTTCTTTATATTCTTCTTCTGTTAAATCAGTATCAAACAATACATTTGTTTTATATATACTATTTCTTATAACATCACCCGAAACCATATTTGCAAAGTATATAGAAAAGCCATAATACTCTTTTTTTTCTATTTCGCTTTTGTATGGCTCGACATCTATAACAATGTCGTCAATTAAATTATTTGCCTTTCGCATTTTTAGTGTAAAAGAACTTGGTTGACTAAATTTAATGTTTTGATTTTCTAAACTAAAAAGTTCGTTTTCTTTTGTTAGTTCTTGTTTTATTTGTTGATAGTTCATTATAATCTCCTTGTGTGGCACAAAAACCAAAATTTTACGCTTTATTATAGCAGAGGTATAGTATTTTGACAATAGTTTTGTATTATATTATTTTTGATTTGGTTTAAAAACCTTTCTTCTAACAAGCCCTTTTTCGCGCCCGTTTTGACTTGGTGTATAGTATATATGGTCTTTTATAGAATCGGGCAAATATTGCTGATATACATACCCACCAAAATCGTGCGGGTATTTATATGGTTCTTTATGGTCTAGTGTTGGGTGGTTTTTTAAGTGGTTTGGCACTTTATCTGTTCCAAAATGCTCTACATCATATTTTGCCTTTTCTATTGCCATAACTACACTATTAGATTTTGGTGCTTCGCAAGCATAAATTATGGCGTGAGATAGTGGAATATTCCCCTCGGGCAGCCCCATATTTTTTAGTGCAATTAAAGCAGATGTAGCAAGTAGAAGTGCGTTGCTATCTGCCATACCTATATCTTCGCTACAATGAGCCATTAATCGCCTTGCAATAAGCAAAGGGTCGCACCCCGCACCAATTAATCTATTAGACCAATAAAGAGCAGCATCGGCATCGCTTCCGCGTATGCTTTTACAAAAGGCGGAAAGCATATCATAATACATATTCTCGTCTGTTGATAGCACTTTTTGTTGGATACTTTCGCTAGCCACTTGTTTTGTTATTTCTATTACATTATCTTTATTTAGTGGTGTTGTTTTAACTGCTAGTTCTAAGGCATTTAGTGCACATCTTAAATCGCCATTACTTGCCCACGCCAAATGGTTTAGGGCATCTTCATCAATTTTTATATTTAAGTTGCCAAGCCCGTTTTGCTTGTCTTTTATTGCCCTGTTTAGTGCGTCTTTTAAATTTTTTGTAGAAAGCGGTTTAAACTCAAAGACACGGCACCTAGATACAATAGCCCTAGTCATTGCAATAAAAGGGTTTTCGGTGGTAGAACCAATAAAAATTATATACCCCTCTTCTATTGCCGACAACACACTATCTGATTGCGCCTTATTCCATCGGTGACATTCGTCTAATAGTAAGTATGTTGGCTTTCCATACATTAGATAATGCTGTTTAGCTTCGTCCATAACTTTTTTTGCATCACTTACACCACTAGACACAGCGTTTAGTTTTACAAACCTGCTTTTTGTGGTATTGGCTATTATGTTTGCAAGTGTCGTTTTTCCTGTTCCGGGTGGCCCAAAAAAAATGCAACTGCCCAGCATATCCGACCTAATTGCACGGTTTAATAGCGAATTTTTACTTACTATATGCTCTTGCCCAATAAAGTCGTCTATACAACTAGGGCGCATACGCTCGTAAAGTGGCGCATTCTTTTTTGCCTGATTTTCAAACAAACTTTCCATTTAAAACACCTCGTATGCTATTGTAACACAAAGTCACAATTTTTGCAATAATGTATGGCGTTTTATTTAGTTTGTCGAACACATTATATAGGCATTTTTACAACCGTTTTTAAGCGACAACTGATTTTGCCCGTAATAAGTTATGTTGTTTATAAAAGTTACATCTTTTTTGCCGGTTTGAAGCAATATGTGGTTGTTGTTTATGCATAATTCCATTTTAAAATTAGTCTTTGGCTTAGTAAATATAAGATTGTTTTTTATCACCTTTATGCCAAAATAGTTGGTTATTGTATATTCAAAATTATCTAGCAAAAACTGATGTTTTATATTTAAATATTCTAATATAAAGTCTTGCAACGAAGGCTTTTTTATTAATGTTATAAGTTTAGATAAAAAGCAATAAACTTCTACTTTTTTATATTGATTTGCGTGCTTTAAAGTGTTTAGAACAAACTTTTGCGCATCTTTATTTAAACTTTTATTATATACCACACAAACGCTTAATAATAAGTTGGCTATTAAAAATTGTGTGTAGATGGGCAAATTATTTAAATACAGACCATTAAGTATATTAAAAACATCAACTTCCACCCCTAAAATAGTTAGGTTGTTTAGTTTTGTTATTATGCTATTTAGCGTCATATCTTTTATACCACATCTAAGTACATCAATATTAAAGCTATTTTGTACAATCAACTTTTTTATTGGGTTTTGTATAAATAAGTTGGTATCAAAATTTAAACTAAAAGGCAAATACTCTAAAATACAGGGCTTTTTTAAATTTATATATAAAAACAACTTACCAAACCTACAACCCAAAAAGGCACTTACTATACATTGCGAAAACTTTAAATAGCACTTATAGTTTGTGCTCATATCAGTTAATGATAAATATTGTTTATTTACTTTTAAATCTATAATATCACTAAAACCTAAATCTGTTAAGTTAATTTTTACTTTGTTGCTTTTAAGCAATAAATAATAACTATTTAAATTTGTGTTTAAATAGTCTTGGTCGGCAATTTTGTATAGGTTTGTTATGGTTTTAGAGTTTGTTTTTAGCGTTAAAAAATAATTCTTTTGCAGGGTGTTTTTAGATAAAAAAGTATAATAAAATTCTTTTTTATTTTGCCAAAGTTTTGTATTATAAAAGCCAAAAAATTGTTGCAAAAACTTTTGTTTTTCTTCTTTATTAGTACTTTTAAAATTAAAACTGTTGTAGTTTATATCTATATTGTTTAAATTATAGAAACTAAGTTTGCTTGGCGTATTAGATAGTGGTTTTAGTTTTTGATTAAATATAACATAATACTTTACATTGTTATACCACAAAACTAATGCGTTTTTTACACCATCCCACTTGTATTGACAGTTTTTTATAATTATGTTTAGTTCTTTAACTTTTGCATAACTGCTATGCACTTTTGTGTTTATATGGTATGCACTATCGTTTTGCGAATAGTTGCCTTTTATAAAATGCGGGTTTGCGTTTAAAAACTGCATAGTACCCGCCATTATAAAATTAAACTCTACCCTTACATTTGTGGCAAAAATTATATAAAAGTTACCATTTAACTCTGCGTAAAATTTTGCATTTTTGTTGCTAAATAATAAGAATTTTGTAAAAAGAAATTGTTTTTTTATAGGTTTAAGTCTTAAAAACTTATAAACTTTTAGGGCTAGTCTTTTCTTTTTTGGCAACAGCACCACAAACAAAAGAAGGCATATTAATAAAGATATATAAAGTACTAACATATAACAAATATACCCATTAAAAAATAGAATAAACGCAAAATAAAAAAGACAAGGGTTGTTTAGTCCTTGTCTTTTTGTTTATCGTGGTGTTCCTTCTTCGTCGATGTCGTCTAGATTGTTGTCATCATCTTTTAGTGCGTATTCTGGGTCTATTATCACGGTTACATTTGCGTGTAAGTTTCCGCCTGTAAATACATTGCGAACTACACCTAATGTGCCTGTTGCAAATAAGTTAGATTGTGCACTGTTAGATATTGTATGACCTCTACCATCAAAGATACCTGCAAACTTGTAGGTTTCGTTACCTATACCCACCCAAGTTGCATCTACTAATTCGTCTAGGTTTATATCTAGGTTCAATCGGAAGGTTATGCCATTAAAGCTTATACCACTATTTACTACATTTTGTAACCAAATAAGTTTATCTGCGTGGTTTATATCTACCACATCGCTACCGCTGTAATTGTAAACAGCAATTAAACTTATGTTTTGAGTTACTACGAATGTGTAAGTAGAATTTAGGCTTAGTTTTACAGCATTAACACTGTTGGTGTTATAGTCATCTAGATAGTACCAAGCATCAAATGTAAACTCGGCATCTAAGGTTGAAGTTGTAACAGTTTGTTCCGAACCATAAGGAACATCTATAATATTACTACTTACATTTGCAGTTGCAAGGTTTGTAGTAACTGTTACGCTAACAGGAGCATGCCATTCGGCGTATAGTGTAAAGTCGTGGTTAGATTGAGCAGGAATGTTATACTCTACACCAACACCAAAGTGAGTGCCCGAACCATTAGCTAAGGTGTTCCAACCAACAATACGATATTTATCATCGGCTGTATAAGTTCCAGCAGAAGTAGGAGTTGTGTAAACGCTGCCTGAAATGTCATAGAAGCCTGGGTTTACACCATCACCACCATTGCTGTTATACTCTACTTTATATAGTTGATTATAACTAGCATTTGTAAAGTTTGTTGTAGTAAATTTAGCCCAACTATTAACTCTGTTTTGATAGTCATAGAATGCATAAACAACATTAGCGTTTTGACCTTTAAATGAAGAACTTACATTTAATGTAGAGATATCATTGTGTAAGAAGTGAACGCGTGTTAAGTTTGTGCAATCGTTAAATGCGCCATCACCAATGTTTGTTATTGTACTATTTACAACCAAAGTGCCCGAAAGTTTTGTAGCACCACGGAAGGCGTTGTTGCCTATTGTAGTAACACGATTATCAATAGCATCGGTCCAAGTGCCAGTTTTACCTGTTGGGTAAGCCACTAATGTAGTGTAGTTTTTGGTATAAACAGCGTCATCTTTAACAACAAATGTTGTGTTAGCATTATCTATTGTAAATTTAATTAAGTTAGCGTTGTTACCAAAAGCACCATTAATAGTTGTAACACTTGCAGGAATGTTGATTTGTGTTACTTCGGTTAAGTTAGTGAATGCAAGGTTGTTTAGTGTTGTAACAGTATTAGGTATTATAATACTTGCTACCCTAGCACCATTAAATGCATAAGCACCAATATTTGTTAAGCCTGTCAAGTTAGATAGGTCTATGCTGTCCATATAACTTGTGCATTGAACAAACACACCACCGTTTTCGTTATTTTCAGCATTACCATCACGCATTGTGGTTATAGTGTAATCTATTAGTTTGTTAGGAACTACCAATGCCCCGCGAGAACTCATAAGCACATTATCTAACTCACAAGTTTTGTTTACACGGTTAGTTATGTGGAATTTATAAGTAGCGTTATCTATTGTGGTTATACCGCGTGTCCAAATAGCGTAAAGTGTTGTATCTGTGTTAGGCACATTATATTGAGTATTAATGTTATAACTTGTACCTGTTTCAACAGCGTTTGTGTTCCAACTTTCTAATATAACATTGCTACCAACATCGCTAGGAGTTGTAAACTTGTTATACTCGTAAATTGGGTCTATTGTGTTTTCTCCACCATTGCTATCAAAGGTTATTTTTACAGCAAAGTGGAAGTTTGTATTTGTAAAGTGAGTTGCAGTAAATTTACCCCAACTATTTACATGTGCTTGTGTATCACGGAAGATGTAAGCAACATCTGCTTTGCCACCTGTAAATTCACTAGCTTCGCCTAAGTTTAGTGTAGCAATACTGTTGTGCATAAATAATACTTCTGGGCAAGATGTTAAGCCATTGAATGCAGATGTATTAATTGTTGTAATGCTTGCAGGAATAATAATTCTTGTGTTTACACCCACACAACCAGCAAATGCACCTTCTTGAATTGTGGTTAGGCTATCGTGCAAGGTTATTGCGGTAGCACCGCTACATTCATAGAATGCCTGAGCACTTACTGTTGTTAAGTTTTGAGGAATTATTAAGTTGCCAGTTATATTTCTAGCACCCCAGAATGCTAATACTTCTATGCTTGTAGCGTTGGTGTTAAAGATATTAGTATTAACTTCTTCGTTTATACTCCAAACACTTGTTTTGCCACTTGGGCAAGAAACAATCTTAGAATAATCTTTGGTGTAGATTATATCGTTATATAAGGTGTATGTTGTGTTAGCATTGTCTAAGTTAAATGTAGTTAATGCATAAGTTGCACCAAAGGCACCTTGTTGTATGTTGTTTACACTACTTGGAATGTTAACCGAAGTTAATTGTTCACAGTGTGCAAACGACCTATTGCCTATTGTTTGCAATCCGTTATTTAAGGTTATTTGTGTAATCTTAGAGTTGCGGAATGCCTGTGTACCTATTGTTGTAACAGAATTTGGCAATACAACATTGTTGGCTATATTAGTGTTAAAGAATGCGTTATCACCAATATTTACGCAGTGTGCACAGTTTAGAACTAAGCCTGTTATGTAAGTGCGTGTTGTAGTATCTGCTGTCTTGTTATAACTTACACTTGGGTTTGATGTTTCTAGATATGTTATGTTATCTGTTTGTGTACCGTTACGCATTGCTGTTATGGTGTAACCATTTAGTTTATCTGGAATTGTAAGTGTGCCAGATTTACTCATAACTACACGGTTTAATGTACAAGTTAAGTTATCATCATTTACAGTGTAGTAGAATTTAACACCATCTACTTCGGCAGAAAGTGGACGGAAGTATGCTATAAATGTGCGGTCGGCTAAGCCTGTTGTACCAGATATTGTTGCACTATTAGAGAATACTGTGTCATTTTCGCGCCATTCGTAGAATTCGCAGTTTTCGTTAGCCACGGCTGTTAGTGTCCAAGTTTCGCCATACAAGTAATCGCCACTACCTGTTACGCTACCAAGGCTAGCACTATTAGGTGTACCAACTATTGAATAAGCGTTTATTATCCACAAAGCGTAAATTGTTGTAGCATCATTTGTTGTGTTGGTGTTATCGAAGTATGTTTTAGAAGCCACAATGTTTCCGTCTTCGTCTATAATTTGTGTGCCTTGTGCTTGATTTAGTGTTGTTTTAGATAGAATGCTGTTTTGTTGTGTGTAATAACCTTTAAATGTGTGTCCTGTATAAGTAGGAATTGTTATAGAAGTTATGTTATTTGTTGCAGCAAGGTTTGCAAAGTAGTTTGTATTATACTTCTCGTAAACTACTGCTGTACCTGCGGTTGTATTAGATTGTGGGTTTAAACTAATTGTATAAACCTTATATTCCATATGAAGTTCTATTGTATCGCCGCCAGTAGTAACTGTGTAGGTATATACATTGTTAGAACTTGCAAGGTTTGCAGTTATGCCTGCTGTTACGGTGCTTAACTTCATACCATTTGCTGGTGTGATATTAGATATAACAATAGTTTGACCATTAAATAATGGATATGTATTTACAGATGCACTTGCATTTTCTACGGTGTTAGAACCATATTTAGCGGTAAATGTACCTGCCCTACCATTATTTTGTGCAACGCCATCGGCATCGTACATTGTTATATTAGTAATTGCAGCAAAATACCTATAAACTGTTGTTTGGTTGGTATCATCTACCACAGCGGTAGAACAACCTTTATATGCATAGTTTTGGTAGTAAGTGTCAACTGCCGAGTTTGTACCAAAGTCGGCACCACTTGCGCTAGCGTTATATTGATAGTTTTTGTTGCTTGTACCAAGTTTTGTAACCTTGGTGTAAGTTGTACCATTAAAGCCTGCGAAGTAGTCTTCGAGTATTACATTATAACTATTTACTAAGTATCTAGCATATAATGTAACATTTTTGGTTATTGTGTAGTTATCGCCTGCAATACCTACCCTATTGCCACCAGTTTGTGCTGTGTACCAACCTGTAAATGTGTGCCCTTGTTTAGAAGCGGCTGCTAGTTGAATTGTATCTAACTGTTCGGTGTAATCGAAGTTTGGATACAATATTGTATTTTGTGCTGGTATTGTATAACTTGCACCATTTGCATAATCTGGTGCTGTACCAGTATTTTGTGTTAGGTTTTTACCTAGTTTTGTGTTGGACCTATTCCAACCATTTGCTGTGTAAACATAAGTTAAGTTACCATCTACACTTGGTGTTGCACCTGTACCGCCATCATAGTTATATGTAAGTGTGTATGTAGCATTTACATAGTTTTGTTTTGCTAAGGCGTTGGTTGCAAGGTTAACATTTGTGTTATAAGCGGCTGTTTGTTTAGTTGGCAATGTTCCACTAACTGCACCATTTGGAGTGTTTCCGTATTGATATTCTACATCATAACTATTTACATTCCACCTAGCAAACAATGTAATATTTACTATTGCATTTGTTTGGTCTGTTGGTGTATAAGCCTCGCCCGCATCACCTACTTTTGTACCATCACTTGCTTCGGTGTACCAACCTGCAAAAGTGTAACCTGTGCGTGCGGCTGGTGTTGGTAATGTTACACTACCGCGTACTTCGGTATAATCGAAGTTAGGGTAAAGTGTTGTGTGTTGTGCTGGTATTGTAAAGTTGGCGTTGCTTAAATAATCTGGGGCATTGCCTGTGTTTTGTGTTAAGTTTTTACCTAACTTAGCAGGGTTAGTATTCCAACCATTTGCTGTATAAGTTAGTTCAAACTTAGTTTGCGCAGAAGTTGGTGTAGTAACTATATAAGAACTATCTGCGTTGTAGTTGTATGTGATGTTGTAAGTTGTTTGTGTTACATTGCTTCTACTCATAGCGTTGTTTGCCAACCTAATTGTTGTGTTGTATGCAGCGGTTTGTGTACCTGGTAGTGTTCCACTTGTTGCATAATTGCCGTTTTGGTAGTAAATATCATAGTAATTTACTTGCCATACAGCATATAAGTTGAATGTTCCGCTTGGAGCAAGATTAGATACAACTTGTTGATCTGTATATTCTCTTACACCACCCGAAGTTAGTGCCCAACCATTAAAGGTGTAACCTATTAGGCTAAACTCGTTTTGTGATAAAGCTTGCTCTTCGTCGTAAGTGAATGTTTGATTTTCCATTGTACCTGTTGCACTAGCGTTATTCTTATTAAATACAACTGTGTAAGTGTTGGCTGTCCATTGTGCATATAGATTGAATGTTCCACTTGTTGCAAGGTTTATAACATTTTGTTTATCTGCGTATGCTGTTCCACTACCATTATCGGCAGTGTTCCAACCACTAAATGTATAACCTGTGCGAGTGAATGTGTTTTGTTTTAAGTCTTGCGCTACATCGTAGGTAAATGTTTGCGCTGTCATTGTACCACTTCCACCATTTGCATTAAACACAACATCATAGGTGTTGGCTGTCCACTTAGCATAAAGTGTTGTTGTTCCACTTGGTACTAAGTTAGATACGCTTTGCATATCATTATAAACCTTATCACCCGTTGCACTTGTTGCCCAACCTGCAAAGGTGTAACCTGTTAGGCTGTAAGTGTTAGGGTTTAAGTTTTGTGCAACATCGTAAGTAAATGTTTGGTCTGCCATTGTGCCTGTTGCATTAGTGTTGTTCTTGTTAAATACAACTGTATAGGTGTTGGCTGTCCACTGTGCATATAGGTTGAATGTTCCACTTGTTGCTAGATTTATAACACTTTGCTTATCTGCGTATGCTGTTCCACTTCCGTTTGCAGCGGTATTCCAACCATTAAAGGTGTAACCTGTGCGTGCAAATGCGTTTTGGGTTAATGCTTGTGCGACATCGTAAGTAAATGTTTGATT
>CADAJB010000022.1 GCA_902788085.1 uncultured Eubacteriales bacterium
TGCATAATAATACATTAAAGAGCAAGGGGTTTACCTTGCTTTTTTGTTTGCAGCAGCGTTTATTTCTTTTATAATTTTTAAAATTGTGTTTTCGGGCTGAATGTCTTTTGTGCTATACATAATCAGTTTTTGGCGTTGTTTTAAAGTGTTAAACATAGTTAAAAAATCGGCGTTGGTTATTTCTTTTTTATATAATGCTAGGGCGTAGTTGTGTTTTTCAAAATATTTTGCATTAGCCACTTGGTCGCCCCTAGAACCATTTTGAAGTGGTATAATTAGCATAGGTATGTGGTTGTATAAAAGTTCAAAAATTGTATTGCTTCCACCACGAGTTATACACAAACTTGTGCAAGCATAAAGACAGCCCATATTGTTATAAAATTCTAGTTGCAAGTAGTTAGGGTTAGATATATTTTTGTTTAACTTATCTTTTCCGCATATGTGCACTATATAATAATCTTTTGTTAGAACTTCTAAGTTATTTTCTATAAGTTGGTTAATTTGCAATGCGCCTTGACTTCCACCTAAAACTAAAAGTATTGGTTTGTTGCTGGTTATATTAAATTGCTTTTTAAAGTTTTGTGGGTTATTATGCATAATTTGTTGTGTTAGTGGTGCGCCAGTATAAACCCCATTTTTTAGTTTTTCGGCGGTCTGTTTGAAAGTTGTGCAAATGGTTTTAAATTTGTTTTTTACAAGTTTGTTAGCAAGCCCAAGGGTTAAGTCGCTTTCGTGTGCTACCATAGGCACTTTTAGTTTTGCCCCTGCCAGCACAACAGGCAAGGCAACATAGCCACCTTTACTAAAAATAACATCGGGGTTATATTGTTTTATAATTTTTTTTGCTTCTTTTATGCCTTTAAATAAAACAAAAGGTATTTTTAGGTTTTCAAAACTAAAAGCCCTTTTGAATTTAATTGTGGGCACAGAGTGGTATTTTACATAAGGGTAGTTTTTTAATAAATCTGTTTCTAGATGTTGTCCGCTTCCTATATATATAATGTTTTGATATTGCTTTTTTAGTGCAGGAAGTAGTGCTAGGTTTGGTGTTATGTGCCCAGCAGTTCCGCCACCTGTAAGTATAATTGTTTTCATAATAAGCCCCTTTTTATGCTTATTTTATGAAAATTTTGGGTAAATTATTTAGTGATTTTGTAAAAACTTGCATTTTTTCTTTGGCGTTTTTTTGATAAATGTGTTATCATTAAATTACTAATGTTTGCGGAGGCGGTTATTTTGAGTAAAACTTACGATTCAAAAGATATTATGGTTTTAGAGGGGCTAGATGCAGTTAGAATGCGCCCTGGTATGTATATAGGAACTACTGGAATAAAAGGGCTTCACCACATTTTGTGGGAAATTGTAGATAACTCGATGGACGAACTTGTAAACGGCTTTGGTACAACTATAAAGGTTACTTTGCACGAAGACGGCAGTGCCGAAGTTGAAGATGATGGGCGTGGAATACCTGTTGACATTCACCCTGTTAAAAAGGTTAGTGGTGTAGAACTTGTTTTTACACAACTTCACGCTGGTGGTAAATTTAACAACGACACTTATGGTTATAGTGGTGGTTTGCACGGTGTAGGTGCATCAGTTACAAACGCGTTATCTCGTTGGCTAAATGTTTATATATTTAGGGGCGGATATGAATACGAAATGGGCTTTGAAAGTGTTACAAAAAATGGCAAAATTGTTAGTGGTTTAACAACAATGCCATTAAAAAAAGTTGGCACAACTAAACGCACAGGAACAATAGTTAGGTTCTTGCCCGATGACCGCGTTTTTGAGGAAACAACTTTTAATTTAGAAACAGTAGAAAAGCGCTTGCGTGAACTTGCGTTTTTAAACAAAGGTATAAAAATAATTTTAACCGACCAACGCAAACTTACTGACGGAAAACCTTATTGCATAACTTTGCACTACGAAGGTGGTTTAAAAGACTTTGTAACATATATAAACCAACAAAAAGGTGCCGAGCGTAAGCCTATATATCTAGAAGGCAAAAGTGATAACTTGCAAGTTTGTTGCGCTTTGCAATACACAGGTGCTTACACCGAAAACTGTTTTAGTTATGTAAACAACATTCCAACAACCGAAGGTGGAACTCACGAAACAGGTATGAAGTCGGCAATAACTCGTGCGTTTAACGATTGCGGAAAGCGTTTGGGTTTAATAAAAGAAAAAGAAACACCACCACTTGGCGAAGACTATCGCGAAGGTTTAACAATGGCGCTTGCTATAAAAATGCGCAATATTGAGTTTGAAGGGCAAACAAAAACAAAACTAGGTAACCCCGAAGTTAAACCCGAAGTTGAAAACATTATTTATACCGAGTTGGTTAAATATCTAGAAAAACCCGAAAACAAGGGCGATTTAGAGTTGGCAATTTCTAAGGGTAAAGCAGCTGCAAAGGTTCGAGATGCAGCAAAGCGTGCCAAAGAAATTACAAGGCAAAAAAATAGCATCGAAAACTTTAACCTAGTAGGAAAACTTAGTGCTTCAACAGGCAAAAAGCCCGAATTAAACGAATTGTTTATAGTGGAAGGTGAATCGGCTGGTGGTAGTGCAAAGCAGGGGCGAGATAGGTCGTTCCAAGCAATTTTAAACCTAAGAGGAAAACCACTAAACGCCGAGAAAAAGCGTCTAAGTCAAGTGCTAGATAACGAAGAAATCCGCACAATTATTAGTGCATTAGGCACAGGTATTGGTGAAGATTTTGACCTATCTAACTTAAAGTATTATAAAGTTATTATTTTAAGTGATGCCGACCAAGACGGTGCACACATTAGGGCAATTTTGCTAACATTCTTTTTTAGATATATGAAAGACTTAATTTCTAGCGGACATGTATATATTGGTATGCCACCTTTATACAAACTTCAAAAGAAAGACCAAATTGAATATGTTTACAGCGACTTAGAGTTGCCCGAAGCAATTAAAAAGTTTGGTAAAAACTATACATTGCAACGCTATAAAGGTTTGGGTGAAATGAACCCCGAACAACTATGGGAAACAACACTCGACCCACAAAAGCGTTCGCTTATGCGTGTAACACTTGATGATGCTGCAAACGCCGAACTTATGATTTCTACTTGGATGGGTGATAACATTGAAGTACGAAAAAAATATATTAGCGACCACGCAAACTTTAACAGAGAAGATAATTTTAATGCAGATGCCAAATAAGCATTAAGGAGAGTTTTATGAGTAAAGAACAATCAACAGATACACCCCAACAAGAAGAAATGATTGCAAAACCAGGTGGTATTTTTGAACGCAGTTTAGACGAAGTAATGGATATAAGTATGTTGCCATACAGCGAGCATGTTATACTAGACCGTGCTTTGCCAAGGGTGGAAGATGGTTTAAAACCTGTTCAACGCCGAATTTTATATTCTATGTTAGGGCTTGGGTTAGAGCCAGACAAACCGTTTAAAAAATCTGCCCGTATAGTAGGTGAGTGTTTGGGTAAATACCACCCACACGGCGACACTTCGGTTTATGATGCTATGGTGCGTATGGCACAAACACACAATATGTCGGGCATATTAGTAGAAGGGCACGGAAACTTTGGTAGTATAGACGGCGACTGCGCTGCTGCTATGCGTTATACCGAGGCACGCCTTGCACCTCTTGCTATGGAGTTGTTACGCGACTTAGAAAAAGATACGGTAAAGTGGAACTTTAACTTTGACGACACATTAAAAGAACCAGATACTTTGCCGGGGCGTTTTCCAAACCTGCTTGTTAATGGTGCTTATGGTATAGCCGTAGGGCTTGCCACAAACATTCCACCACACAATTTAGGTGAAGTTATAGATGGTACTATTGCTTATATGGAAAACCCAAAAATTTCTTTAAAAGAAATGATGAAGTATATAAAAGGCCCCGACTTTCCAACGGGGGCGGCAATAACCACCGACGAATTAGAGCAAGCGTACCAAACAGGTAAGGGCAAAGTTATGATGCACGCTGTTTATCATATAGAAACAACAGCGGGCGACAAAAAGAACATAGTTATAACCGAAATGCCTTATCAGGTAAACAAAGCAAAATTGTTGCAATCTATTGTGGCATTAAAAGATGCAAAACACGGTGTTTTAGATGGTATTGCCGATGTTCGTGATGAAAGTGACCGCAACGGTATGCGCGCAGTTATAACTGTTAAAAAAGACGGCAACTTAAATGCTATTATCGAAGCATTATTAAAATCTACCGATTTAAGATGTTCGTTCCCTATAAATATGGTTGCCATTGCTGACGGAAAACCACGCACTTTGCCTCTTTTAGATATTATTAAATATTATGTAGATTATCAAAAGAAAATTATAGTAAGGCGCAGTCAATACGACCTAAATGTAGCAAAAGAACGCAGCCACATACTAGAAGGTTTGCTAATTGCTATTAAAAATATAGACGAAGTTATTAAAATTATAAAAACTTCTAGCAGTCCAATCGAAGCAAAAATGAAGTTAAAAGAAAGATTTATGCTATCAGATAGGCAAGCCCAAGCAATATTAGATATGCGTCTTGCTCGTCTTACACATCTAGAAGTTAACTCGTTAAAAGAAGAATTAGACCAGTTAAAAATAAGAATTGCAGAATTAGAAGCAATTATAAAATCCGAAATTTTGCAAATAAAAATTATAAAAGACGAATTATTAGACATCAAAAAGCGCAACAAAGTTGCAAGGCGTACCGAAATTATTGGCGACAAGCACAAAGAAGTTGCTGCTGCTGTTATTGTAGATACTTCACCTAGCGAAATGGTTTTGGGTATAACAGTAGAAGGCAATGTAAAACTAATGGAAAAGAAACATTACGACAACGCAAACAAAGAGTTTGAAGATGGTTCTAGCCTAAACACAGCACACAGGCAAATTTTAAGGGTAAAGACTGACCAAAAACTTTTGGCGTTTACAAACAAGGGTTATATGTTGTCGTTTACCGCTAGTGAATTACAGCGTCAAGATAAGTTTAAAGATAAAGGAACAACCCCACGCGAAGCGTTTTTAGACTTCTCGTTAGACGAAAAGATTGTAAAAATTATTCCTGCCGATTTTAGTAAGGAGCAAGATATATTATTCTTTACTAGTCAAGGTTATGTTAAAAAGACCAACTTTAAAGAATATGACTTGCAAAAGGCTTATGTTCAGGCTGTTAAGTTGCGTGATGATGTAGATAACGACGAACTTATTAATGTAGAGTTTGATGATGTAAACAAAGATATGATATTTGTAACACACGAAGGGCAAGTGTTGTATGCTAAAAAAGACGATGTGCCACAACAGGGGCGTGTATCTGGTGGTGTACATGGTATTAAACTAGATGGCAAAGACTTTGTTGTTTATGCCGACCTTACCACCGATGAAGGCGAGTTGGCTATAATAACAAATAACGCTTTTGCAAAACGAGTTATAATACCACAAATAGATATATTGCCTAGATATCGCAAAGGTGTAAAAATAACAACTTTGGGCAAGGGTGATAGCATTAAATTTGCAATCACTTGCACAACGCCGTTGAACCTAGTTATTAATACAACTGATGGAACAGTTGTTAAAAATACCGATAAAATTTCAATAGAAGACCGCGTTGCAAAGGGTAAAACAATAGTAAAAACCAAAGACGAATTCCAAGTTTATGTAAACAACACTACAAAATAAATAAAAACCACAATATGTGGTTTTTATTTTTGCGGTACATATTGAAAATTTATTAATAGTATGATATAATATGCTTATAGATGTAATCATCTAAAAGGAGTTTTTATGTTAGGAAAGAAAAAAGAACAAAACAATTCTCAGGACGAGGTGGATGCCCAGCGGAGAGAAAACGCTAAATTATTAACTTATATTATTGCTTTGCGCAAGGAAAACGAATCTCTTTTAGAACTAAATGAATATTTAAGAAAGAATGTAGAAAGTAAATCACAAGAAAATGATAGACTAAAAGAGCAATTAGATATTTTAACACAATATCTAACCAGCAACAATATAGATGCAAAAGGCATTTTAAAAACCGAAACTCAAGATGATAATAACGAAGACGACGAAGACATTTTGTACCTAAGTAAAGAAAACACTTCAATGTAAAGTTAAACAAAAACACCTAAATTTTAGGTGTTTTTTTATTTTAAGAATAATGATTAGTTTTTAATAATATTATATTATGGTTTGACAAATATAATCTAAACTAGATAATTTACCACATAAATAGTCAAAATTTTTATAAGGTTTTATAAGTATTATAAAGTATAATTTTTTGTGAGGCTAAGATGAAATTTTTAGTAATAAAAAAAAGCCTAATTGCTGTTGCATTAAGTTTTTGCTTGATGCTTGGTGTGTATAACTTGCCAATAACATACACCGAAAGTGTTGCGGGTGTGTTTTTTGGCAATAGTGGACGAAAAATACCTATATATTCGGTAGAAACCCAACAAAAACAGGTTGCAATTTCTTTTGATGCTGCTTGGGGTGCAGACAAAACGCAAGATATACTAACTATTTTAAAAGAATATAATGTTGGTGCTACTTTCTTTTTAGTGGGGTTTTGGGTAAAGGAATATCCACAAATGGTTGAAGAAATTTATAAACAAGGGTTTGAAATTGGAACACATAGCAACACACACCCCGATATGTGTAAACTTTCACCCGAAGATATAAAAAGTGAATTAACCACCAGCATAAAACTTATAACCGATGTAGTAGATACGCAGGTTAAGTTGTTTAGGGCACCGTTTGGTAGTTATAACAACACATTAATTAATACCGCCGAAAGTTTGGGGCTTACTACAATTCAGTGGAGTTTAGATGGATTAGACTGGAAGGGTATTAGTGCAAAAGATATAACTTCACGCGTTTTAAACAAAATACAACCAGGCAATATTGTGCTTTTTCATAATAATTCGGACCATATCGTAGAGGCTTTGCCTATGATATTACAGCGCCTCAAAATGCAAGGCTACACGATTAGTAGCATAGGAGATTTAATAATAAAAGATAATTATATAATCGACCACGCTGGCGTGCAGAAAAAACAATAAAAGTACGGAGGTAACAATGAATTTTGAATTCGACAACAACAAAGTATATCTTTGTGGGGTGGTTGATTCGCAACCAACTTTTAGCCACGAAATTTATGGCGAAGGTTTTTATGATACAACATTAAGGGTAAAGCGTTTGTCTATGCAAGAAGATATAATACCCATAACTATATCCGAAAGGTTAATTGCCGAAAAGAACTTAGTGGTTGGCAAAAAATTAGCAATTCGCGGGCAATTTAGAAGTTATAATAAACTTGTAGAAAACAAAAGTAAACTTATGCTTACGGTGTTTGTTCGCGAAATTGTGCCCGAAATGGAAGGTGAAAACACTAATATTATAGAGTTGGTTGGGTATATATGCAAAGAACCAATTTATCGCACAACGCCATTTAAGCGCGAAATATGTGATTTATTATTAGCGGTAAACAGGGCATATAACAAATCAGATTATTTGCCTTGCATAGCGTGGGGGCGAAGTGCAAGGTTTATAAGCGGTGTAAGCGTAGGCGAAAAACTGTTTATAAGTGGCAGAATTCAAAGTAGAGAATATCAAAAGAAGTTAGAAGACGGTCAAACCGAAACGCGCACGGCATACGAAGTTAGTATTAGTCGTGTTTCTACCAAAGAAGAAAATAACCAAAGTTTGTTAAACCAAATATACGAAACCCCCAACAGTATGGCAACGGTAAATGAATAGTACTATGCACTTATATAAAGTGTTTGTGCGCTAATGTATTCGCAAAATGTTTAAACAATAAAATAAAAAGGAGAGTGCATAACTCTCTTTTTTAATCGTCGTTTTTATGTTTTGCTTTATTGTTTTTTATAATTGTTAGTGTTACTAGGCTGGCAACTATTGCTAACAACATTAACAAAAACCCTATTGCTTGTGATGTGGAAATTGAACCGTCATCTAAGTTTTTATATTGTGTATAGCCAAAATAACTTTCGCCTTCGTCTTGCCATTTTATATAAGATATGCCATTTTGTGTAGATAAAATTTGAACTTTTGTATCTTTTTCTATGGTGTTAAGAATGCTAGAACATTCGGGGTTAGAGTATACGGCTATTTCGGTTTTTGTTATAGCATTCGAAACAAATATAGGCTTTATAGTTGTATTTGCCGAGTTTTCGGTTAAATATCTTACATCAACATAACCATAATAATCTATTAGGTTTACTTTTGCCTTTACAAACACAAAACTTGCGTTATTATAATCGGTTGGTGTTATGTACGAAGTTATCGAATTTATTATGCTATCTTTTGGCAAGGTGGTTAAAATTCGAACATCGCTTTCTTCATTGTTTTTTAGTGTAGTAGGAAAGGCGTAAACATTTGTGTTAAACAAACATTGGTAAGTTGTTTCGGGGTTTGTGGCAGTTGTTAAGGTTGCTTTATCTTTTAAAACATAGCCTAAAACATTATATTGTGTTGATGTGTCTAAAACATAATAGAAATTGCTTTCTGTGTTGTTTTCTAAAATTGTTAGCTCGGTGTTTTGTGGAATTTCTTTTATTTTAGAAATCATATTGTCATATTCGTATATAAAAGTTGAGGCATTTGTTTTTATTGTGTTAAGTGGTGTTAGGGTTGTGCTGGTGTTTAAATTTATGCTTGGTGTTGTTGAAATGCTGTTTACAAAAGGTTTTTCGTCAATTATTATGTTAGATAAATATGTTATTTTATTTGGGTGAACAAAATAAATTGTGTTGTTGCTTGGGCTTAGGCAAAAGTTTAGCATAGTGTCGGCTTGGGTAAGTTGAATTTGTGTGTAGTTAGATGTTGTGCAGTGTGTAAGTGTTCCTTCGGCACTTAAAACATATAAATCATCTTTGTGGTCAAAATTTATAGAAGTAATAGTTGAAAGTGCAGGGTAGTTGTAGGTTGTATCTAAAACACATTCGTTAGCGTTAACTTTAAATATTTGGTTGTCGTTTAATAATAGAATTTTGTCGCCAGTAAAGTTGATTGCAAGTTTGCTGTTTTCGTTTAATGTTGGCATATCCATAAAATATTCAAAGTTTTCTTTACCTGCTTCTTTTTTAACCAAATAATATGTGCCATTGCCTTTAATGATTGCATAGATGTTGTTGTTTGTATCTTGTGCTATATCATAAATTTCGGAAAAATTAAATGGTGTATTGTTATATACAAAGGTTGAATATATTGTTGTTGTTTTTCCAATAACTCTAATTTGGCTTAGGTTGGAAATGCTTGCCACTAAATTGTCGGCATAATTAAATGTTATTTTGTATGGCATAGCAGAAGGTAGGTCTATTTGTTGGTTTTGGGTTGTTTTAAAATTATAAACATATACTTTTTGTGAGTTTTTATCACTTACATAAATGTTATCTTGGTTTATTGTTATATCTTGAAGTGATGTTGGGGTGGTGTTAAGTTCTAATGTAGAAGGTGTATAAACACTGCTGGCATATACTACATTGTTTTGGTTGGTACACAAAAAACAAGGCAGTATTACACAGCACAAAACCAAACAAAATGTCCACAACAGTCCTTTGTTCATTATATGCGTCCTTTGTATTTTTATATATTCTTTAATAGTATAGCACATAAAAAATTTTTTACAAAATACTTTATTAAGTTTTTATTAAAATAGTTTATAAAATTTATTAACAAAAAAAACAAAAATATGACTTTCGACATTTTTGTACAATTTTGCAAAATATTTTACAAAAATAAACAACAAACATTGACAAACCAAAATTTATATACTAAAATGATTGACGAGATAGGGCAATCTCGAAAATTAAATTAAAATGATTTTTTTAAAAAATTGGAGGAAATATAATGAAAAATCAATTATGGACCCAAACTTTATTTGAGGCGTATAATTATGCTGGGGGCATAATACGAACAATAGATAAACGAGTTTTAACCTTGGGTACAAACTCGTATAAAACAACAAACTATGGTCAAGACAGCACATTAGATTTAATGGAAGCTGTTATCGAGTTAATACAACGAAAGAAAAAAATACTAAAACTAAAAATGTTAATAGAAGATACTTTGCGCAATGTAAATGTAGATGTTTCTAAACTTATGATACGAAGATATTTAGATAAACTAACTTTAAACGAGTTGTCAACCGAGATGGGCATAAGTGTTAATATATTGCGCCGAAAGTTAAATAAAGCAATATTAAAATGCTATGAATATTTTTGCAAACAAGGTTATTGCACTCCATTTATCGAGCAAGAGTTTGGCACAGAAAAGTGGCTTGTTGGCATATACGAGCGCAAATATCAAAACTTAAAAAAACCCAAAGAAGAAGATAGAGTTGTGTTTATACCTCAAAAATCGAACTCATCATTTTCGGTGTGCTTTGCAATATAGTTTAAGTTTTTGTTTGGTATAGGTGCAACCTCACGCGTTTTTGATTTCTTTTTTCGGTTGGGTTTAAACAAAAGATATAATAAAATAACAGCAAGAATTAATAAACCTATAATTATAAAAAGTGAATCACTGTTTTTAAATTCTTCGGCACTTATGGGTGTGGTGCTAGCGTTTATGGTGTCGGGGTCTTCAAAAATTATGCTTTCGGTGTTGGCACTAATTAGGCTTAAATTGTTGGTAAGCGGAGCATATACATAGCCATATAAAACACCTTGTTCAAAACTTGTGTATTTTACATAGTGCCATACCGAGCCCATGTTTTCTACCGCCTCGGTGCCTTGTATCGAGCCAAAATATTTTATGTTGCTAGCGTTAAAAGGTATTACCCCCACATAAGCACTTTCTTGTGATGCTGATTGATACATAACTACATTACAAACATCTAAAATGTTAAGTGTTAAATCTTGTGGATATGGTGTAGTTGGCGTAGAATAACATTTTTGCATAGCACTTGTGTTTACAAAACCTTCTATATCATCATACAGCACTTTTGCGGTGTTTTCGTCAATTTGGTTAATCACTTTTACAAAATAAGTGTTTGGCAACTTAAAATAAGCATTGTTTTGCGCGTCATCTAGGGCAGATGTTTTATAAAGATAGGTGTTATCGTCTATAACTCTATAATACACAACTTCGCTAGCATAACAAAAATCGAGGGTATTATAAAAAGCACTGACGCACAATAAAATAGTTATGCATACGGCTAATATAAATTTGTTTTTCATATATTTAACTCCTAAATTTATTAAATTATATCCCAAAAACTAATATATAAAACAAATAATATAATTTTAACAAACAATAATTGCATTCGTTATTGCAATTATTGTTTTTTCTTGCAAATTTTGTGCAAAAGTGAGATAAAAATGGAAATTACCGAAGTTTTACAAAGCATTAAAAATATAGACGCTGAGATTGCCAAAAGGCAAGCAAAAAACAAACTATCTAGTTATAATACGGGCAAATTAGTGCATCAAAAACAAGTGCTTTTTCATAAATCACAAAAGCGCAATAGGTGGGTGTTTGGTGGAAATAGAAGTGGAAAAACACAATGTGGTGCAGTAGAAACAATATATATTGCCCGAGGTATTCACCCTTATAGACAAAACAAAAAAGATACAACGGGCTGGGTGGTGTCTTTATCGCAACAGGTTCAGCGAGATGTTGCACAGCAAAAAATATTATATTATCTAAACCCCGACTGGATAGAAGATATTGTTATGCTATCGGGCAGAAAATCTAGCCCATCTAGTGGTGTTATAGATTATATATTAATAAAAAACATCTTTGGTGGAATTAGCAAAATTGGCTTTAAAAGTTGCGACCAAGGTCGTGAAAAATTTCAGGGTACAAGCCTAGATTATGTTTGGTTTGATGAAGAGCCACCGCTAGATATTTACCAAGAATGCCGAATGCGTGTTTTAGATAAATGCGGAGATATTTTTGGCACAATGACACCATTAAAGGGGCTAACTTGGGTTTATGACCAAATATATTTAAATTGTTTTAACGACCCCGAAATTGATGTTGTAGAAATGGAGTGGGCAGACAATCCATACCTTAATAAACAAGAAATTTTGCAGATGTCTAAAATTTTATCTGCCGAAGAATTAGATAGCCGAAGATATGGAAAGTTTGTTGGAATGGGTGGGCTTGTGTATAAAGAATTTGACCCCAGTGTGCATATTATAGAACCATTTAATATTCCGCACGAGTGGTACGACAAAATTAGCATCGACCCAGGGTTACACAACCCGCTAAGTGCGCATTGGTATGCAGTAGATTATGACGGAAATGTGTATGTAATAGCCGAGCATTATGCTTCAAACCTAACTATTGAACAACACGCAGATAAAATAAAAGAAATATGTTTAAGTTTGGGGTGGGAACAAAAAAATGGTTATTATCACGCACTAATTGACCCCGCTGCCAATCAGCGCACGCTGTCTAGCCCCCGAAATGTGTCCGAGCTATTTTATGATTATAACATAGCAGTAAACACCAATGTTAATAAAGATTTGTTTACAGGCATATCACGGGTTAAAAGTTATTTAAAAAACGCAAAAGGCGAAGTAAAACTTTATATCTTTAAAAACTGCGTAAACCTAATACGCGAAATTAAAGGCTATTTTTGGGGGAATGGTGATGCCCCTATAAAAAAAGATGATCATGCAATGGATGAACTAAGATATTATATAATGTCTAGGCCAGTACCCGCAAACCCAATATTAAATCAAGTTTCGCCAATAGAAAAACATAAGCAAAAACTAATAAAAAAGGTAAGCAATTTGCAAAAAACTTTGCATTAAGGGGGTGAGAGGTTGCAACAAAATAAAACCCAAGACGAACTTACAAAAGCAGTGCTATCTAAGGCGGTTGGGTGCAAAACTTGTGAAGTTATAGAAGAATACGCAAAAGAAGATGGCGATATAACTTTGGTAAAAAAGAAAATAACTACAAAATATTTGCCACCAGATATGATGGCTGTAAAAACACTAATGGCATTATCTGGGCAAGAAGAAGACGATTTGTCTAAACTTACCGACGAGCAACTTTTTAAAGAAAAAAGGCGTTTGTTGGAAGTATTAAAAGAAATGGAGAGTTTAGATGCAGATAATAAAGACGACACGCAAAACTAAATGCAGTTTTACACCTAATTGCACAAATTTAGGTGTATATAAAATTAAAACAAATAAATATAGTTTGGGTATATGCGCGCAGTGCTTATTAAAATTGCACGATAGCATTTCGGCATTAATAGTACCCAAGGCAATAGCCACAAAATTTAAAATTAAGAGGTAAATATGGAAAAATCAAAGATAAAAACAGATTACGAAAAAGATTTAGTTTCTCAAATAAAAAAAGATTATCTAAAAAGAAAAGAAGAACGAAAACCGTTTGAAGCACAATGGCAACTAAACATTAATTTTTTAATGGGCAACCAATACTGCGGTATAAACAGTCAAGACAACATTGACGATTTTGACAAGCAATATTTTTGGCAAGAACGCGAAGTGTATAACCACATAGCGCCAATTATAGATATAAGGCTTGCAAAACTAGCAAAAGTTAGGGCAACTATGGCGGTTCAGCCTGCCAGCACCCAAGAAGATGATGTTGCAAATGCAAAAGTTTGTAAAAACATTTTAGACAGCACCGCTCAAAGATTAGGTTTTAACGATATAGTTAGCGAAGTAACCCGTTGGAGCGAGATTTGTGGCACGGGCTTTTATAAAATTGTGTGGAACAACTCTAAGGGGGCGGTGTTGGGTTTAGACCCACAAGGCAAACAAATAAAAGAAGGCGATATAGATATTATACCTTGTTCGCCATTCGAAATTTTTCCGGATAGCAATTCGTGCAAAGATGTTAATGCTTGTCAAAGTATAATACACGCACGCAGTTTTGATGTAGATACTATAAAGCGCTTTTATAATGTTGATGTAAAAGGCGAAGATATAGATGTGTTTAATTTGTCTAATTCGCAAGTAGCGGGCGGGTTGGGATATCTTTCTAGCGTAGCAAAAGTATGTAAAACCGCAAAGCACAACCAAGCCCTAGTTTTAGAGCGTTACACTATGCCAAGCACAAAATATCCAAAAGGAAGGGTAGAAATTGTTGCGGGCGATACATTAGTTTATGAAGGTGATTTACCATACAAAAACCAAGAAAACGCCGAGCGAGGTCTTCCTTTTGTAAGGCAAGTTGGTATAGAACAACCTTCACTGTTTTGGGGAAGTTGCATAATAGAACGAGTTATTCCTGTTCAAAGGGCATATAATGCCGTTAAAAACCGAAAGCACGAATTTTTAAACCGAATTTCTATGGGTGTTATGACCGTGGAAGACGGAAGTGTAGATTTAGATAACCTAGAAGATGAAGGTTTGTCGCCGGGCAAAATTTTGGTATATCGTCAGGGTTCGAATGCGCCAAAAATGTTAGCAACCGAAAGCGTGCCCACCGACTTTAATGCCGAAGAAGACAGACTTAACAACGAGTTTTTATCTATCAGCGGGGTAAGTGATTGGATTGGGTCTAATATTAGTGCAGTCAGTGCAATGAGTGGTGTGGCCCTAGAATTAATGCTAGACCAAGAAAATATGCGCATTAGTGCAAGCAGTGAAAGTATAATTGCAGCCATAAAAGAAATTTCAAAGCAAATTTTAAGGCTTTATAAGCAGTTTGCCAACACAAAGCGCGTAGGTTTGATTGCAAATAACAACGACACAGGCGTGTTTTATTGGAACGCATCTAATATCACTTCCGATGATGTTGTTTTAACCACTAAAAACGAAATGAATGAAACCGTTGCACAACGCAGAAATATGCTTTTAGATTTATTTAAATCGGGCTTGCTTGCGGATGAAGGTGGGCAGTTGCCAAATACTGTTCGCACAAAAATTTTAGATATGCTAGGTTTTGGTGTATGGGAAAATGTGCTAGATAACAACACTTTGCAAGTAGAGTGTGCTAGACGCGAGAACATTAAATTTAGTCAAAACGACTTTGATGTAGAAGTTAATGAAATTCACGACCACGACTTACACATTCAAACACATACAGCATTTATGTTAAGCAAAGACTTTGAAAACTTATCTAAAAACAACCCAAAACTAAAAGAAGAAATGTTAAAACACATTCGCACCCACAAACAGTTTAAAAAACTTACTATACAAAGTGAAAATTTAGGAGAGTAATATGCAAAACGAACAATCTAATGATGTTTTAGAACAACAAAACGAAGAATTAGACTCAATTTTAGGCACTTTTAAAGATGTAAACGCATTAAAAAAATCTTATGACAGTTTACGAAGCGAATTTACAAAAAAGACGCAAGAACTATCTGCGTTAAAAAAGAGTATGGGCGACAAGGTTCAAACCCCGCCCGTTGATGCTATTGAAGAAAAAACGGAAGAACTAACACAGTTAGATAGTAATGTTCCGTTTTGGGAAAAACCCGAATGGCAATCACAAGTAGATAGTTTTTTTAAAGAACATACACTTACAGACAACCAAAAACAAAATTTGGCTAGCATTTTATTAGAAGATAAAGAAGAGCAAAATTCTTCCCCTTTATATAAAGCGTACGCGAAAATGCTAGAAAAAGATGCCTTTAAACTAGAAGATATAGTAAAAGACGAAAACTTTTTAAACAACTATATTTATAACAACGAAGATATTAAAGGCAAAATTATATCTAATTATGTAAGTTCTTTAAATAATCTAAATACTTTGCCCGAAGTTATGCCCAGCCTAACAGCAAATTTTGGTGAAAGTGTAACTACACCAAAAACTTTAAGCGAAGCAAAACAGTTGGCAAGCAAATACTTTGATTAGGAGATTTTTATGATTAGTTTACAGTCTGCGCAAGCAGCGTTAAAAGATGTTTATTTAAATGTTTTAAGCACACAACTTAACTACGAAACCGACCCGCTTTTAACAAAAATTAAGCATTCAAGCACTAATGTTTATGGTAAAAACATTATAAAACTTGTACCTTTTGGTATAAATGGTGGTTTTTGTGCTAGCAACGAAGCCGACGCTTTGCCTAATAGTGCCGAAAACAAATACCTAAACTTTACAAGCACACTAAAAAACCTTTTTGGTACACTAGAAATTACAGATAAGGCAATAAGGGCATCTAGCACCGATAAAGGTGCTTTTATAAACTTGTTAGATGCCGAGATGTCGTCTTTGTTGCAATCTAGCAAGTTTAATTTATCTCGTATGTTATACGGCAATGGCACAGGTGTGTTAGATGCGCAAATTTCACAATTTGACACTACAAACAATGCAATAGTTATAACTCATTTATCTAAATACTTTGTAGGAATGAATATAGACATCTATCAAAACGACACACTTATATTAGGTGGTGCACGCATAAAAGATATAGACCCAAACACAAACAAACTATACCTAAATGCAAATTTATCTACTTTAAATATTGATGATGAATTGCAATATAGTGTATATATTTCGGGGGCTAAGGGTCAAGAAATAACAGGTATAGATGCAATTTTTGACACCACCCAAACAATTTATGGTTTAAACCGCAGTGAATATGCTTCGCTTGTTCCGTATGTTCATCAAATGCAAAGTGGCGAAGTTTTTAGCGAACTTACCATACAAAAGGCCATAGACCAAATAGAATCGCAGTCTAATGGTAGTGTAGATATGATTTTTGTAGGGCACGACGCAAAACAAAAATTGATTAGCACATTACTAAGTTATCGCAAAAACTTAGACTTTGCAAACTTAAAAGGTGGCGTAACAACACTTTCGTTTAATGGTCTTCCTGTTTATAACTATCGTTTTGGTGATAGTGATGCAATGTTGCTTGTAAATTCGCAAGATTTTACAATGCATCAACTTTGTGATTGGGAATGGTTAACTAACGAAGACGGAAGCATTTTAAAACAAAAAGAAAACTATGCAATATTTACTGCTACTTTGGTTAAATATGCCGATTTAATTTGCGCAAAGCCAAATGGGCAAGGAATGATAAAAGGTATAAACTAGGGGGAGAGAGTGTATGATTAGTTTAACAACAGCCGACAACGCACTTAAAAATATGTATTTAGGTGTAGTTGCAAATCA
>CADAJB010000023.1 GCA_902788085.1 uncultured Eubacteriales bacterium
TGTATTGTGTATCATCTCGAACATAGAAGTTTAAGTAAAGTGTTACTGCATCGGCATCTACAAACAAATTGCTTGCTTGTTTTTTGTATAGTGTAAATTTAAGTGTAGCCTTTCCACCATTTTCTAACCCACTTATACCTTTTAACTTTTCGTATAAGTTTGTACCCGGATTTATGTTTATATTGCCATTACAACTTAAAACATCATTTATGTTAAATACATCGGCTAGTTCTTCGTTGTTTATACTAATTTTAAATGCAAAGTTAGCGGTGTTAAAGTATTGGTTGTATAAATATGCCCTTGTTTTTGTAACAGCGCTATCTATACCTAAATATGGGTCAACAGCAATACTTATATTATTAAATTCGTAAGAGTTGCTTGCGTACTTGTCTTTATCTAGTTGTGTTTTACTAATGTTATATACACTACCAACATCTTGCGCATCTGTTATTTTGTTTAAGTAGATAGACAAAGGAACATTAGGAAGTTGTACACCCAAAGTTATTTGCTTTCCTGTTGTAGCAACCATTGAGTTTATATTTGCGTTTTTAGCAAGTTCGTTGCTATCTTTATAACTTTCGCTATTAGATTTAGGGTTTAATGTTAAAGTATTGTTTAAACCTTTTGGTAAAATAACAGCATTAAACATTAAACTATCGCTTGGCAAACTTGTGTTTAATAGTTGTGCAAATGGGTTTTGACTGTTTTCGGTTATGGTAACACTAGCAGTTGCAACGCCATTAACCGCATTGCACTCTAATAATAGCATATCACTAAGTTTTGTGTTGTTGTTTAGGTATATACCCAAAACTTTGTTGTCGGTGCTATTGCCTATATTACCTACTGTAAATGTTAGGGTGTAACTATATTTGCCATCTTTGTTTTGAATGTAAGCATAAGATAGTGTGCCATCTTGTTGCAATACACCATCTACATCGCCACTAATTTCAATTTTGTTTAGTTGTGGTGTTGCAAATTTAATGTAGTATCTAAACAATCTTGCGCTTTCTTCGTTAAGTTCGTTGATGTATGGGTTTACCCCTACTTCTTGCGCGTTGTGGCTGTCGTCTTGCCAGTTTGGCGAATTTAATTTTTCGAAGTAAACAGGTATAAACGCACTAACATTTAATGCATAGTTGTCACCATTGTTATACCTATCACCAAATAACTGTTGCAAACTTAAGTTTGTTATTTTTACTGTTGTGCCATCAATTTCGCCTAACACTTCGGCTTCGTTTATATAAATTTGACTAGCATTTACTACATCAAATGGTGTGTATATAGTAGTATATGCATTGTCCGAATAATACATAAACAACTGTTTGCTTGTGTTGTTGTTTTTTCTACCTATATAATACTGGCTAACAACTTGGCTATCTTTTAGCACCTGAATGCAATAAGCCAAAACATTATCGCTTGGTTGTGTAAATGTTATGTCTATTAGTTTGCTTTGTGGATTGGTGTCTTCGTTTACAATAACAACATTAACATTATTTTCGGGGTTTAGCACATTATTTATTGTTATGCCGTCTTTATCAGCATCGGCACTACTTAACTCGGTTTTGTAAGTTTTACTTTCATTAGTGTAAGATTCTATTACAGGGTTAACAGGTGCTGTATATACAGATAAATATTTATACATCTTTTTAGATTCGGCTTTTGCGTTATTTGCATCGCCCGCATTACCTATGTAGTATGCATCTTCGGTTAAGTTACTTACTGCAACCACAACCATATAAACTTGTTCGTTTTCTAGGTCTAATATAAAGTTGGTGTTATATGTTTTATATTTTTTGCCGTTTTTAATTTTATCTTCGGCAATAGCATTTTTAACACTACCCGAAGTGCTTGTAGGAAGATATAACCCACTGCCTTGGTTGTATTGTTGTTTTGTTATGGTTATGTCATAACCAAATACATCTTCGGCTGTTTTTGTTTCTTCCCAATATACAAAGGTGTTACCGTCATTATCTGTTTCGAAATAATTATATAAATCTACTTTTGGTAGGTTTTTATAGTTTATAACAGCATAAATACGGTCTTGTTTTTCGGTAACATTTTGACCTAAAACTTGGTTTAGGGCTTCGCTGTGAGATGATGTTACAGATTTTCTTCTTACACTATTGCCAGCATTATCTTTACTTTCTTGTATATAGAAAGCAACATAATATTCTTTTGGTAGTGTAACAGTTTGCCAAATGTTTGTTATATCTAACTCGATGTGGCATACACCATTTTGATTAATTGTGTAGTTATCTAAAATGTTGTAAGTAAGTTTTTTGTCACTACTTCGGGCAACAAGTGTATTATTGTTTTGCTTGTAAACATTATATTCTATTAACCACACAACCATAGAAAGATTAGAAATATTTTCGGCTGGGTTGATTATATCAAACTGCAAGGTTGTATTGCGCAAACCGTTTGCCCAACCTTGTGCGTTGTTGTTCGTTAAACCTTTATTTGTGTAGTTGCCATTTGCATCTAACAAGTCATTGTAATAGCGCAAGTTTTGACCATACAAACCTGTATTTAATGCATTTTCTACATTTAGATTTACATTAGTAACAGTTATATCCCATCTAGCCACAATATTAATAGATTGTTCTTCGGTTACACTTTCTAGGTAATATTGATTTTGTGATATATCGTATAACCTTAGTTTTATAACATAATTGCCCTCTTTTAACTCGGTTACACCTTTGGTTGTTTTTGTTAGGGCTTGTTTTTGTGCAAACGACATTAAACTAATTATGTTAAACGAACCATTTAAGTTTTTGTAATATGTAATTAAGTCATCACTAATATAAGTTATTGTATAGTTTAAACCTTCATATTCTATTAACACATCAATAGCAGGAATAAATCTTTGTTGTTCTAGGTCGGCTAAATAATATGCAGTGCCCGAAACAGAATTATTTATAACTGTGTTATCAAACCTAAACGAAATGTTACCATTTGCCTCGGCAGTGTTGACAACAAAGTTTGTAATGTCTGGAAGTTTTGGTTGTGGGTCAACTTCTATTAGTTTGCCGTTTTCGTCAGGCAAGAAGTTTGCATTATTTAGCATATACAACCTTAATTTTAGGTCTTCGGCGTGTTGCAACCTAGAAACATAACTTAACAACATTTTTGTATTGCATATATAGCCATTTGCTGTTGTTTCTTCAACAACATCTATCATATTTGTCCAAGGGTAACTACCAATTTTGTATTGCCATACATGTGGTGTTAGGGTAAGGTTTAACCCGCTGTTATCTACAACTTCCCAACTTAAAGTGTTTTCTAGCAAGTTTGCACTTACATATTGAACTGGATAAACAGTTTTATATGTAAAACTAGAACTAAATTCTTGCGAACTTATTATGTTGTTTATATCGGCTGTTTGCGCTAGTGGAATGTTGGTGTTTTGTGGGTTTGGCATATAATCTTGCGAAGCAACTATAACAAAATAGTTGTAATTGCCAACCAAATAATAACCACTTCGGGTTAAGTCTTTTACAAACGCATCTACATCAAATATAAGTTTGTTTTGGTCTATGTTAAAGTACTGGCTGTCTGCCCCGCTTTCAATACTACTTTCACCACCGTTTATGCCTGGGTTAACCACACAACTAAATGTTTTTTCGTTGCCCATACTATCTTGCAATGTTATAAAGTAGTTTAATTTGGTTGTTTGTTGGCTAACTAACTCGTTTTCGTTGTAAACAGAATAAGTATAACTATCTACCATATTAAACGAAATTTGGTGAAGCGCATTGTTATAATCCGCCCCCGTGATGTTACCTAACATAAAGTAGTAGTCAAACATTATAGGCGCGCCATTAAATCCACTTAGTAGGTATGGCGAAGCGTTTTCGTAGTTGCCGTTATATAATGCTACACTTACCCAATATTTGCCTAGTGGTAAGTTGAATTCTTGCAAGATATTGTTTATAGAAATTTGTTCTGCGCCCAAAACTATTTTTTGGTATTGGCAAGTATTTACAAACGGACTATAATCTTTTGGTGTGTTTTCACCGCCAACAACTTCGTTTTTATAGATATTTATAATAAAGTATTGTTGTGATGTAGTTACCGAACTAGTAGCAACATAAGGAGGTTCGTCGCTAAATATTACTTTTGTATAATTAATTGAGTTTTGCAATACAGAATTTAAAATTATTGTATCTACACCACTTACACCATTTTCAACATCTGGGTTAGAGGTTTGTACTTCGTACTCTACCTCAGGCAAAGTTATATAGAAAGGTTTATCATAGTCGCGGCTAATAGTATATGTGCTGCTATTTACACTAATGCTTCCATTTTCGGCTAAACCTAACTCGGCTAGCGTTGGAACATAGTAGTATATAAAGTTGCCTAAGTTTGTAGTGTTTTTATCTAACACCAAACTTACTGTTACTTTACAGAAAGTATCTTCTAATTCTAAACTACTGCTTGTTTGCCCTAATCCGTTATTTAATGATGTTTGTTGCTCTTCGCCATGGCAGAATGGTTGTATTTTTATTAGTACGCTTGTAGCATATTTAAAAGGTGTTTTTATAACAAAAACTTTTTCGTTAAAACTATCTTTTACAAGTTGTAAATATTCTTCGTTACCAGCAGTTGGTTGTGCAATACCATTATTGCCTATTGTTATAAGGTCATCTGGTGTTATGCTTAGATAATCCCAAATGTTTGCAGCAGGTATAGACACAACTTTGTTGTTTATTATAGATAAGGTGCTTGGTTTTGATTGAATAAAGTATTTATAGTCGTTAGCACTAGCAACACTATCTATGTGGTTTAAAACTATGGTTATGTTATACTCGCCTACTAACATTTCTTCGTTTAAAACATTTGTTAAATCTACACTAAACAAGTTATCGTTTCGGGTAAACGCAACATAGTTAGATGCATCTGCAAGATTGTTATATACATTCAAACTTACTGCATACAAGGTTTTTACAGTACTTCCGCTTATTGTTATTGTAAATTTAGCGTTATCTAAACTTGCAGGTGCAGTATATGGCTGGTTGCCTGTTTTAAAGGTTAATGTTTTTATAAACTGATAGTCGTTAGTTGTGCTTATATCGTAAGTTGGCAAAACTTGTGTATATGTTATACTGCCTACTGTTTCGTAAGGTTGCAAATATGTTAGTGTTACTTCTTGTTTTGTGTTAGGTGTTATAAACACATTATTTTGACCTGTTATATTTGCTTTTACAAAAATTCGGTATTCGCCACCATTTACACCTAAATTAGACATTGCAATACTATTTGTGTTAGAAGTACCTTTTAATACATCGTTTACATAAATATCATAACTATTTACATATTGCAAACTATCCCAACACAAAACATTGTCGTTTAATAGGTTTATGTTGCCCGCATATTCTAAAACAAATACCGGAAATTCGTTTACATTGCCACTATATAAAACTTTATCGGCAGCATATACAATAACATCTACTTGCCTATTTTGTGGTGGAACAGCATTTGGGTTGTTTCCAAGTGTTTGGGCAAGTTGATTAATTATATTTAATGCATTGTTTAATGTAACAGTGTTATATGTATAACTAGAAACCGCATAAACATTGCCGTTTATTATTATTGTATCTATACTTTCAAAAGCAAACGCGTTATCAATAGTAAATGTAATAGTATTGTTTACATCATCATAAACCACAAACGAATTTTCGTTGTATAGTAAGAATTTTTGTGTGTAAGGTATTATTTTGTATGTGCCAGTTGTAAAGCCATTTGCCTCAATTGTTGCAGTATTAAAGTAAACACTTAATTCGGCTATATAAATTTTACCTTGTACAAAACCAGATATATCGGTATTATTAAATATAACAGCACTTGCTATTGAAGAACTATCGGTATGGTTATAGGTGTATAAAGGATTTGTTGTATCGTATGTGTTATTGCTTAATAATTCGTATATGTTAAATTCTACATTATTGCCTATGTATATTTGTGGGTCTAAACTTGTAGGAACAAGGGTGTTATCCCAAGAAATTTGGAAGGTGTCTAAATTGTTTGCTTGGGTTTTTGTAAATTTAACATTGCTTATACCAAAATCGGTTGTGCAACTATCTACATATATAGTAGTAGCAACATTAAAATCACTATCGCTATAATATGCGCTGTTTGGTGATTTATAAGCAGTTAAAACTTTGTAAACTTCGGGTTTATAAATGCCTAATGCTTGTTTATCTAATTCTATATAATAACCAAACGAGTTTTGTTTTATTAAGTATGTAGCATCATTTATTATAATGTTTTCATCATCGCCCACCAAAACCCTAACTATTGCAGTGTTTAAGGTGATGCCGTCTATACTATTGTTTGTAAAGTAAATTTTAAATGGGTGGCCAATATAGTCATCTATATTTATACCTACGCTATCACTACCCACCATTGTAACATTAGCGGTATCTTCTTGGTTATACGAGTTTGTTATTATATCGTAAGGAACGCTTCGTGTTTGTGGTGTTTGAATACTCTTTAACAAGGCAATATTTTCTTCTACCACATTAGAACTATTTGCATATATGCGGTTTGTAGAAACTGCTTGAAGTTTAAACACATAATTGCCTGCATTTTGGTCTAAAACTTTTGCATAAACAGTTTTTGCTTGATTATCGGTAATGGTAATAACTAAATTGCCATTTACTAATTGTGTTGTTGCTGCATCCCACAAAACAGCATTATCTTCATCAAGAGTAATCACAACAAAGTTGTTATCAATAAAGTTTTGGGTTATAAGTGTATTGCCATTATTTAAAACATCTAATACATATTGTGCAGGGGTTAAGGTGCCATTTTCGAATGGTAGATATTCTATATTCCACTCTGCCTCAATATCACTAAAGTCTAAACTTAATTTAAGTGTTGGGTCGAGGTATTGAATTGTTCCGCCAATTTCAATAGCAATATAACTACTTACACTTGCTAAGTTGTTGTTATTAAATGCATAGATATAGCAAGTTTGAACAGACGAAAATTCGCTGATGTCTATAACATAGTTTTGGTCTTGTACTACTAAGTCTGCAATAGCAACAATTTTGTGCGAATAAGTGCTTAGTTGTGCTTCGGTGGTTGCATAAAGGTTGGCTGCATCTAAACTATCAAATATTAGCACTAAATGTGTAGCATAAATATAATCATCGCCACCATCATATAATGTGTGTGGCACATCGCTTTGTGCAAAAGTTATTTTTGTGTTATTCTCTATTAAATTAAACTCACCTAAAACTAATGCCTTTTTAACACTTATTTGTTGTGTGGCACTTACTTGTTGGTCGTTTAGGTATGCGGTTATTGTTACATTATAGTTGCCAACTGGCTTGTTATATAATACGCTTTGTAGGTCTATAAAGTTGTTTTGTGTTTGTGGAAGAGTTACACCATCTACTACCACTTTATAAGATGTTGCATTTAGCACGCTATCCCAACTTAAAATCATACCATCTTGTGTTTCGTTGTATTCGATGTTTTGTATATCACTTAAACCAAGGGCAATTTGCACAGGGGTGTTAGCAAATATTGCTGGTGCAACAACTTCGGCAGGTGTAGTTACAAAGGCCGAAACACCTACATAAATATTTCCAGCAAACAAACTAATTTGGTCCGCTTTAAACGCATCAAATATATTTGCTATAACACTGCCATCTGCTTCTAATGTTATGGCTGAGATGTCTAATGTTGCGCTGTTAATTACTTGTAAAGAACCTTCAACTTCTGCAGCAATATTTATAACATAAGTGGTTACAGGTTTTACAACATCATAAGTAGAATCAACTATATTTATAGGCTTAAATTGAATGTTTATTGTTTTATCTGCAATTTTAGATATAATGTTGGTATTTAAACTTGTTGTTAATACCATAACTTCATCCAATGCAGGTAACGCATAAATATAATCTAGGTTTGCTGTTTTTGTTATGTTGTTAGGAACAATAATGTTTGCATTTGTTGTTGTGCCGTCGGTGTTAGTTGGCGCAACAGATATTGTGTTGGTTACATAAGGGTTTAATTTTTGAACATCACTATTGGTTAATGGTAAAATGCTTTTTCCGTTAGGTCCTGGTGTTAAGTCGTGGTATAAAACATTATTTAAACCATTAATGCTTACATTATAACCTAATGCATTTTTAACTTCGGTAAACACTAAATAAACGGCAGGTGTATCATAATTTCGTGGAATAACTAAAAAGTCGATTTCGCCATTTATAGCACTTAATGTGTATTTGTATGTATAATTAATGCTTGCCTGTGCACTTTCAAAGTTTACTTCATCAGTTAAGGCATAAACAGATATACTATTTAAACCAACGCTTAAATAATTTGTAACATCAACCGATGTGTTTTGTGTAGATTCTGTAACAACTTGCCCGTTTACTATTACGCTGTATTGTGTGCTAGCATTCTCATTTATGCTTGGTTGCCATTCTAGTGTACGACCATTAGTGCTAGAATCTGCAACATTTAATCCTGTTGGTGCTAAATATGTTTGTTTAAAACTATACTCTATCTCATCTGACTTTGTTGCCACTCTATATACACTTTGTGTAGGTTTTGCCACTACATAAATTTTGTATAAACCAGTTTCGTTGCGGTAGTTATTAAAGAAAGTATTTAGGTTGTAACTTAAATCGGTTGTGTTGCCAACTAATGTTGGTTGTTTATTTGTGGTGTAAGCAAACACATCGTAAGACTCTGCGCCTTGTATAGCGTTCCAACTTAAAGTTTTTTGTGCCTCGTTAAACTGTAAATTTAAACCAGATAAATCAAACGGAATGCGATATACTGCGTAGTTCTGCCCTTCTGGATAACTTACACTATAATTATAATCTTGTTCGGTAGATTGTGAAAAAGCATAAGATTGCGACCTAACCGAAATTATATATTTACCTGGTATAAGGTCGGTTACTGTTTGTGGTGGAATTTTAGAATAAACGCGGTTTATATCTTCTTTTTTATCTGTAAACACATATTCTTGTGTTGGGCTTCCTGTGCCATCAGCCGATTCAATTTTTAGCATATATCTTAAAGCATTTTGAACACGGTTCCAACTAACAGATATTGTACCGTCTTGGTTTTCTACTGCAACTATGCCATTTGGTGCGGGCAATTTTTTGTTGGCGTTGTAGTAGTTTTGGTTGTTTTCGTTTTTGTAATATACAAACTCACTATCTTTATACGACGAGTTTTGTGGTGCAACTGCTTTTATTGCTACACCATAATACCCTAATGGATTTATCATTAACGAAAAACTATATTCACAAGTGTTGATGTTGCGATAATCGTTATAAGTAACATCATAATCTTGTGGTGCGCTTATAATGCTTGGGTTTTGTGTTTGGGCTAATGTATATCTATATACACGCAACACATAGCCCGATGTGTATTGTTCATCTGCGGAAGCATCCCACAATACTTTTAGGTTTTGTGTATCATCCCCCACTATTTTAATATTAGATGGCGCTAAAAGTTGACGCTTGTTTACATCTATAATTTTGTTACTTACACTTGGCTCGATATTTGGGTTTAGTGATATTGCTTTTACATAGTATTCAACAGTTCCCAAATATGATGCAATTTCTATATTATTTAAATTGCAAGACATTGTGTTTTGTGTTGCAACAAACAAACTTGGGTTTTCTACACTATTTGCATAAGGGCTTGTACCATTAGTGCTTATGTATAAATAATAGTTGTTTGCACCTGCTATGCGTGGCCAAGTTAAAGTTTTTGTTTCTGTGTTAAGTGTTAAATTAATGTCTTTTAGTTTTCCGCTTGGTATATATAAAGCATTTTCACTTTTTTCACTATCTAAAATATAGTCTTGTTTTGTTAAACTTAAATTTTTAGCAACAACATATAAGTTATAACTTTCTAAATTACCAAAAGTTTGTTTAATATTTTCAAATGTTACATAAGGCTCGGTAGTGCGTATAAATACATTTGTGTTTTGCTGTTCTTCGTTGTATAAATATACTTGGTAACTTGTGGCATATTCTACACTATTCCATTTAACAGAAGTAAGTTTTGTGTTTATGGTTTCAATAACAGGTGTTTCTAGTTGAATAGTATGCGAATAGGTTTTTGCTGCGCTTTCTTTACTGTTAAACACTTGGTCTTGGTATCTAGCAGTTACAGTAAACACATAATCTCTAAAATCGGCTTCGGTGTGTGTGTTAAATAAAAAGTTGGTTATATCAACTTTTACATACTCACCAGCAGAAATTACTTCGGCACCCTTATAGGTTTTTGTGTGGCGTTCTTCCGTAACTAAATCGTATTCATTAACCATATAACCTTCGGCATCTGGTATATACGAAAAAGTTAGCATATAATTATTGCCTTCTTTTTCCACACCGCGTATAACTGGGGTGTCTAACCTATCGGACCTAGCGACTAACGAACTGGGTCTGTTTAGCATTACGGCAACGCTACCACCAACAATGGCAGCAATACCAAAGATAATACTAAAAATTATAATTAATCTTTTAGCTACAGAACTCATATCTTACTTCCTTATACGCATATTAAGTAAAATTACTACAAAATGCCCTAAATTACCTATTTTTTACCTTATAAACATTCTACTAAATAATGTGTGTAAAAGTCAAATAAATAACCTAATTTTCGGCATTTTCTCTAAAAAAATTTAAAGGTTTTTTACACATAAAATTAAACGCTTTCTATACGCAAATTTAACAAAAAAAAAGATAGAATATTTCTACCTTTTTTATTTAATTATAAAGTTATTTCTTCATCTTTTTTGTTTTCAACTGTTGTCTTTTTTAATTCTTTTGCTTCGTATTTATAAATTTTAGATATATTATTTCGCTTAAAAAACCAACTAAGTTGCAAGAAAGTTTCACTCTTTTTATCATCACATCTAACAGGAAGTTCAAACTTTTTTATATCTTCTAAAACTTCTAAATATTCTTTGCCCATTTTTTGAGTGTTGGCATAATTGTAAAAAGTATTTCCATAATCACTTAATACAAATTTCTCATAAACTTTTTTGTCGTTGCCTTCGTGCCAGCCCAACCTAGATAAATACATACAGTTACGCATTTCTGCAACTGTTTTACCCTCGGTTAGCATAACTTCTAATGCTTTTTTTTCTACAATGCTAACAACATAGTTATCTTTTTCTTCAACCACATAAAAAGTTTTGTTTTCTTGTTTTTTGCTGATAAAATGCTTTTTTATTTCATCATAAACTTTAAATAACTCCATAAACAACTCCACAATTTTTTGCAGTTTAACACATAAAGCCAATTTTGTCAATACTGGGTATAGCACACAGCATAAAAACACCAAATTTTAAATAAATTTACAAAATATTAAAAACTCAAAACACCGCTACACATACAAACAACTATTCGCAAAAACAATATTTTGTATAAAAAACAAAAAAAGAAAGCAGATTGCTCTGCTTCCTTAATAGAATCTGGCAACGACCTAGTTTCCCAATCGCCTTCGCGATAAGTATAGTTGGCGCTGAAGGGCTTAACTGCTGTGTTCGGGATGAGAACAGGTGGATCCCCTTCGCTATAATCACCAGAAATGGTTCAGCGTGATACTCACAACTGTATAATAATTATATATATTTTTATCTATTTGTCAATACAAATTTACAATAATTTATGCGCAATCAACGAGGAACGGTAAAACTTTGCATTAATTTTACTTATTTCCTTTATGATCAAGCCCTCGACCTATTAGTATCGGTCAGCTAAATGCATTACTGCACTTACACCTCCGACCTATCAACCTCATAATCTTTAAGGGGTCTTACCAGCCTAACGCTGTGGGATATCTCATCTTGAGGCGGGTTTCACACTTAGATGCTTTCAGCGTTTATCCCTTCCGTACATCGCTACCCTGCAATGCTGCTGGCGCAACAACAGGTACACCATTGGTACGTCCATCCCAGTCCTCTCGTATTAGGGACAGCTCCTCTCAAATATCCTACGCCTGCAACGGATAGAGACCAAACTGCCTCACGGCGTTTTGAACCCAGCTAGCGTGCCATTTTAATGGGCGAACAGCCCAACCCTTGGAACCGACTACAGCTCCAGGATATGACGAGCCGACATCGAGGTGCCAAACACCTTCGTCGATGTGAACTCTTGGAAGGTATCAGCCTGTTATCCCCGAGGTAACTTTTATCCGATAAGCGACGGCAATTCCACATTCTACCGCCGGACCACTAAGCCCTACTTTCGTATCTGCTCGACTTGTAAGTCTTACAGTTAAGCTCCCTTATGCCTTTACACTCAACAAACGGTTTCCAACCGTTCTGAGGGAACCTTTGGGCACCTCCATTACTTTTTGGGAGGTGACTGCCCCAGTCAAACTGCCCACCAGACACTGTCCTCTGCCCGGATTACGGCACAGAGTTAGAATTCCAACTGCAGAAGGGTGGTATCCCAACGACGACTCCACGACCACTGACGTGACCGCTTCAAGGTCTCCCACCTATCCTGTACATCTACAATCGAAACCCAATATCAAGCTACAGTAAAGCTCTACGGGGTCTTTTCGTCCAGTTGCAGGTAATACGCATCTTCACGTATACTCCAATTTCGCCGAGTCCATTGTTGAGACAGTACCCAGATCGTTATGCCATTCATGCGCGTCGGAACTTACCCGACAAGGAATTTCGCTACCTTAGGACCGTTATAGTTACGGCCGCCGTTCACTGGGGCTTAAATTCAGGGCTTCGCATCGAGTGCTAACTCCTCCTCTTAACCTTCCAGCACCGGGCAGGCATCGCCCCCTATACATCATCTTACGATTTAGCAGAGAGCTGTGTTTTTGGTAAACAGTCGCCTGGGTCTTTTCACTGCGGCCCACCAAAGGTGGGCTCCCCTTCTCCCGAGGTTACGGGGTAATTTTGCCTAGTTCCTTAACAACGGTTAACTCGACCGCCTTATGATTCTCTCATCATCCACCTGTGTCGGTTTACGGTACGGGCACCTCATATCTATCTAGCAGATTTTCTAGTCAGTGTGAATTCATCAACTTCATTACTAAATTTCACTCCCCATCATCACCCAGCCTTAATGTGATGCGTACTTCACTACATCACAGCCTCATGATTTGGCCGTACATTTCCATCCGTACGGATTGACTATCCTACTGCGTCCCTGCATCGACTCTTAATCGATATGCGGTGGTGCTGGAATATCTACCAGCTGTCCATCATCTACAGCGTTCGCTCTCGACTTAGGTCCCGACTTACCCTGGGAGGACGAACCTTCCCCAGGAAACCTTGGATATTCGGCGGTGGAGATTCTCACTCCACTCTCGCTACTCATACCGGCATTCTCTCTTGTATGCGGTCCACCACTCCTTTCGGTGTAGCTTCAGCCCACATACGACGCTCCCCTACCGTTACACAAAAGTGTAACCCTAGTCTTCGGTGTAAAGTTTTAGCCCCGTGTATCTTCGGCGCCCCATCGCTCGACCAGTGAGCTATTACGCACTCTTTAAATGAATGGCTGCTTCTGAGCCAACATCCTGGTTGTTTTAGTAACAAGACATCCTTTTACACTTAACTTTAACTTAGGGACCTTAGACGTAGATTTGGGCTCTTTCCCTTTCGACCATGGACCTTATCGCTCATAGTCTGACTCCTGATTATAATTATCTGGTATTCGGAGTTTGATAGAAATTGGTAGGTCGCGAAACCCCCTCAGTCATTCAGTGCTCTACCCCCAGTAATCTAAAATCAAGGCTAGCCCTAAAGCTATTTCGAGGAGAACCAGCTATATCCCGTTTCGATTGGAATTTCACCGCTAACCACAAGTCATCCAAGTCCTTTTCAGTGAACCCTGGTTCGGACCTCCACGAAGTGTTACCTTCGCTTCATCCTGCTCATGGTTAGGTCAACGGGTTTCGGGTCTACGACATGCAACTTAAATCGCTCATTTCAAACTCGCTTTCGCTTCGGCTCCGAGACTTAATCTCTTAACCTTGCTACATACCGTAACTCGCCGGTCAGTATGCAAAAATTACGCAGTCGCACTGGGCAAGCCCATAGTGCTTCTACTGATTGTAAACATATGGTTTCAGGTACTATTTCACTCCCCTCCCGGGGTACTTTTCACCTTTCCCTCACGGTACTATACTCTATCGGTCACTAGGTCGTATTTAGCCTTCGGAGATGGTTCTCCTATCTTCACGCCGGATCTCACGTGCCCTGCGTTACTCTGGATACTGACTGCCAAATCTATGTTTTCGTTTACGGGACTATTACCCTGTTTCGTGCGGCTTTCCAGCCATCTTTAACTAACTAGACTTGTACGTGATGTCAGTCCTAACCCCGCCGGTGTTACCACCAACGGTTTGGGCTCTTTCCCTTTCGCTCACCACTACTTAGGAAATCGATTTTTCTTTCTCTTCCTCATGGTACTAAGATGTTTCAATTCCCATGGTTCCCCTCCGTACACTATGTATTCGTGTATCGGATACCGTTCGATTAAGAACGGTGAGTTCCCTCATTCGGAATCCTACGGATCATAGCTTATGTGCAGCTTCCCGTAGATTATCGCAGCTTATCGCGTCCTTCTTCGGCGCCTAGTGCCAAGGCATCCACCATACGCTCTTTGTAGCTTGATCGTATACGCCAATTGCTTCAAAGTTATGTTTACACATAATTTTGCGTCCTGATGTTTCTATATAATAATATATAGACAAATCTTGACATTCAAAGTTTTTAAATTATTGTTAATTAACTTAGCATAATTGAATTGTGAAAATTACATATTACACTATATTAAATAGGATATTTGTATTATTTAATAAATAAACAAATATAATTATTATTCAGTTGTCAAATAACTCGCTGGTGGCTGACTGCCACGCACCCCCACCGCAATCTCTTTTGGTGAATGGTACTTGGGTAGTATATCAGTATAAATACAATAAGTCAACAACTTTTTTTAAATATTTTTAAATTTTTTGAAAATTTTTGCATTTTTATGGAAAAATTAAAACACTTCGCCGTGTGTGTCGCAAGTTTATTGCACTAATAGCACAAAAAATAAGGAGTTATAGTATTTTTACCATAACCCTTTTAAATTAATTATTCTAAATAAAACAAGTCTTCTACTTTACAATCTAACGCCACGCTTAATAAAAGCGCAAGCTTTGTTGTAGGTGTAAACTGCTTTTTTTCTATTGATATTATTGTTTGCCTAGTTGTACCTATAAGGCGCGCTAGTTCTTCTTGTGATAGTTTTTTTGCCGTGCGATATTCTTTTAGGTTGTTGCCTAATGTTAATTTTTTCATATTACCACCAAACACCGCAAGCCGCTAAAATGTAACGCACAATAAAGAATATTGCAGCTAATGCTTCTAACACTGCCCCAATTAGCACTTGCCAAGGGCGTTTAGCTAAAAAGAATTGCAACGCATAAAATACTGCACCCCACATAAAGCAAATGCTTGCAATAGCATAGATGCCCGAAAAGTGCCCTAGTGCCCCTTCTATTATTATAAAGGCAACAGCTATAATACCCGTAACTATTAAAGCAATCCAACAGCACTTGTTTGTTTTGTTTCGTTCCATCTCACCCACTATGTCTTTATCTTTTTGAGATTTTTCTAAAATTTCTTTTTTGTCCATTTTAAAACTCCTTTTGTGTAAAGTTTACTTTACATTTGTTATTATATACTTATAAACACAATATGTCAAGTGTTCTTTACATATTTTTATAAAAAATAAAAATTGCATTTAGCAACTTTTATTTAAATCTTAAAGCATACTGATATTCTTGGTTTTGAAGTTCGTTTTCTTCGGCAAATTCTAAGTTGTTAAAAACTTGTTTATTCGCTTCTTCACTTAAAGGTTTAAGATTTCGTGTAACTGCATAATTGTGTAGTATCTCATCATTCTTTTCTAATGTAGAAAAATCCATTGAAAGCCTATCACTAAACTGCGGATTAGATATATAGCACTCCGAAACACCACCTATTTCGTCTTGCAAATAGCCTCGAATTACATCTTTTTCGGGCAAGCATTCGTTTATAAAAGTAAAATCTAGTTCTTCATTTTGAAGAATTGCAATCATTGCAACACCTTTTGACAAAAACACCCTATCGCCATTATCTAGTTGGGTTGAATAAAAATGTCTGTTTATGTTTTTCTTGTTATATTCTAAGCCTTTTTTTAGTTCTTGCGAATTTATGCCTAGTTTAGACATTTTGTTTTCAATAATTTTCATTGAATAATCAACAGCTGTTAAATCTTTATCTGTTATTTTATGTTTTTCTATTGCGTGAATGCATTCGATGTAAACTATTTTTATTTCATCAATCAAACTAAAATGGCGAGGTGCAAAATCTTTTTGGTTATTAGCTTTTAAATCTAATGCATAATTAAGACCATTATTAAGGTTTTGCATAATGTCGGGTAAAATTTGCGGACGAAGTGCGCCATCTTGCAAAGAGTTTGCAGGAAATGGTAACAAAGTATAATAATCGTCAATAAT
>CADAJB010000024.1 GCA_902788085.1 uncultured Eubacteriales bacterium
TGGGTTTGGCTGTTGGTTGTAAAATTAACAACTATTCGGTATTCGAGCGTAAAAACTATTATTATCCCGACTTGCCAAAGGCATATCAAATATCACAAATGGTTTATCCTATTTGTATGGGTGGGCAAGTAGAAATAGAAGTAAATGGGCAAAAAAAGATTATAAGGCTTAACCACATTCACCTAGAAGAAGATGCAGGAAAACTAATACACGATGCATCGGGCACAATGGTTGACTATAACCGTGGTGGTGTTCCTTTAATAGAAATGGTGTCCGAACCTGATATGAACAGTGCCGAAGAAGCAGTTGCCTTTTTAGAGAAATTGCGTCAAGTATTGTTATATACAGGTGTAAGTAACGCCCGAATGCAAGAAGGTAACATAAGATGTGATGTAAATGTGTCTGTTCATAAAAAGGGTACACCACTAGGCACAAGGGCAGAACTTAAAAACATAAACTCGTTTAGGGCAGTAGAACGCTCGATAAAATACGAGGCAGACAGACAAATAGATATACTAGAAAGTGGTGGCAAGGTTGTGCAAGAAACACGCCGTTGGGACGACGAGAAAGGGCAAACTTTTACAATGCGTTCAAAAGAAGATAGTCAAGATTACAGATACTTTCCAGACCCAGATATTTTGCCTATAAACATTTCTAACGAGTATATACAACAAATCAAGCAAAATCTTCCAAAACTAGCCGAACAGCGTAAAGAAGAATATATCTCACTTGGCTTAACCCCACAAGACGCAAACTTGTTGGTTGCGCAAAAGTCATATTCCGACTATTTTGATGCGGTTTGCAGTTTTTATAACGAGCCAAAGTTTGTGTGCAACTGGATAACAAGTGAAGTCTTTAAACGTTTAAACAACACCGAAGAAGACGATATTGTTATTCCAGTAAGTGCAAAAAACCTTGCCGAACTTTTAAAGATGTATAAAGAAGGCACTATAAACCAAGCAGGTGCAAGGCAAGTGTTTGACGAAATTTGGCAAAACGATGCCAACCCTATACAAATAGTAGAACAAAAAGGCTTAAAACAAGTTAGCGATGTAGGGGCAATAGAAGAAATTTTAAAGACCATTATAAAAGACAACCCAAATGCAGTTGCCGAACTAAAAAGCGGTAACCAAAAAATTGTTAGTTTCTTTGTCGGGCAAGCAATGAAAGCAAGTAAGGGTAAAGCAAACCCAAAAATTGTTAATGATTTATTAAATAAATTAATATAAAAAACGAGGTAAATTAAAATGAATGAAAAACCATATAGTATGATAGAGCCACCAGTTGACGAACTAATTAAAATTGTGGGCAACAAGTTTTTATTAACAAGTTTAATAGCTGCTAGGGCAAAGGATATTAGCAATCAATATTTTGCTGGCGAGCCACAAGATGTTGACCCAAAAGTTATAACAATAGCAACACAAGAAATTTACGAAGGAAAAGTTAAGGCACAATAAAGGAAGGTTTTATGATAGCCGAAGTGATAGTTGATATTGCCAACTCGAATGTAGATAAAGTGTTTGATTATATAGCACAAGAAGATACACAAGTTGGCAGTAGAGTGTCTATTCCGTTTGGCACCCGATATATTCAAGGCTTTGTTATTGCACTAAAAGAAAATAGTTTGTTAGATGTTAGCAAACTAAAAAAGGTTGGTGCCCAAATAGACGATTATCCAATATTAACAAAAGAATTGTTAAGTTTGGGTGATTTTATGTGTAAAACTAATCATCTTAGGCGCATCGATTGTATGCGCCTTTTTGTGCCTACACAGTTGCGTACAAACAAGGCAAAGCCACTGCTTGTAAATTATATAGAAGTTTTACCAACTTTTAACAAAGATGAACTGCTTTTATCAATTAGGACAAACGCTAAAAAACAGCGTGATATGATAGAATATTTAGAAGTGGGCAACCAATATTTAAAAGCCGAACTTAATAAAAATTTTGGGGCAAACAACATAACCCGAATGATAAATAGTGGTTATTTGCGCGAGTTTACAAAACACAAACTTCGAAAACCATACTCAATAGAAAAAAAAGACAAAAAGGTTGTTTTAACCAAATATCAACAAGCGGTAGTTGATGATATACTAAATCAAAATAATGGCGTACATCTTATTTATGGTGTAACAGGTAGTGGTAAAACCGAAGTGTATATGCACATAATTTCAAAGGTTTTACAACAGGGCAAAACTGCAATTTTGCTAGTACCCGAAATTTCGCTAACACCACAAGTTATGGGCAACTTTAAAGCAAGGTTTGGCGATAGCGTTGCGCTTTTGCATAGTGGTTTAAGTGATGGCGAACGCTTTGACGAATGGCAACGCATTCGCGAAGGTCAAGCCCAAATTGTTATAGGGGCACGCAGTGCTGTATTTGCGCCTTTATCTAATATAGGTGTTATAATACTAGATGAAGAGCACGACCCCAGTTATAAGTCCGAAAATAATCCACGCTATCTTACACACGATGTGGCAAGGTTTAGGGCAGAATATAACAACTGCCCATTAATACTAGGTAGTGCAACACCTTCGTTAGAAAGTTTTTATAAAGCACGCAACAAACAATATGTTTTGCACGAGTTGCCCGAAAGAGCCAACAAAAAGGCAATGCCTAACATTCAAGTAGTTAATATGTGCAACGAAGTTTTAAACGGAAATTTAGGTATGTTTTCGGCACAACTTTTAAACGATTTAACTTTATGTGTTCAACAAAACAATCAAGCAATGTTATTTATAAACAGGCGTGGACACAGTAGTTATATGATATGCCGTGAGTGTGGTTATATACCAAAATGCGAAGATTGTGATGTGTCGCTTGTATATCACAGTGAAGATAACCAACTTAAATGCCATTATTGCAACAAACGCTATAAAGCACTAACAAACTGCCCACAATGTGGTAGTAGTTACATTCGTTATGGAACAATGGGCACACAACGCGTTGTGCAAGAGTTAAGAAAGCAATTTCCTGATGTAAAAATACTGCGTATGGATGTAGATACAACATCAACAAAAAATGCCTTAACAAATGTTTTGCAAGAGTTTGCTAATACAAAGCCGTGTATCTTAGTTGGCACACAAATGATAGCCAAAGGGCACGACTTTCCGGATGTTACACTTGTTGGGGTGTTAAACGCTGATATGAGTTTACATTATAGCGACTATCGAAGCACTGAACGAACTTTTCAATTAATCACGCAAGTTGCAGGTAGGGCAGGGCGTGCCGAAAAGCAAGGTAAAGTAATTGTTCAAACATACACGCCAAACCACTATATATATAGGTTTGTGGCAAACTACAACTATGTTGGTTTTTATGATAAAGAAATAAACCTAAGGCAAGTAACATCGTTTCCGCCTTTTGCAAAAGTGTTAAGAATATTGTTTTCAAGCGAAAACGAAAACAAAGTAAAAGCAATAACTAAGCAAGTATATAAAAGCATAAAAGAACTACAAACTAAATATATAGCCGACTTTTTATACTGCGAAGCAATGAAGTCGCCAGTAAGTAAAATAGAACGAAAATTTAGATACCAAATATTAATGCGCTTTAAACTAGAACACCAGCAAGAAATTATAGACAGCATATATAATACACTTAACTGCATAAAAATGCAGGATACCCAAGCATTTATAGAGATAAACCCGTCAAATTTATCATAGTATATGTATAATTATGCAAAATAATGAATAAATAGGAGATAAATAAAATTTTAGGTCAAGTTTTTAAAGGTGTAGCAGGAAAATATCAGGTTTTTGCTGACGGCAAAGAATATAACGATGTTTCTGCGCGAAAAAAATTAAGATATAATAAATTGTTTGTTGGCGATTATGTAGAGTTTGATAAAGACCAAAATGTTATAGAAAGTGTGCAAGAAAGAAAAAACTTTACTATTCGTCCACCTATTGCAAATATAGATAAACTGTTTATAGTGTTAGCACCAATTCCACAGCCCGATTTTATGCTTATAGATAAGTTATTGGTGCAGTGCCAAGTTTTTAATATTGTGCCAATATTGATTGTAAATAAAAAAGACCTAGCAACGCCCACTTTTATAAAAGATGTAGAAAGCCAATATAAAAGTGTTGTAAAGATATATAAAACCGACATTGTAGATACAAAAAGCATAGAAGCATTAAAAAAGGAAATTAAGGGTAACTTATGTGTTTTTGTAGGGCAATCGGCTGTTGGCAAAAGCAGTTTAACAAACATCTTATTGCCTAATGTAATGCGTGAAGTTGGGCAGTTATCTGCAAAAAACAACCGCGGAAAAAACTGCACTCGCGAAACTGTAATTTATAATGCTTTTGGTGGTAAAATAGCCGATACAACGGGGTTTAGTGCGTTAGAGTTGCCATACATTCAAAAAGAGCAATTAACAGATTGTTATTTAGAGATAAAAAAATATAGCGTGGGTTGCAATTATAATACCTGCAATCACTTTGGCGAAGCTGAAAACATTTGTGCTGTAAAGCGTGCTGTAAAAGAAGGCAAAATACCCTTAAAACGCTATCAACGCTATTTAGAATTATATAAACAATTAAAAGAAAAGCAGGAGAAAAAATATGGCTAAAACAATAATAGCACCCAGCACTTTGCCTTGCCCTTTAACCGAAATGACTGATTATTTACGCGTTTTGGGGCAGGCAGGGGCAGAGTGGTTGCACTGTGATATTATGGACGGCAAGTTTGTTAAAAACAAAACTTTTGACGATATAACCTTGTCGTTAATAACCAAAAAGACTAAAATGTTTATAGATGTGCATTTAATGGTAGAACAGCCACATCTTTTGTTTCAAAGATATATTCGTGCTGGTGCGCAAAGTATTTCCATTCACTACGAAGCATACAACAGCAAACTAGAACTAATTGAAGTATTAAAGTCTATGCGTGCGCTTAATATAAAAGCAGGTCTTGCTATTAAGCCTAAAACAACCATTAAAGAAGTATCTATGTTTTTGCCTTTTATAGATGTTTTGCTTGTTATGTCGGTAGAGCCAGGTGCAGGCGGGCAACCATTCATTTTAGAAACACTAACTAAAATTATGGAAGCAAAAAAAGTCCGTGCCGAAAAGGGTTTAAACTATATAATTGAAGTTGATGGCGGAATAAATGCAGATAATGCTAGGTCGGTAATTGGCGCAGGGGCAGACGCTTTGGTTTGTGGCAGTGCTTTATATAAAGCCGAAGATAAAACTAAGTATGTTAGTTTGTTAAAAGGCGAGTAACAAAAACTTTTGTATAGGCATATATCTATTTAGGTGGTGTATATGACTATACTTTGTTTTAAAGCCCCAAAATTTTTGCGGGCAATTTTAAAAGTTTTGTTCTTTAAAAAAATAGTAAAATAAAAACACAGTACAATTTACTGCGTTTTATTTTTTATTATTTAGGCTTCTACTTGCTTCATTTTCTTTAAGCAACCAGTGCAAACCTTCATTCTTGCTTTTTGTCCGTTTTCTTTTGTAACGGTAACTACTTGCAAGTTAGGCAATCTTTCGTAAGAGTTACGACCCAAAATACCTTGGTTATCGCGTTTGATTTTGTTACCATTCATTTTGGTTTTGCCACAGACATCACATACTCTGCTCATGTTACACCCCCTGTGTGTATAAATAATGTATTGTATTGTAACATTATTTTAATTTTTTTGCAACCCTTTTGTTAAAATATTTATAAGAATATGCAAAAATTTTGCAAAACATATATTAAATAACTTGAAAAATTTAGTTAAATCTTGTATAATACTATATGCTTTTTGAAATATAAGAGTAAATAGAGAGGGTTAAATGGCAGTTACAACAAATAATTCTTATGGCAAGATTTTTATATCCGATGATGCTATTGCGGCTGTTGCTGCTTCGGCTGCGTTAGAGTGTTATGGCGTTGTAGATTTGGTTCCTAAAAAGTTATCCGATTATACAGCCGATTTGTTTAAAAAACACAATCTTGGCTCGGGGGTAAAAGTTTTAACTAATGCCAACAGAATTATGATAGACTTATACGTCAATTTAAAATATGGTGTTTCTATCAGTGCCGTTGCGGACTCTTTAAAAAAAGCAGTAAAGTATCGCGTAGAGGAGTTTTCCGGAATGATAGTAGATACTGTTAATGTGAATGTAATAGGCGTAAGAGTTTAACTTTATGCCAGTTTTTGTTTTATAAATTTTATAATATTTAGTAGGTGAATTATTTTATGCAGAAGAGTATAAATGGTGCAACATTTAGAAAGATGATAATGGTGGCTAACAAAATGTTAGACAGCAATCAAAAATATGTTGATAGTTTAAATGTGTTTCCTGTTCCAGATGGAGATACAGGTAAAAATATGTCAATGACATTTAAGGCAGCATGCACTGCTGTTACAGAATGTGCAAACAACAACTTAGACACACTAGGTGAAGCATTAGGTAAGGGTGCTTTGCGTGGTGCTAGGGGTAACTCGGGTGTTATTTTATCTCAAATCTTGCGTGGTATGGCAAACGAGATTGTTTTACAAACCGAAATAACTACAAAAAGTTTTGCAAAGGCTATGAAGAATGGTGCACAAATGGCATATAAGGCTGTTACTGTTCCAAAAGAAGGTACAATTCTTACAGTAATTCGTATTATGGCAGACGCAGCAGAAGGTGCTGCTAAAAAGCACGCCGACTTTGAAGAGTTCTTTAACGAAGTATTGCAAGCAGGTGAACAAGCCTTGGCACAAACACCCGAATTATTGCCTGTATTAAAAGCTGCTGGTGTTGTTGATGCTGGTGGTAGAGGTTTGGTTATTATCTTTACAGGTTTGTTTAAAGGTTTAACAAGCGACGAAGATTTTGACTTCGAGTTAAAACCAGACGAAACATTAATTCAAATTCAAAAGAACGAAGAATTTCATGTAAACTATATGGACCTTGCCGAAATTCAATTTGGCTATTGCACCGAGTTTAAAATTATTCAATTAAAATCTAAAACTACCGAATCAGATATAGACAAACTTCGCGAAAAACTTATGGAAATAGGTGATTGCGTAATTTGTATTGGTGATTTGTCACTTGTAAAAGTGCATGTACACACAAACGAGCCTAACCGTGCGCTAACTTATGCGTTAGAATTAGGTGAAATTTGGGATGTTAAAATAGACAATATGGTACAACAAAACCGTGAGCTAAAAGAAAAGCAATTAAAAGCAAGCCAAAACACAAAGGCTTTTGGTTTAGTAACAGTTGCATCTGGTAGGGGTGTTGCCGATGTGTTTAAAGATTTGGGCGCCGACGAGATTATTGAAGGTGGTCAAACAATGAACCCTAGTGCCGATGATATTGCTAAGGCTGTCGAAAAAGTTCCAAGCAACCATGTTTTTGTATTCCCAAATAACAAGAATATTATATTAGCTGCCGAACAAGCACAAAACTTAACCAAAAAGTACATACATGTTATTCCTTCTGTTTCAATTCCAGAGGGTATATCTGGAATGCTAGCATTTAATATGGACGGCACAGTTGAAGAGAATGTAGAAGCAATGATTGCAAGTATGCAAAGTGTTTCTAGTGGTGCTGTTACTTATGCTGTACGAAAAACAAACATAGATGGTTTAAGTGTAGAAAAAGACGACATCATTGGTTTAAGTGATGGAAAAATTGTTTGCAACGCAAAAGACATCAACGAAACAACCGAAAAGTTAGTTGAAAGTATGATGACCGAAGACAAAGTAAACATTACTTTATTCTTTGGTAACGACCTTAAAGAAGATGTTGCTGATGCACTAAAAGAAAAACTAGCACAAAAATACCCAGACTGCGAAATTACAGTTATAAATGGTGGTCAACCTGTTTACTACTATCTAATTAGTCTAGAATAATAAAAAGCCTGCGGGCTTTTTTGTTTTACCATTTTTTACCTTAAAAGTTTTTGTATTATATTTTATAATCTTCATACAATATAAATGCAAGCCGACTTGCAAACAAAATGGAGGTAAAAACCATTGAAACAAACAAGTAGCAAAAAGCGAACCAACAAAGATAGCCACAAAAAAATAGGTAGGCAATCGGGTAGTTGTGAGTGCAATTCAGCGAGTGAAATGTGTGGAAAAGTAGGCACTAATAGTTGTGCCAGCACGCGTGCATCTCGTAGTTGCAGTGGCAGTGGTGTAAAATCTTCTGCCCGCAAAGATACAGCCAAATAGTGTTCGTGGGCTAACGCTTGCAGTTTAAAAGGGTGGATAAAATTCCGCCCTTTTAAAATTTATAAAACAAAACATAAAAACCCCTTGAAAAAGTATCAACTATGTGATATAATGCAGTATAATAAGATATGGGAAGGTGAAGTGTATGTCTAAAAAAGAGCAAATAAAAGAGATAGTACATCAGTCGTACAAAAAATTGCCTGTAAACGACCCTATTCCTGAACTAATTTGGGAAAGGCGTTGCGAAATTGCTTTGCAATCTAAATATGGCAAGGATACGCAAAAGAAAGAAGATGAAGATAAAGATTTTGTTCGTCGTTCGTATATGGATCCACCATACAATATGGGGTATTGTCCAACCCAAAAAACAAACGAAGACAAAAGCGAAAATGACGAAGAGAAAACTTTATAGGTTTCTCTTTATTTTTTAGAAAATTAATTTAAAAAACTAATTTTAATTGTGTTTTTATGCAAAGTGTGTTAGTATTTTACTATAAGGGGGTGCTGGATATGGAAAAAACTAATGAAAGACTTTTAAAGGTTTTTAAAATAATGTATAGGTTAACTGCATTAAACTACCGCAAGCAACTTTCGTTTATGGTAAAAGATATTAATTTATACAACGACAAACAGGTTTTCGAACTAGCACACGCTTGTAATACGGGGGTGGATTTAAAAAGTATTGCCAACCCAAAATTATCTAGCACGCAAATGCGTAAAATTAGGCTGGATAAAGAGTTTTCTACCTGCCTAAAAAACGCAAACTATAACACAAACAATGATGAAGTAGTGTTTAGGAGATAAAATGATAACAAAAGACCAAATATTATCTACAGATTTTTGCGTTTTAGTGCAAATATATGAAGATACAGAGGTAAAAAAAGAACCAGCATATTTTACTAAATTGCTAAAAGAAACAAACCTTTCGTCTATGCAAGTAAATAAAAGTTTAGATTGGCTGTACGATAAAATTATGATTGATATGCAAATAGTTAAAACAGAAGATGGCAAACAGACAATGGGGTTTACCATAAGCGAAAACTTTTTGCCTTTTACAGAGGGGTTGTATAATGCAACAGAAAATTTTATAAACGAAAAACAGGCTAGCCTTGATGCTAAAAAGAATAAAGATATAAAAAAACCTTCTATTGAAGAAAATTTTGAAAACGAAAACACAAATACTTTAACATTAAGTAAAAAGTAGGTTAAAATGCAAAATAACAGAGAAGTAAATGATTTTGAAGTGCTTGCGCAAATATATGAAGATACTTTAATCAATGGTGAATTAGCACACTATAAAAAGCTTGTTGCCGAAACAGGCTTAGATAAAAAATATGTAAGTTCTAATATAGATAAACTTATGGATTTATGCTTAATAAACGGCGATTTTAAAAAAGATAGTAACAACAAGTGGGTATATTGCTATTTTGTATCCGACGAGGCTATGCCTATTGCAAAATACAACTACGAAAAACTAAATGAAGAAAGTTTAACTTTAACAAAAAGCAAAAAAGACTAATTTTAGTCTTTTTCTTTTTTATCAGTAAATTTACTATATCAATTTTGACACCATTTTGACGCCACTTTTTTATAAAAAACAATAAAAAAAAGACTTTTAGAACGATTTGCTCTAAAAGTCTCCACAAGCCCCATTTTATAAGGGGTTATTGGTGCCGAAAGTCGGACTCGAACCGACACGGAAGTTAATTTCCGAGGGATTTTAAGTCCCTTGCGTCTGCCAATTCCGCCATTTCGGCAAACAAAGTAGTGGAGGCGCCACCCAGATTTGAACTGGGGATGAAGGTTTTGCAGACCTGAGCCTTACCACTTGGCTATGGCGCCATATAAAAAAGTGGAGCGGGAAACGAGACTCGAACTCGCGACATTTACCTTGGCAAGGTAACGCTCTACCAACTGAGCTATTCCCGCAAGTGGTGGAGGTTATAGGGCTCGAACCTATGACCCTCTGCTTGTAAGGCAGATGCTCTACCAGCTGAGCTAAACCTCCACATTGCTTATTCACATCAAGTGAACAAAGATATAATAACAAATTTTGTAGCAAATTGCAAGTGTTTTTATATAAATTTTTGAAATTTTTTTAGTTTTAAGTTTTTGTAAGCATTTTATAAAATAGAACAGACAATATTTAACAAAAAATTGTTTTACATAATTATAGTGTTGTGGTAACATATTAATATATTCTTAATAAATAAAAAATGTGTGGTTTTAGTGGGTTAAACTTACAATAACTAAAAGGATAAATTATGGTAATTTTGGGTATAGACCCAGGATATGGGTTGATAGGTTATGGCGTTTTAAATAAAGAAGGTAACAAACTAGATGTAATAGATTATGGCGCAATATCTACACCCAAAGATATGCCTATGTCTAAGCGTTTAGAAATAATATACGAAAGTATGCTTATGCTTATTGACAAATACAAACCCGTAGAAGTTGGCATAGAAAAACTTTATTGGGGCCGAAACATCACAACTGCTATTCCTGTTGCACAGGCAAGGGGGGTTATAATTCTTGCTTTGCAACAGCGCGGTGTTAAGATATATGAATATACACCTCTTCAAGTAAAAAGTGCATTAGTGGGTACGGGCAGGGCAGAAAAAGCACAAGTACAATATATGGTTAAAACGCTGTTAAACCTACAAAAAATACCACGCCCCGATGATGCTGCCGATGCTTTGGCAATGGCTATTTGCCACACACAAACAAACCATAAATTAACGGATATTAGTTATTAAAAGGAAAGTTATGTATAGTTTTATAAAAGGAACAATAATAGAAAAGAATGATGATGCGGTTATTATAGAATGCGCAGGCATTGGTTATGAAATAAGTGTGTCTAGTTACACTTTTTCGGCACTACCTGTTGCGGGTCAGCAAGCGTGCATATACACATATTTAAATGTAAAAGAAGACGAAATGTCGCTGTTTGGCTTTTTTGACAAAATGGAACGCGAAGTTTTTAAAAAGTTGTTGCTTGTTAATGGTGTTGGTCCAAAACTTGCACTAACTATTCTTAGTGGCATTTCGGCTTCGGAACTAACTGTTGCTGTTGCTACCCAACGAACAGATATGTTAAAAGGCATAAAAGGTGTAGGCACAAAAATCCGCGAGCGTATTCTTTTAGAATTAAAAGAAAAAATGGACATCTCGTCTATACCAAATGTAAATATGCAGTCTAGTTTGTTTGACGCACCAAAACTTAATGATATAATGGAACAAACTATTAGTGTTTTAACCGATTGGGGTGTTAATAGCACAGTTGCACAAGACACAGTCAGCAAGGCTTATACCGAAGGTGATACACTCGAAACTTTACTTGCAAAATCATTTAAAGCATTAGGAAGGTAATATGGAAGATAATTTACAAAGGTTTGTAACAAGTACAAAAAGTGATGTAGATAACGAAATAGAAACATCACTTCGCCCAAACACTTTAAGCGAGTATGTTGGGCAAGATAAATTTAAAAACAGCCTATCTATTTATATAGAGGCCGCAAAAAAGCGTAAAGATGCGTTAGACCATGTTTTATTGTTTGGGCCCCCAGGTTTAGGAAAAACCACACTTGCACACATTATTGCTAGTGAAATGGATGTTCAAATAAAAGTAACAAGTGGTCCGGCCATAGAAAAAACCGCCGATTTAGCCGCAATTTTATCTAACTTAGAGAAGAATGATATATTGTTTATAGATGAAATTCATAGGCTTTCGCACAATATTGAAGAGGTTTTATATCCTGCAATGGAAGACTTTGCACTTGATTTTGTTGTGGGTACGGGGCCTGCTGCCAAAAATGTAAGATTGCCACTTCAACACTTTACCTTAATTGGCGCAACAACTCGCGCTGGAATGCTAACAGGGCCTTTGCGTGATAGGTTTGGAATTTTGGGTAGGTTAGAGTTATATAATCCCGAAGACTTAGCCAAAATTATTGCTAGGTCTGCTAAAATATTAAAGATAGAAATAGATAAAGAGGCACTACTTTTAATTGCAAAATGTAGTCGCGGAACACCGCGTATTGCAAATAGGTTGTTAAAGCGTGTTAGAGATTATGCACAGGTTATAGGGCAGGGTGTTATAACTAAACAAATTGCCGAAAAAGCACTTACCATGATGGAGATTGATGAACTGGGTTTAGATTTTATAGACCACCGTTTGTTATCTACAATTATAGATAAATTTAATGGCGGACCTGTGGGGTTAGACACTTTATCTGCTGCCACAGGCGAAGAAGCAAGCACCATCGAAGATGTTTACGAGCCATACTTAATGCAATTAGGTTTTATTGCCCGCACAAGCAGGGGTAGAGTTGCTATGCCACTTGCTTACGAGCATTTAGGTAGAACCCTAGATGTCGAAAAAAGACAGAGTTTAGAAAATTTTGCAAAACAACAAGATTAATTTTTAAAAAACGGCAAAGTGCCGTTTTTTGCTTGCCAATAATGTTTATTTATATTATAATCAACCTAAAACTAAAAGGAGAAAATAAATGTTAGGTTTATTAGCCGCCGAAGGTAATACTTCTTTCTTTGGGCAATACGGTATTTGGATTATTTTAATAGTTTTGTTAATTGGTTTAATGATTTTTAGCACCATTCGTCGCCGTAAATACGATGGCCAAGTTCAAAACTTATTAGACAACTTAAAAGTAGGCGACCATGTAAAAACATATAGCGGTTTTTATGGTAAAATTGTTTCTATTCGCCAAACAACAGACGGAAAAGTTGTTCTTATTGAAATGGGCGAAGGCAACAAAAAAGGCTATATCGAGGCAGATATTAATGCCATTATGGGTATCGACCGCAAAGAAGATGTTGTTTTAGATGCTGACGGCAATGTTGTTTTGCCAGAAGAGCAAAATAAAGCCCCACAGCCAGAAAAAGAAGAGGAACAAAAAGAAGAAGAACGCGTAAGCACAGCAGATAAATTACGCGCTAAAAAAGAAAAGAAAGAAAAAGAAGAAAATAAAGAAGAAACTTCTGCTGAATAAAAAAATATTGCTAAACGCAATATTTTTATTTTTTTCTTAAACTAATGCAAATAATACCGGCAAAAGCACCCATAATTGCACCAAAAACAAGGTCGGTTAAAAAGTTTAAATTAAGGCTAAAACTTCCGTCTAAAATGGAAAAAACAATAAAGGCAAGTATTGTAAACAACACGCCAATTACAGCCCCCCAAAGATAGCCCTTAGTGTTTACTTTTTTGCCAAAAACAAAGCAACCAACAAGTATGCTAAGCCCCTTTATTACTTGGTTTATAGGTTGAATTGCACTTGTAGAAATGCTAGTATATTTTATAATAAAAGCAAATATTAAAATACATAATAAGGCGCACGATAAAGCCCAAAACGACCCTTTTAAAAGTTGCAAAATTATTGTAGATTTTGTGTTGGTTTTTTCCATAAACACCCCTAAAATATAATCTTAATATATTGTTATGTTTTTGTTTTTAATAATATGCAAAAAACCTAAGTTGTTAGTAAACAAAAAATTAAGATTTAATTATGCTAGGATGGTCAATAATTATATAAAATCAACCAAAATTAATTGACGAAAAAGGAATTGTATTATATAATGATTAGTAACTTTAAGGAGCATACATTAATGAATAAACCAACAGCATTAAAAAGATTTATTTTAACTATTGTATTTGTGGCTATTGGGTTTGTTTTAACATTTTGCCAGTTTAACATTCCTTTTACTAATTACACATACAATGGTTTTGTAAATTCTATAAAATTAGGTCTAGATTTAAAGGGCGGTGTTTTGGCTGTCTATGAAGCATCGGAACTAGAAGGTTCGGATGTAAGTTTTGACGATTCGTTAGAAGCAACACGCACTCGTATTTACAATATGATTACACAAGACTATACCGAAGCACAAGTTTCTATTCAACAAGGCAACCGCATTCGTGTAGAAGTGCCAGATGTTTCGGACCCAGAAGAAATTTTTGATAGTATTGGTAAACCTGCTAAGTTAGAGTTTAAGATAACCGAAGGTGTAGATGCCGACGCTGTATTAACTGGTAGCAACATTCAAAATGTTTATGCTAGTTATAACTCGCAAGATGGTGAATGGGGTGTTACTGTTGTGTTTGATGCCGAAGGTAAACAAATATTTGCTGATGTTACTACACAACATGTAAACGAAAGTTTATATATATATGTAAACAACGAACTTATTAGTTCACCAACTATAAAAGAGGCAATAACAGGTGGAACAACCTTTATTAGTGGTAGTTATACCGAACAATCTGCCGAACAATTTGCTACACAAATTATGAGTGGTACTTTTGCAGTAAACCTAACATTATTAGAAAATAGTGTTATTAGTGCAACCTTAGGTGAAGATGC
>CADAJB010000025.1 GCA_902788085.1 uncultured Eubacteriales bacterium
ATGTTAAAACCTAAATTATTAAGTTTTACTATATTTAATATATATTCTTCTGTTTTAAAACCATTGCATACTATGGGCTTGTGTTTTAAGTTTGTGTTGTTTTTATATATTTTATATGTATATTCTAGGTCGTTGGCACTAGAAGTTTCCAGCCCGTCTGCTGCGTTTGCTGCGGTATATACCATTTCGCTAGAATAGTTTGCTTTGTTTGCATAAAGGTAGATAAATTTTGCGTTATATTTATTTGTTTTTATTGCGCTGTCTAAACTGTGTTTTAATGTGTTTATTTGGTTTTCTATTATGTCTAAAAATACAATTTTGCAGTTGCTGCCATTTTCTTTTGCGAATTTTGTAAGGTCAACATTGTTGTAAATAACTTTGTTGTCTTGGGTGCGTAAGTATTTCAAAGTTTTCTCCTTAATTTTAGTGATATACAAAATTAGCATTTTTAACTGCTAATGTAAATAAATATTGGGCAAAATTTTAAAGTTTTTTAAAAATTTTTTGCTTCTAGTTTATTATATACAAAAACAAACTTTTTGTGCATAAGTGTCGATATTAGTCTAAAATACTTGAAAAGTTTATAAATGTGTGTTAAATTAACAAAAAAACACAAGAGAAATTTATGAAGAATTTAAAAAGCCTGCTAGCACTATTTAGTTTAGTTGTTTGTGTTTTGTTATTTACTGCTTGTGATGATTTAGATAACAAAACAATCCAGTTTTTAAACCACGAAGAGTTAACACTTCTTTTAGGCGTAGAAGGGCAAGACAGTGCCAAACTAGAGTTATATGGCGAAGAACAAAATTATACACTTGATTATGATAGTCAAATTATACAAATTAACAATAACACAATACAGGCTGTTGGGTTGGGCTCGGGATATATAACCATAGAAAGCAAAAATAACAAAGATTTATTAAAAGTAAATGTTAAAGCAGGCGAGTTTTGTGGAAATGTTAGTATTTATCCACAATATACATTTTATTTAGGCCAAAACCCACAAAAGATAAACATACAAGGGTTAAATAATAAATACCAGTATGATGTGGAATATGTTTATAATACCAAAGTGTTTAGCATAAACAATTTAGGGTTTGTTGTTCCTAATGTTTGTGGTAGTGCCGAACTAAAAATTGTGCTTACAAGTGGTATAAATAACAACCAACTTTGCACTACAACTTTATCTACAACCATAATAGTTGCAACACCGCCCAAACTAACACTTAGTTTGTTAGACCAAAATAAACAACAAGTTACAAATGTAAATAACAACTACACAGTTTATTTAAATAAAGATAACCAAAACCTATTTAACACCGCATTTTATTTTGCACTTTCGGGGGCGGAAGAAATAACTAACGCATACATCTTAAATACAGATTTACCAATAACACTAGCCGAAACAGAAAGTGTTAATGGTGTGCTATACCAAAAGTTTTTTGTAGATAATAAATGTAGTTTTGCACTCACTTATGCCTACACTCTACCAAATTTTGCACAAGAAGAAAAAGTATCTATAAATGTTTATGTGTATATGCCCATAAAAGATATACAAGTTGTAGTTGATGATATAATAACCAATAGTCAAACAATTTTAAGCTCGCAAACGCTAAACTTATATTTAGTAAAAGATAATTTACAGCAAAATAAAGTTTTAGCAAGTGCCGACTATTTGTTAACCGATGTTATGTTATCTTTTAAAGCAGACGACAACACCGACCAACTATTTAGTGTTGAATATGCAGATGATAAAAACTCAGTTTTAAAAACTGACAACAAATATTTAATAAGCCCAACACAACCCACAACCATACATTTTGTATTAAAAGCAATAGGCACATCTTTTGTTAAAGAGTTTAGTATTGTTGTGCAAAAAGTGTTGCCTAGCACTATTTTATTTAATGAAATTGAAAGCGAAATTTATATTAATGATGTTATACCTATTAAGCCAAGCATAACACCAAAGTATGCGTGCGCAGATATTAGTTATATTGTGCAAGATAGCAATATATTAAAAGTAGATAATGGCAATATTGTTGCTTTAAATGTAGGCGAGTGCAAATTAGAAGTAAAAGTAAATGACAAAACAAAAACTTACAACTTTAAGGTTTTAAGTGATGACATACATATAACCACCCAAGTGGATTTTGTAGAAGATGGGTTAGATATTTCTTATTATGTAGGACAGAATAACAACCATTTAATTTATAACCAAGAAATACAAGTTTTACTTTTTGACGAGAATATGCAAGTGTTAAAACCCAATAATAATATTGAAGTTTTTGTTGGTAATAACATAGTAAGCGTTCGTACAAGTTTAAATGTTGTTTATGTGCAATTAAAAAGTTGCATATATAATGTTTTAAGTGAGGTTATGCAGTATAATAGTGCAAATTTATAGCACAAAGTGCTTAATTTTTGATGTAAAGTGCAAAAAACTATTATTTTATTATTGCATTCATTATAAAAAATGTGTTATACTATATTGTATAAAGTTGTTAAAAATATTTGTTTTTTTAAAAACTATTTGCTACAATAAATTTATTAGGAGGTAGAACAGGTGTTGGCAAAAGACAAAGACACATTAATTATAGATGGCATACAACCAGTAGATAATATTGCGCAAATTTTAAAAGACCGTTCTAGCCCTTCTACAATTTCACGCGTGATAGACCCAAATATAAGATACACAATAGAAGAAGTTTATAAAAACGAAATTTCATTTATACAAAAACAAGCACAAATTAATGTAGAAGACGAAAATAAATATATAGATGTCGAAAAAGAAAAGTGGGCAAAAGGCGACGAAAAGAAAGCACGCTATTTAAAAGGCTATGATATTTGGAGTTCGCTAAACTCTACATCGGTTTCTAAAATTTCACCACTATTAAAAAGTTTAGATAAGCACGAGTTGTATGTTGCTGTTAAATTTAAAGACGGACATATCGAACTTGTTGCTAATCGTCCACGCACAATAACCCGTGATGGCGTTAAGCAAAAAGTAATTGACGAGTTAAACCCTGTTGAATTAAGTTATAGATTGCTAGAAGACAAAAAGCCACAAGGTTATGGGTTGTCTATCGAAAAGTTAAGGCAAGACGAAGAAAGTTTGCACGACAAAAAAACATTGCAATGGTATAAAAAAAATACTCAAACTATAACCGAAGAAGATGAAAACGAAGACGAAGAAGAAGTAAAAGACAACAACACCCCACCACAACAACCCCAGCAAAAACAACAAGCAGAAGAAGAACAACCAACACAAGAAACAAAAATCGAAGAAAAAAGCATAAAAGAAGATGCTGTTGGGCAGGTTGTAGAAACACTAAATAGTTTGGTTGCACCCGAAGAAGTGCAACCCGAAGAAGTGAAAACTCAACAGGAAATGCAACAACCCGAAGAAGAAAGTTTAAACGACTTTGATGATAGTGAGTTTGTAAGTGATTTAATTCAAGAAATAATACAACAAAGCAACCAAATATATAAACCACAGGCAAAAGTTGTTAAAATAAACAATATGCCCCAAAGTGTAAAAAACATAACATCTAAACCCGAAACCGAAGAGCAGTTTGTAAGGTATGACGACACCCAATATGATTTGCCCCAGCACCAAGAAGAAAAAAAAGAAATGGCAACACTTCACCAAATGAAAATGGACAATTTTAAAAGGGCAGCGGGCGAGATTAAACAAAAAATAATAGAGTTGTATAATGGCGACGAGCGCCGAGCTTCGCAAGATGCCGATTACATAAAACTTTCATCTTTTGTAAACGAAACATTAAAAAAGCAAGAACAAAACCAAAATTTTGACGACCAAAAAATAGATTGGGCGTTGCCACAAAACAGACAAATTAAAGAGGCAGACTTTTTAAATAAACAACAAAGTTTTGCCAAAACTTATAACGAAGATACTTTTAATAGTATCGAGCAACGCGCAAGCAATACTTTTTAATAAACCCTAACGGGTTTTTTATTTTTATGTGCAAATAACTTGTTTTTTTAGTTGTTAAATAAAAAATTAAGTGGTATAATACCAAATAGGAGGGGTATTATGGAAGCTAAACTTGTAAAAAAGATTTTAACTATTATAGCAATAGCTACACTTGTTTTAGATATAGGTATTTTAATAACAGCAATATTTGTGCCATCAATTTTTGAGGGCGGAATTGTTTTTAAAATTTTGTTATCTTCGGCTACACTAACTGTTGCTAGCACTTTTGCAATAACTGCGGTTGGATATATGAATAAACAACCAGTTATTTCAATTATAAACTTATGTTTATTAGGTTTGTTAAGTATTTTTGCGTTTATAATTTATTGGAAAGGTATTTTGTTTGTAGATACATTTACACGCATAACCCTAAACCTTGCAATACTAACAATTTTGTTCTGTATTTTAGTTGGTGTAAGGGTAAAATTAGGCAAGCGTTTTAATGTTTTGCAAATTTTCACTTATGCTGCTGTTATAATTGCTGTTATTTTATTAAGCATAATTATTTGGGGCGTAGATGTTATGGCATTTATTCAAATAGTTGTTGCCGAATTTTTAGTAGCATTTGCCTTGCTTGCAACCATTTCTATTTTAAGTAGAAAAAGTAACGCCGAAAATATTAATAACAACAACGGCGATATGGTTACAATTCCAAGATTAGAATACGAAACTTTAAAAGCCGAAGTAGAAAGTTTGCAAAAGCAACTTAAAGAACTAAAAGGCGAATAAAACAAAGGCGTTAAGCCTTGTTTTTTAATAAAACAATAGGAGAGTAAATATGGAAATTTCTAAAAAGAACGTAATGCTAGCAATGATGTGTGCTGTTTCTATATTATTTGCTAGTGTAAGCCTACTTTTTGCAGGTTGCGGAACATCTTATACATCAAAGCCAGGTACAAAACAAGAAATGGCTGGTACTTATCAACTTACCACTTATATACAAAAAGATAGCGAAGGCAACGAAGTAAACCGTATAGAACAACTACATGTAAAAGCATATATGGTGGTTGGCACTGATGGTTATGGCTTTTATGCCTACCAAGACGATAATACTGAATTTTGGTATGATAGCACTTATATAGAATATAACAAAGCCGACAATCAACCAGATTTATATAAATCTATTCGTTTTACAACAGGTAAAGGCAATGTAACTATAAACAAACAAAAACCAGGTTGCGGTTACGAGCCAACAATGGGCTTTAATGTAGATCAAAAAACATTTAACTATTTTATTCCAGACGACAAACCAACACAAAAATGGTTATACCCAAGTTATTACACCGATGTAGTTTACACAAAAATTAGTGAAGACACCAATTTAACAAAAATTGCAAGCGAATTAAACACAACTTTATCACCTTTGCCAAAATACGACCTTAAAAATCTAGATGGCGTATTAATCTTCCGTGCAGGTATGCCAAACAACGAACTTGCACCCGATGTGGTTAACAGCGAATACAATAAATATAAATATTATGTTGTAAACTTTAATGCAGCAGAACAAAAGGCAGATATTTACTACGAGTTAGTTGCAGGCGATGAAGGTGCGCAAGTTCAAAACGATGTAGCGCTAGATATTGCATTCTATCCTGCTGACGAACAAACAGGCGTTTCTAATCATGTAACTATAAAATTCTTTAACAACGAGTATTATGCTAATTTAGGTTCTTATAAAATGCCATCTTTCTACCTAAGTTATGGTGTATTTACCGATTTTGACGAAACAGGTACAAGTTACGAAATTTATAACAACTACTTCGAAAAATATTTTGGCGACAAAACAGATATTTTAGATATAGTTGCCCAGCAATTAGAAGATTATAATAATAGTTTATCTTAATAAAAAATCAAGGCACTTTTGCCTTGTTTTTGTTTATAAAAAAATTATAACCAACACACCCAAAACTATAAGATAAGGGGCAAAATACCAAAGTTTTAGTTTGCTTACTAATTTTTGCATAAATTTTATACTAAACAACCCTGTTAAAAATGCTGTTAAAAAAGCACATAAAAGTGGTAAAATTTCGGCGGAACTAAACGGGGTAGAAAATACATCGCTTTTAATAAGTTCGTATATAAGCCCACCCAAAATTATGGGTATCGACATTAAAAAACTAAAATCTAGTGCTTCATTTTTTTGTACACCACTAATAAGCCCTAGTGTTAGTGTTGTTCCGCTTCGGCTAAGCCCCGGAAAAACTGCAAACGCCTGCCCAAGCCCCATTAAAAAACTGTTTTTGTGGTTTATATTTGTTGTGTATTTTGCGTGTTTTATAGATAATTGGCTAAATATAAGCAACAAACTTGTTACAAAAAAGCCAATGCCTAAAAACACCGAAGAAGTCAAATTGTTATCTACAAAACTATTGAATGCCAAAACAAAAACTATTGCCGGAATTGTTGCAATAACTAGATATTGCATTTCTTTGCAAAAAGGGTGTTTTATTAAATTAAATAATTTTTTTCTGTACATTATGCACACGGCAAAAAGTGTGGCAAGATGCAGTGTTATATTTATAAAATTTATGTTGGTGTTTATATTAAAGATTTTTTCTATAATTAATAAATGTCCACTACTAGATACTGGTAAAAACTCGGTTAGCCCTTGTATTAGACCTAGTAAAATTGCTATATAAAATGCCATAAAATCACCAACTTTTTATTTAGTTTATGTTTTTGTATTTTTTAATATACAATTTAGGCTGGGTTTTTTGCTATTTTTTAATAAACGCTGTTTTTCCTTATTGACTAAAACCGCTAGTTTTGTTATAATGTTAAATATTATTTAAAGAGGAATAAAATGAAAGAATTAACAATGCAAGATTTGGTGGCTTTTTGTAAAACCACAGGTTTAATATACCCAGGTAGCGAAATTTATGGTGGATTATCTAACAGTTGGGATTATGGTCCACTTGGTGTAGAATTAAAAAACAACATAAAGGCTGCTTGGTGGCGCAGATTTGTGCAACAAGAACCAAACAATGTTGGGTTAGATAGTGCAATTATTGCCAACCCAAAAATTTGGGAAGCAAGTGGGCACCTTTCTAGTTTTACCGATCCACTAATGGATTGCCGCGCTTGTAAGTCAAGACACCGCGCCGACAAACTTATAGAAGAATGGGTTGCTGCGCAAGAAAAACAAGGCAAAAAAATTGATGCAAAATCTAGCGAAGCAATGACCGATGCCGAAATGGAAGAGTTTATAAAGCAAAACAAAATTGCTTGTCCTGTTTGTGGTAAAACCGAGCAATTTACACCTATTCGCAAATTTAACTTAATGTTTAAAACATTTATAGGTGTAACCGAAGACGCAAAAAGCACTGTTTATTTGCGTCCCGAAACTTGCGCGTGCATTTTTACAAACTTTAAAAATGTTTTGCGCTCAACTCGTGCGAAACTTCCTATGGGTATTTGTCAAATTGGTAAATCTTTCCGCAACGAAATAACACCGGGCAACTTTATTTTCCGTACTCGTGAGTTCGAACAAATGGAAATGGAATTTTTCTGCCACCCAAACGATTCGGAAAAGTTTTTTACACACTACCGCAAAGAATGTATGGAATTTTGTAAATCTATTGGTTTAGACCCACAAAAACTACGCTTCCGCGACCACGAAAAAGAAGAGTTATCTTTCTATTCTAAGGCTACAACAGATATAGAATTTAATTATCCATTTGGTTTTAGCGAATTATGGGGTATTGCCAACCGCACAAACTACGACTTAACAAAACATCAACAGTTTAGTGGTGAAGATTTAACTTACACCGACCCATTTACCAACGAAAAATATATACCTTATGTAATCGAGCCAAGTGTTGGGGTAGATAGATTGTTGCTTGCAGTACTATGCAGTGCCTACACAGTAGAAGAATTGCCCGACAACGACAGTCGCATAGTATTAAAATTAAATAAAAACTTAGCACCAATTAAAGTTGCTGTATTGCCTTTATCTAAAAAATTAGAGGAAAAAGCATTACAAGTTTACAAAACTTTAAGTAAAACTTTCCGCACTCAATACGATGTAACAGGCTCTATTGGTAAACGCTATCGCCGTCAAGACGAAATAGGCACACCATATTGCGTAACAGTTGACTTCGACACCGAAACCGACAACAGCGTAACCGTGCGCGACAGAGATAGTATGCAACAAGTGCGCGTAAAATTAGACGAACTAGAAGATTGGTTAACAAAAAATTTAAAATAAAAAATAATGCATAGCATCTGCTATGTTTTATTTTTTTAGTACTATGCACTAATATTCTATTTTTTGTCCTATATATAGTTTGGTTATTTTGTTGTTGTTGATAAGTGTAAATTTATCCACATTTAACTTGTTTGCAATACTTTCTATTGTGTCTAGTGGTTGCACAATATATGTTTTTGTATTTATTGTGTTTATATATAAAACACAGCCAGGGTATATATCTTGAATGTTGTTATCTAATTTTATTTTGTTTATACTAACATTAAAATTTTTAGCAATACTCTCTAAACTGTCTTTTTCTTCTACGCGGTATAAAAATTTTTTTGCATAAGGACTTTTTATAACTTCAAACATAATATATTTTATTTTTTGTATTTTTAATATATGAAAAAATCTTGTATTTTTTAGTTTTCATAATGTTAAATTTTTATTAATAAAATAAGGTATAGTTTTGTGGAGGTAATGCTATAAGGTCTTCTATTTTTCGTGCCGTTATTATTGTGGCATTGTTCTCTGTGTTAACCCGAGTTTTAGGCTTTTTATTTAGAATATATCTTTCGCGCGAGTTGGGTGCCGAACTGTTGGGTGTTTATCAAGTGGCTTTTAGTGTTTTTATGGTGCTAATAGTGGTGGTTGCAAGTGGCTTGCCTTTAACTGTATCTAAACAAACAGCAAAATTTGAAGTAACAAAAAATTATAGGGCGCAATATGGCACTGTTTTTGGTGCGCTAATAATTGGTGTTTTAGCGGCGCTTATTATTTGTTTTATTTTTGTAGTTTTTAAAAATTATATACAAAAAATGTTTGCCGATAACCGTGCCATTGATATTTTGTTTACACTTTTGCCAGCGGTTGTTTTTAGTGCGGTTTATTCGGCTTTTCGTGGCTCACTTTGGGGTACAAAAAATTATTTTTTTGTTTCTTTATCCGAGTTTATCGAGCAAGTTGCCCGCATACTAATTTTTATAATACTTGCAAAATTAATTTTGCCTAGTATAAATGGTGCATACCTTGCGGGTGCTAGTATGAGTTTGGCCTGTTTTGTTTCAATGCTTTTTATGGTAGTGGTTTACTTTTTAAATCATCGAAAATTATCTAGCCCCAAAGGTCAGTTTAAAACAATATTAAAAAGTGCTTTGCCAATAACTGGGGTTAGGGCGGCTACAAGTTTAATTCAACCACTAATTGCGGTATTGTTTCCGTTAATGCTGGTTATTTCGGGGCATAGCACCGAACAAGCAATGAGTTTGTATGGAATTGCAATGGGTATGGCTTTTCCGCTGTTATTTTTACCTTCTACAATAGTGGGTGCTATGAGTTTTACATTAATACCCGATTTATCTGTAAGTATAGCCCAAAACAACAAAAAAGATGTCGAGCAAAAAATTCATTCCAACATATTTTTTGCAACGCTTATTAGTGTTTTGTTTATTCCGTTTTTTGTTGGTGCAGGTCCGCAAATTTGTCAGTTTTTATATGGCAATTCGCTGGCGGGGGTATATTTAAGCAAAAGTGCTATTGTAATGTTGCCGTTAGGGCTTTCTAATATAACTAGCAGTATTTTAAACACACTAAACCTAGAAGCCCGCTCGTTTGCACATAATATAATTGGCGGGTTAGTTTTAATATTGTGTGTGGTTTGTTTTAGTTGGTGTTTGGGCGTTGATGCATTAATTTTAGGCTTTTTATTGTGTATGAGCATAACCACAATTTTAAACTTAATAAAAATAAAAAAATGCGCAAATATAAAATTAAATATTATAAAACCACTTGTTTTAATGATGTTGTTTATAATACCTAGTGCAATGCTGTGCAACTTTGTTTGTGGAATAGTAACCAAAACCTTAAACTTATTTTGGGGTGTAAGTATAGGGTGTGTGGTTAGTTTGTTATGCTTTGTTGTTTTGTGCTGGGCATTTAAACTTTTAGATGTAGTTGGTTTAGTTTGCAAATTTTTACCTAAAAAATATAAAAAAATGCATAATTTATAACTTTTTTCACAAAAATACACTATGTTAATTATTGTTTTAAGAGTGCTAATAATTTATTTAGTTGTATTATTTTATTTGCGTGTAATGGGCAAACGACAACTGGGCGAACTTCAACCATTCGAACTTGTTGTAACTTTGCTTATTGCCGATATTATTTCGTTGCCAATGACGCAGATTAGTATGCCACTTTTATTTTCGTTAATTCCACTTACGGCGCTAGTGTTGGTGCATTATTTTGTGTCTTTAATAACTCGAAAATCTGTAAAACTTAGGGGAATAATAAACGGCAAGCCCGTGGTTGTAATTAGCCCGCAAGGTGTGCAATATGATGCATTAAAATCACTTAATATGAATATGGACGACCTAATAGAAGGCTTGCGTTCGTGCAACTATCATAAAATAGAAGATGTGCAATATGCTATTGTCGAAAATAATGGAACAATAACAGTTATTGCAAAATCGCAGGCTTGCCCTGTTGTAAATAAAGATTTAAATATAAACTTGCCGCAAAGTTCGTTGCCATTAAATATTATAACAGCGGGTAAAATTAATACGCAAAATATAAAAATAAGTGGCATAGACAATAATTTTATTAATAAAGTTTTAGTTAGGGCACAAATAGACAAAATAAAAAATGTACTACTGTTTACACTAGATAGCAACGGGGCTGTTTATGTTCAGGCATACAACCAAAAAGGCGTTGAACTAAAAACAGATTATTGCGGAAAGGGTAGGTGGTAGTATGAAAATTAGAACAATAATTTTATTTACAATGTTAGCACTTTTATTAGGTGCTGCTGTATGGGAACAGGTGTATATAAACAACACAATAAAGTCGCTAGAGGTTATGGGTAACCAGTTATACACCGAACTAGAAGACGAAGATTTAACAACCTCTACACAAATAGTAAACAACTTAAATAAATTTTGGAACGAACGCCAGCAGGTTATAAGTTTAATGGTAGATTTTAGAGATATAGAAGCAATAGGCAGGCAGTGCGATTATATAATAGGGTATTTAAATAATAAAGATTTTGAACTTGCACGCACCGAATGCAAGCAGTTTAATTATGTTGTGCAAAACTTTAAAAATTTAACAAGTTTTGATGTGCAAAATATATTTTAAACTAATACGCACAAGTGCGTGTTTTTATTTTTAATACTATGCATAATACTATGCACTTATGTACTATGCACGGCGGTTTTTATTATTTTTCACATAAAAAACAACTAAACATATAATAGATAAAGTAGGAGTTTTTTATGAAAGAAGATTTACAAAAATACATAATAAATGGTGGCAAAAAACTAAATGGCGAAGTAGAGATAGATTGCAGCAAAAATGCATATCTTCCTATACTTGCTGCGTGCATAATGTGTGATGGTGTTGTTACTTTAAAAAATTGCCCTAATTTTACCGATATAGATGCTATGCTAAAAGTTTTAAAAGTGTTGGGCGCAAAAATAGAAAAAGACGAAACCACCTTATATATTGATTGCAAAAACATAGAATTTAGTTTTATACCAAGCGATTTAACCAAAATAATACGCTCATCTATTTTTGTTTTGGGTGCATTACTTGCAAGATTAAAAAAAGCAAAAATATCATACCCTGGTGGGTGCGATATAGGGCTTAGACCAATAGATTTACACTTAAAAGGGCTTAGGCAACTAGGTGTAGAAGTTCAAGAAAAGCACGGCTATATTTACTGCGATGCCACAAACTTAAAACCCAATATAATAACACTAGACTATCCAAGTGTAGGTGCAACCGAAAACTTAATAATGGCTTGTGTTTTAACTAGTGGCACAACCACAATTTTAAATGCTGCACAAGAGCCCGAAATAGTGGATTTACAAAATTTTATAAATAAAATGGGTGGCAAAATTAGTGGGGCAGGCACAAGCCAAATAACAATAGAAGGTGTAAGTTGTTTAAAGGGCGTTGTTTATACACCAATACCCGATAGAATTATTGCCAGCACCCTTTTAATTGCGTGTGCTATGACAGGGGGCGAGTTGTTGCTAACTGGATGCGAACCCAAACATTTTTTGTCAATTACAGATAAATTAATAAAAAGTAGTTGCAAAATTGTATCAAATAATGATAAAATTTACATACAAAGTAGCGGAATGCTTAATAGTTTTGGCTTTTTAGATACAGGGCCTTACCCTAGTTTTCCTACCGATGTTCAAACGCAAATGCTTGCAATGGCAACTATTTGTAGTGGCAATACGGTTATATGCGAAAATGTTTTTGAATCTAGGTTTAAGGTTGTGCCCGAACTTTGTAAAATGGGTGCTAAAATAAAAGTTTTTAATAATACCGCTTTTGTAGAAGGTGTTAAAAACTTGTTTGGTGCCACTGTTTATGCGCGCGACTTGCGTGGCGGGGCATCGCTAGTTTTGGCGGGGTTGTGCGCAAAGGGTTATACTACGGTTTGTGATATTTTTCATATAGACCGTGGATATAGCAAACTAGAAAAAACTTTAACAACTCTGGGGGCGGATATACATAGGGTTGTTTAACATAGGGGGTGTGTTATGACTAAAAACAAAACTTTTGCAATAGTTTTGTCTATTGTTTTTGCGCTGGTGCTAGTTGTGGCGTTAGGACATAGCGTTTTTAGAGTGGGCAAAATTGAATTAGTTGCACACACAACCACAAATCATCTTGCTGCGTTAACCGAAAGCACTGTGCTGTCGTCTAGCAAGTTAAATAAAGGCAAAAGTGTATTTTTATTAGACCGCAATAGTTATATAAACAACCTAGAAAAAGAACAGCCATACATTCAAATGCTTTCGCTAGAAGTTGTTTACCCTAATACTGTTAAGTTTCATTATGCCGAGCGCGAAGAGTTGTTTGTTATAAAATTAAAAGATGGTGCTGTGGCATATTTAGATACCGAGTTTAAAGTACTAAAAGTTGTAGATGAGGCATATACCACAACTCAGCAAAATCCTGTTTTAATAGAAGCAAACTTAAATTTAAGTTCTAGTGATGTTCAAGCGGGCGACTTTTTAGATAAAGACAACTTTTTTGATTATTTAAATTTAAAGCAAGCATACAGTTCTATTGGTTATTCTGTTCCACAAATAAAAGCAATGATTAGTTCGGCTGTTGTAGAGCAAACACAAGATGGTGATTTGTTAACCTTAAACACTTATTTAGGTGTAAAAATACAAATACTAAACGCAGGGTATTATACTGCCGAAAAAGTTAGTCTTGCTTATGGTCATTTGCAAAAACTAACACAAAGTCAATGCTCTTCGGGGGCTATTTATGTGTTTAAAAACAATAAAAGCATTATAGAAAGCAGG
>CADAJB010000026.1 GCA_902788085.1 uncultured Eubacteriales bacterium
GCATTTTCTTCTAATAGTTTGCGGTTTTCTTTGTTATAACCTGGGTCCATTGCAATAAACTCTAAACTAAACGGAATTTTGTTGTGTTTTTGAACTTCTTGAAAAAGTTTTGCCATACACATACTATCTTTTCCACCAGATATACAAACTGCAATTTTGTCGTTTGGAGCAATAAGGTTATACTGTTTTATTGCCTTGCAAAACTTGCTAAGTAGTTGCCTTCTAAATTTACCCCTTATGCTATCTTCGGCTTTTAAAGCACTTACAACTTGTGGGTTATTTTTTATTTCGTTTTCCACCCAGTTAGCATATCCGCCTTTTAGGGCAAAAACATTATACCCTTGCTGTTGTAAGGTTTGGGCAAGATTTAAACTAACATTTCCCCTATGGCAATATATATAATATTTATTTTCTTTGGGCATTGTTTGTATGTTTTTTACAAAAACTTTGTTTGGTATATTAACTGCACCCTGTATATGCCCAAAGTTAAAAGATTTTTCATCACGAATATCTACTAATGTATAATCTTTTGTTTTTTGTAATTCGTTATACTCTATTTGGTATTGCATAATTCCCCCGTAATATACCGCAATTATACCATAAAGTTTAAGGTTTTGTAAATATTTATTTTAACAAAAATAAAAAAGGCGTATTGCCTTTTATTCTACTTCTTTAACCCAAAGTGCGTGTTTGTTGCAATAACTATACAACTTTGCACCTTTAATGTAAGGAAAAACTGCTTCGGGTTTATCTTGTGGTGTAAGGTTGCGCTTGTACACTTGATGGTTGCCAACAAGTGCTATCCATTCGATGTAGTGTTGTGGTTCCATAACATGATTAACCATAGCCAAAATTTTGTTTTCTTGCACTTCGTAAGTTGGAATATGTTTTTCAAAAGCGGCATCGGTGGTGTTTGGATTTAGCGTAACCATAGGTTGCCCGCAACATTGTATTCCGCAATCCGCACAAGTGCAATCATGCAAAACTTCTACTACTGCACCACATTTTATACATTTTTTAATAACCAAATCGTTCATAATATACTCCTAACATTTTTAAAAAGTATATTATATTGTTTGTAGTTTTGTCAAATAAATGCAAAACAAAAAAGGGTGTTCCCCCTTTTAATAAACATAAATTATTTTAATGTTAAAGAATTATCTGATTCTAAGCAATCTACATCACTTTCATCTAAACTAGATATACTTAAAGATGTAGAAAAAGTTGTAGGAAGACTTGCTACTGTAAAAAACATAGTAGTAAATTGCATTGAAAACTCGTTGCTGTTGTATTCTATAATATGGTGGTCATTCATATCTACTACATAACTTTTATTGTCATAATAGCGGTCTATAACAGAATTATTTATAAAATTATCTATACTATTTTTTTCGCTATCTATTCTGGAATCTACTTGTCTATAATCATAATCTAAATCTCTTACTTTTGAATTGTACCAACTTTCTACTTCATCTTCTTCATCTTCATCGGCGTCGCGCATTTTGCGTTCGTATTCCCAATTTAAACTATCTAAACATCTATTATACCATTCATCTCTTTTGTCTTGTGCTTCTTCATACCATTCGTCAACTTTGCGCCTTAAATAGTCTTCGGCACTTCTTGTTAATTCTAACTTTGCCATAAACATTTCCACCCTTTTATGTTTTAGTAAATAATTTACTATGCGTAGTGTAACATATTTTTAAAATTTGTCAATATGGTTTTAAAAAATAAAATAGGGTGCTAGCCTATTTTAAAGTTGTTTTATTGTTGAGTTTAGTTGTTGTATTTTATCTTCATATTCTTTTATTTGTTTTGTGTATTTTTGTATTACCGCTTGTGGTGCATGAGAAACAAAACCAGCATTGGCCATAATGCTTTTTAATTTTTGAAGTTCAACATCGGTTTTTTGAATTTCGTTTTCTAGTCGTGCTTTTTCGGCATTAACATCTACCACTTCGCTACCATTTAAAAATACTAAATAATATGGGGTTGTTATTAACATTTCGCCAGCGTTTGCATTTTGTGTATTTACTTCGGCTATTTTTGTTTGGGTTAAAGTTTGTAAATACAAAATGTTTTCGGCTAAATTGTCTTTTGTTTTGCGTACAAAAATATTTGCGTTTAATATTTTTTTGTTTTCCACTTTATATTCGGTGCGAATTTCGCGTATGGCACGGGTGATTTCCATAATGCTATCCATTTGTTCGCATTCTTCTTTATAATTCCACTCTTTATTTACTTTTGGATATTGTGCGTCCATTATAGAAGAATTAAACAAATTTGTGTAAATTTCTTCGGTAACAAAAGGAATAAATGGGTGCAACATCTTTAAAATTTCACCCAAAACATATTTTAATACGCTGGCAGTGGTGTTAATAATGCTTTGGTCGTTTGATTGCATATTTGGTTTTGAAAACTCTATATAATAATCGCAGAATGTTAACCACGCAAAATCGTGTAGTTCTATTAACGCAAGCCCTGCATCGTAGTTGTTCATAAGTTTTGTAACTTTTTTAACAACATCATTAAGTTTAGATAAAATCCACTTATCTGCAAGTTGTAAATTACATTTTTCTAATGGCAAAATTTGTTTATCTAAAATGTTCATTTCTACAAAACGGCTGGCATTCCAAATTTTGTTTATAAACTTGCGTGCGTTGTCTGCCGCAGTAAAACCAAACCTTGTGTCACTATCTAACGAGCCACCATAAACAAGTGCATATCTTAAAGCGTCGGTACCATAGTTTTGTATTACATCTAATGGGTCTATACCATTGCCAAGGTTTTTAGACATTTTTCGACCTTGTTCATCTACTATTAAGCCTGTTGTTATACAGTTGTAGAAAGGTACTTTGCCTTCAAACTCGATGCACATAAATAACATACGGGCAATCCAGTGTGTTATTATATCTCGGGCAGAAATAACTAGGTCAAACGGATAATACTTTTTAAATCTTTCGCCTATATTTGGCCAATTAAGTGTAGATATTGGCCAAATACCACTACTAAACCAAGTATCTAGCACATCGGGGTCTTGATGATATTTTTGGCTTTTACATTTTGGACAAGCACAAGGTTGCATAGAAGCATAAACTTCACCACAGTCTTCGCAATAATAAACGGGTATGCGGTGCCCCGACCATAATTGACGAGATATACACCAATCTTGAACATCTGTTAGCCAAGTGTATAATTTAGATTTAGCAAAATCTGGGCGAATGTTTACTTCGTTGTTATCTATATGTTGTTTTGTGCGTTTTGCAATTTCGTCCATTTTAACAAACCACTGCTCGGTTATTAAACTTTCTACTGGGGTTTTACATCTTTCGCAACAACCAACATTGTGTGTATAATCTTCGGCCTTGATAAGAAGACCAATCTGTTGTAAGTAATTTGCAACTTTTTCGCGGGCGTCTTGACCTTTTAAACCTTTAAACTTTCCACAAAGTTCGTTTAAACTTCCGTCTTTGTTTATAACCTGCAAAAAGCCTAAGTTGTGCTTTTTGCCTAGATTATAGTCGTTGATATCGTGGCTTGGGGTAACTTTTAATGCACCCGTACCAAAAGATACATCTACATATTCATCAGCAATAACTGGTATTTCTTTATTTACAATAGGCAAAACAACTTTTTTACCAACAAACTGTTTATATCTTTCGTCGTTAGGGTTTACTGCAACTGCTAAATCGCCAAACAAAGTTTCGGGCCTTGTGGTTGCAACAATTAAATAATCTTTGCTATTTACAACTTGATATTTTATATAATAAAGTTTTGCGTTCTTTTCTTTATACTCTACTTCTATATCCGAAATAGAAGTGTTACACTTTGGGCACCAGTTGGTTAGTCTTTCACCACGATAGATATATCCGCGCTTCCAAAGTTCTACAAAGGCATAATTTACTGCATTGTTTCGAACTTCGTCCCTAGTAAAACACAACTCATCCCAGTCTGCCATAATACCTAAGGCTTTTAATTGGTTTAGTATAAATTCGCCATTTTCTTTATACCAAATTTGCATTTCTTGTTCAAACTCTTCACGCGTTAGGTCATCTTTTTTTATGCCCTGCTTTGCTAACTTATCTACAACTTTTGCTTCGGTTGCAATAGCGGCGTGGTCGGTACCCGGCACCCACTCTACATCAAAACCATTAAGTCGTTTATAGCGTGCGTAAATATCTGGCAAAGTGTGGTTCATGGCGTGCCCAACATGCAAATGCCCTGTTATATTTGGTGGTGGCATTAAAATGCTGTATTTTTGGCGTTTGTCTTGTAGGTTGCAAGCAAACTTTTTTTGTTTTAACCAGTTATTATATATACGCTTTTCGAAATCCTTAGGATTATATGTTTTGTCCATCATATTAAAATACCTCTTTAAATAGTAAAAAATTATACAATATTTAATAATGTTTTGTCAATACAAAAATGTTTGTATATAAAACAAAAAAATAGTTAAAAACTTAACTATTTTTTATTATTTAACACTTAACCCCAAAACCGAGCGTGTTGCACGCCACAACCTTTGCCTGTTAAACGGACTAAGCGCATAACTTGGTGGCATAATTGGGCGATAGTTGTAATATAACACAACTTTTGCTGGCAAGTGTGGTGCACAAATTAAATAAAGTGAGGTTTGAATTGCATCTATAATGTTTGTTGCTTTTTTTAATTTTAATTTAGCAAAAAAACCTTTAATGCCTTTTGTTTGTAATGCCCCAAGACGAGAATTGACAAACCCCGGGTAAACACTATATGCGCAGATGTTTGTATCTTTATATTCTTCGTTAAATTGCATTGCAAACATCAAACACGCAAGTTTTGAATAATTGTACATTTTTACTGGGTCTTTTGCGTTTTGAATTTGTGTAAAATCTAGTTTTTGATGTTTTGTTGGGTTGTTTGTAACTGTTATTATACGCGCGCCTGTGCTTAATTTTAGGTTTGGCAACAAAAGGTCGGTTAATAATACAACAGATAAATAGTTGGTTGCCCACTGCACTTCGTGGCGTTCGTAGGTGTGTGAAATCTCGGGTGTAAATTGCGCCGCATTAAAGTATATAACATCTATGTGTTTTAAGTTTATTTTTTCTAACTTTTGCTTTATGTCTTGTGCTAAATTATTTACTTGCGACATCACAGATAAATCGGCAAGACAGAATATAATGTTAGCCTTTAATTCTTTTTTATCTATACTATCCATTGCTTGCTTACAAGCAGCAGGGTCGCGCCCAACTGCCAAAACAACATAGGGTTTTAGTGCTAAATCTTTTAAAATTTCCAGCCCCATACCACTTGTTGCACCTGTAAGCAAAACAACTTTTTTATCACTTTTATAAACTGAAGATTGTGCTTTTTTTACAACTTTTGCGGGTTGTTTTGTTTTTACTGTTTTTGTGGTTTTGGGCGTTGCCACTTTTTTTGTTGCAACTTCTTTTTTTGTTGCCTTTGTTTTAATTGCTACCGCCATAATACCTCCTATTTTTTATTTTTATGGCGAACTATGCCGCATTATATGCTGCTTTAATTAAGTCTATTAATTTTGTATTTTTTATTGTGTTCCATTTAGTCGAAGAAGTATCAATATCTGTACCTAACATTTCATCGGTTATTACACCATTATCGTAAAGGCTGCCTAGTGTAACATTTACAAAATCTACTTCTATATCACTTAATGTTCCAACAGTTAAAGTATTGTAGTTTGTAACCAACGACAAAACGCCAGTGGTTGGTTGTGAGCCTAAAACTAAACTTAAACTTGTGCCGTTTATAACACTTTCGATTGCTGTGCTTGGGTCTGACCCAAATAAATCAGCAACAGTTAAACTACTTAAAATGTGTTTACTTAAAGTTGGGGTTCCGGTTGTATCTACTTCTAATAGTTCACCTAATGTTTTGGTGCTGCTTGCTAGTGTATTTTTTATAATTGTGTTTGGGTTTGTAAACAAATCTCCTACGGTTATATCTTTAATTATACCATTTAAACCACTACTGCTTGTCATACCCAACAGTTCACCTATGGTTAAACTACTGCCCTTTAATGCATCAGTAATTGCATCGTTTGGATTATCTAATAAATCACCAACCAAAATGTCGCCTATTATTGCATTAATGCCGTCGGTGCTTGTTATATCTAAAAGTGTTGCAAGTGTTGTTGGGCTGCCGGCTGGTCCTCTTAATGCATTATCTATTGCAGTGCCAGCATTGTGCAATAAATCAGATAGTTGTATATCTTTTAATAGTTTTAAAATTGAGTTATCAGTGTCACCTATTAAGTTGCCCAAGGTGCCAAGTTTGTTAAATATTGTATCTGGCAAGTCGTCGCTTGTAGCAACTTCGCCAACTGTTAAACTGCTAATATCTAATAGCGCAGTAGAAGTGCCTTGTATGCCCAACTTTTCTGCCCACGAAAGTTCGTAGTATTGTGTAGAGAATGTTGCAGAAGTGTATGCTTGCAACTCTTCTACAAAACCGCCTACTTCTTCAATGTTTTGTGTACCAAATAATGTAAACAAATTAGAGCCAGTGCTTTCTAGTAATTGTATAACACTCATTTGTTGTTGCGCTGGTGTTAGGGTTGTGCGTGATAATTGTGTAGCATTTAATATTTGATTTACTTTTAAGTTTAATATTGCCTCGTCTAATACCGAAACATAAGTGCCCTTTAAACTTTCAAATTCGGGGTTTTGTGTAAAGAAGTTTGCTTCCATTGCATTTTCGAATGTTAAAAAGTCGCCTACATAAACGGTTTGTATATAATCTACCATATCTATAAGTACTGTGGCATTAAACTCGTCGGTTTGGGTAAATCTAAAATCTTTTAGGTCTGGTATTAAATCGTTTAGCATTTCACCAGTAACATTATTTAATAAGTCGTTAGTAGTTATCTTTTGAACTTTTAATGCACGCAAGGTATCGTACATTGCATCTTCTGGCACAAGTTTTGAACCTGTTGCTTCTATTAATTTTGCAACTGTTAAATTATCTGCACCATAAAATTCTGGCAAAACAGTTTTTGCTTCGTTTATTGTTAATTCCGAAAGGGTTTTTTTGCTTGAATTTACAGTATATATATCTTTTATAAACGCAGGGTAACCTAAATCGGTTATGGTTTGTTTTAATTGCGCAACATCCAAAACCTCACCTATTGTTAGGTGGTTTGATACAACATCAATAGCACCATTTAACAAATCAGTCATATTGTGTGTAGCATCTAAAACTTCTATATCTTTTATGTTTGTTGTTTCGCCTTTATATTTTATGGTTGTTCCATCGGCGTATAAATAACTAATATCTATCTCTGTTCCCGGTATTTTGGTTGGTAGGTTGATACCAAGTTTTGTTTCTACTTCACCAATTTTTAGGTGTACATAACTATCTTTTACATCTAAACCAAGTGCAATTAAATCTTTAATTGTCTTTTTGTTTAAATCACCTTCTATTGGCAAATTAACGCCAAACATACTTTGCACTTGTTGAAGGTTGACACAGAAGTACACATACGCACCACCGCCCCCAATTAGTGCAATCATAAATATAAACGCAAAAAAGAAGCCCGCTAAAAAAGTTCCGCAACCACCCTTCTTTTTTACTATAACTTTTTCGCCATCTTTAGAAACTTGCTGTTTTGCCATAAATAACTCCTATTTTTTATTTATTTAATATAACAGGACTCTCGCGAAGCAGTTTGGTTATAAAATCGTAAGCATCGCCAAACTCTACCATTTTTTTAAAGTTTAGTAATTTACTAGAAACCTCTATTGGTTTTTTAACAAGTTCGTCTGTGCTGTTTGCAAAATCACGACCAATTATTACACGTATTGGGGCACCAAGTAAATCAGCATCCGAAAGCATTACACCCATACTAACTTTGCGGTCATCTACTATTACATCTATACCTTTTTCTTTCAATTCTTCTTCTAATTCTAGCCCTGCTGTTAACATATCTTTATCTTTTGCGTTAAGTATGCAAATATGCACTTTGTAAGGTGCCACTTCCATAGGCCAAATTATACCGCGGTCGTCGTGGTTTACTTCTACTATACTTGGTATTGCCCTAGTTATGCCTATGCCATAACAACCCATTACTGGGGTTTTTGCCTTACCGTCGGCATCTATAAACTTCATATTCATTGTTTGGGTGTATTTTGTATCTAGTTCGAATATATTTCCTACTTCTACACCTTTTTGTAAAGTTATTTTACCTCTACCACAAGTACACTCGTCACCTTCGCGCACCTTTTTAATATCTACATATTCGGGTGTGTAGTTTAAGTCACGGTTAAAATCTACATTTAATATGTGCTTGCCGTCTTCGTTGGCACCGCACACCAAACAGCGTTCGTCTTTTAAACTTAAATCGAATACAACAATATAATCTTTTGCATTAACATCTAAACCCATTGCCCCAACCGAGCCTGCGTGCATACGCTTTAAAAATTCTTCGCTTGCGTCCACAAGTTCGCTTTTGCAGTAGTTTTCTAGTTTGCGTTCTTCTACGTCATAATCGCCCCTAACAAAAGCAATAACATGCCTGCCGTCTTTTAAGCCGTAAATTACTGCTTTGGCAAAATTAATAGGTTGCTTGCCTGTAAGGTTGCAAACATCTTCAACTGTGTGGCAATTAGGTGTATCTATATATTGTAGTGGTTGTGGTTGTGTGTTATAAGGTTTTACCACACTTTTACCAACTTCACTGTTTGCATAATACCCACACGCTGGGCAGTGTGCAATTACATCTTCGCCCGCTGGGCAAATAAGTGTAAACTCGTGCGAAATTTTACCACCCATCATACCATTATCACCTTCAACGGCTACAGCCTTTTGCATACCCATACGTGCGTACATTCTATAATATGCCCGTTTAACTTTTTCGTAATAGGCATGTAAATCTTCTTTTGTGGTGTGGAACGAATAAGCGTCTTTCATAACAAACTCGCGCACTCTAATTAAATGGATATTGCGAATAACTGTTAACACAAGCACGGGCAACATCAACACAAGGCTCTTCGTGCGTCATACCTAAAACCAAATCTTTTTGGTTGCGGTCTTTAAACCTAAACATTTCACTACCTATGCTTTGGTAACGACCACTTTCTTGCCATAATTCTTTTGGCATAATGTTTGGCATTAAAATTTCTTGTGCATCAATTTTATCCATTTCTTCACGCACTATATGCTCAATGTTATGCAAAACCTTTAATGCAGGTGTAAGCAAGGTATAAACACCATTTGTAACATGGCGAATATAACCGCCCCTAACTAAGTATTCGTGGCTTATTAGGTTGCAATCACTTGGCTTGTCTTTAAATCTTTCGCCAATTAACTTAGACATTCTCATAAATATAATTTTCCTTTTTATAAGCATAAAAAGATTATGGCATTTATACAACTTTTTGTCAATAATAAAAATAACATAATGGCATTTTATTTACAAATAATTTTATTTTTGTATAATTATTTTAAATACAATTAAAAGGTGAAATTATGCGAAAAATAACAGTTGTTTGCATAGGCAATTTAAAAGAAAAATATTGGGTGGAAAGTTTAGCGGAATATAAAAAACGAATATCTCGGTTTTTTGATTTAAACATTATAGAAATACCCGAAACAAAATTACAAAATAACGCATCACCCACAAATATTATGCAGGCATTAAAAACCGAAGGGCAAAAAATTATAGAACTAACAAAAGGCAAAATTATTTGCCCACTATGCATAGAAGGCAAACAATTAGATAGCCCCGGGTTTTGCAAGTTTATACAAAAGAATACCGACACAGGCGAACTGTGTTTTATAATTGGCAGCAGTTTTGGGCTGCACCCCGATGTAAAAAGTTTGGGCACAAATTTAAGTTTTGGCAAAATTACCCTACCACATCAATTAATGCGGGTTGTACTATTAGAGCAAATTTACCGCGCTGGCACAATTTTAAACAATATTGAATATCATAAATAACAAAATTGCACACATAGTAACTATTTTTTAGGTACTATGCACCACATTTTTAAGTGCATAGTATTAATTTTTTATAAAAACAAGTACTATGCACAAAACTATGCACAAAACAAAAAGCCCGCTTATGCGGGTTTTTTACATATCTATTTGACCAGGATTAGCAGGTTGGTCTTTTGTTGGTTCGCTAGTTATTATGCACTCGGTTGTAAGCAAGGTGCTTGCTACACTTGCAGCGTTTTGTAAAGCACTGCGCGTTACTTTTGTTGGGTCTATAATTCCATTTTTAACCATATTAACATATTCGTTGGTTAAAGCATCATACCCTACACTATAATCGGTGTTGCCTAGCACATTGTTTATAACAGCACTTGGGTCAACACCAGCGTTTGTGGCTATTTGTCTAATTGGACTATATAAACTGCTTTCTATTATTTTTGCACCTGTTTGCTCGTCACCGGTTAGGGTTTTAACAAGTTGTTGCACATCGGGTACGGCACGAAGTAGTGCAACGCCACCGCCAGATACAATACCTTCTTCAACAGCGGCACGAGTAGCCGCCAAAGCATCGTCTATGCGAAGTTTCTTTTCTTTCATTTCCACTTCGGTAGCACTGCCAACTTTAATAACTGCTACACCACCTGCAAGTTTTGCAAGTCTTTCTTGTAGTTTTTCTTTATCATATTCACTTTTACATTCGGCTATTTGTTGTTTAATTGCGCTAACGCGTTGTGCTAATGCATCACTATTGCCATTTCCACCAACTATTGTGGTTGTGTCTTTGGTTACAACTATTTGATGCGCACTTCCTAAATCTTCTATTGATGCAGTATCTAGTTTGCGCCCCAACTCTTCACTAATAACACGGCCACCAGTAAGTATAGCAATATCTTCTAACATTGCCTTGCGCCTATCGCCAAAGCCCGGTGCTTTAACGGCTACGCAAGTAAATGTTCCGCGTAGTTTATTAATAATTAATGTTGCTAATGCTTCGCCTTCTACATCATCGGCAATTATAAGTAGTTTTTTACCACTTTTTACAACTTGTTCTAATACTGGTAAAATTTCTTGGGTGTTGCTAATTTTTTTATCTGTAATTAATATAAAAGCATCATCTAAAACGGCTTCCATTTTATCGTTATTAGTTGCCATATAACTACTTGCATAACCGCGGTCAAACTGCATACCTTCTACTACTTCTAGCATAGTTTGCATAGTTTTGCTTTCTTCTACAGTTATAACCCCGTCTTTTCCAACTTTTTTCATTGCATCACTAATAAGTTTTCCAACTTCTTCATCGCCTGCACTAATGCTTGCAACCTGCATAATAGATGTTTCGTCTTGAATAGGCTGCGATACTTTTTGAAGATTTTTAACCACTACATCAACGGCTTTTTTAATACCTTTTTTAAGTATTATAGGGTTTGCGCCATTGTTTAGGGCTTTCATACCTTCGTTTGTTATTGCTTGCGCTAAAACTGCTGCGGTGGTTGTTCCGTCACCTGCCACATCGTTTGTTTTTATACTAACTTCTTTAACTATTTGCGCACCCATATTTTCGTAAGGATCGGAAAGTTCTATCTCTTTTGCAATAGTAACACCGTCGTTAGTTATAAGCGGGGTTTGGTATTGCCTATCTAAAACCACATTACGCCCCTTAGGGCCAAGTGTAACTTTAACCGCATCAGCCAAAATATTTACACCGCGCTCTAAACTAGCCCTAGCATCTGCGCCCGATTTTATTAATTTTGCCATAATTTACATCTCCTAATCATCTAATTTTGCTAAGACATCACTTTGTCTTAATATAATATAATCTTGCCCATCTAGTTTAAACTCGTTGCCAGCATACTTTGGATAAATTATTTTATCGCCAACTTTTAGTTGCATAACAATTTCGTGACCATCTACTACACCACCTTTGCCAACAGCTATAACTTCGGCAATTTGTGGGCGGTCTTTTTCGGCATCTGCTAAAATTATACCGCCTAATGTAACCTTTTGGGCTTCTTGTTGTTTTACTACAATTCTATCAAACAATGGTTGAATTTTCATTTTTAATCTCCTTTTATTGTTCGCATACTTAATTTTATCACACTTTTTATATTTTGGAATATAACTTGTGCAGTTTTTTTATGTTTTTTTATAATTTTTGCATAAACTGACAACATTTTTAGTTATTTATTATATGAAAAACAAACAATTTAACTATTTTAATGTTATTTTAAAGCCGCATAGCACTTTTAAACAAAAAATTAAAATAGTACTATGCGGTTCTGCCTTTTTATTATGCATAGTTTTAGGTGTATTTATTTTTGCACCGTTGTTTAACATAAATTTAATAGATTTTTCAAAAAAAACATATAATTCTTACTATTATGTAATATATACATCTCCCGAAGAAAACACCATACAAAGTGCTAACAGCCTTAGCAATAACTTAACTCTTAGGGGCGCAGGCGGAAATGTTTTTTTAATAGAGCCAAATTATTGTATTGCAATAAGCATATCAAACAATTTAGAAAAAGCACAAAACATTGTAAAAAATTTAGAGCAACAAAAAATAAATGCCAATATTTTAACAAAAAACATACAAATTAACACTAAAAAATTAAATAAAGAAGATAGTTTAAATTTAATTGAATTATATAACATTAATTTATCTTGTATAAATAAAATTTTAGAGTTAATAGAAAATTTAGATAAACACAACATTAATAACAGTGATGCAAACATAGAAATATTTAACTTATACACCACATATAAAACAGCCTTATTAAACAACAATCAAAACATAATTTTAAAAGACTATTTGCAAAAAATGATAAAAACAGAAAGTTTGTTATATCTGCTATCACAAGAACAAAAAGAAAATGAGCAGATAAGTTTTGTAAGTAAAATACGAAATTATTTATTTAAAATAATTAATGTATTAGAATAAAAAAAGAATTTAACTTTAAGTTAAACTCTACATAGTTTTACCTAATTGCTGGCGCATTTGCGCGCGCAATTTTAATTCGATATCTCGCACAGTATTACTAGAATTTAATTGCTTGTTGCTTCTAATAATTTGCACAATGTCGTTTGCAGTTTTTGGCATAATGCACCCCTTTTTTATTTTGCTTTATTATAGCATAAAACCCTAAAACAGTCAATTAAATAAGCCCATTTTGTAAAACCCTGTTTTATCTAACTTTACAAAACTTTTTTGTTGGTATATAATTTTATATGCGACTATGGCGAAATTGGCAGACGCGCACGGTTCAGGTCCGTGTGGGGCAACCCATGAAGGTTCAAATCCTTTTAGTCGCACCAAATAAAACACTATGGGGTTAATGATGCTAAAAACACTAGACAAAATTTTGTTAAGCGACAATGTTGTAAAAGAATTTTATAACAACTATAACAATTTAGAATTTAAAAATTATTTACTAAAAGTTTTACCAGAGATAGAAGATTGCAAAAACTTAAAACAAGATAACCCTTGGCATATATACAACTGCCTAGACCATATTTTGCATTCGGTGGAAAACATCAACCAACAAACACGCGGCTTAGATTTTAAAACTAGGCGAATGCTAGCCTATACTATGTTTTTACACGATGTTGGCAAACCCGATTGTTATATTAGGCGTTTTTCTAAATTATATAATAAAGAAATAGACAGTTTTTTTAACCACAATTTAGCAAGTGAAAAAATTGCTGCCCGTGTTTTGCCAGAATTTAATTTTAACAAAAACGAACAGCAACTTATAAAACTTTTGGTGCGCGAACACGATATTTTTATAAACATAAAACTAACAAAAACACAAGACAAACACCAACAATTATTAAGCAACAAATTGTTAAATAGTTATATAAAACAATATAACAAAATTGGCGATGGACAGCAAATTATGGATTATCTTATTATGATAGGTCGTGCCGACAATTTAGCGCAAAACCCCGAAAAAACAAAAGAGCCACTATATATGCTTGATGTTATGCAAGATATGTTAAACAACCAAAACAATTTAACACTTGCAAAAAAATAAAACGCAATTATTGGATGGCAAAGCACGCCGATGTTGTTATAGGGTTTGTAAAATATAATTATGGCGGGGCATATAAAATGTTAAACTATGCAAAAAAGCAGAACAAAAAAATAATTAATCTTGCAGAATAATACATTTTATACTTTTGTAAATTGTTTGACAAAGTTATAGATATATATTAGAATGAACTTATAAATATATAAGGGGGTATTATGCAAGAAGACGGTTTTAGCAACAATGTAACTTTACAAGAAGAACCAGCCACCACTTTAAACACAACACCTAAAAATGTTAGCAAAGCAATGCACCTAGACCACTTTTTTGTTGTGCTAAACAAGTTGGCAATTTTGGGTATGATGTTTTGTATTTTTTCAGTAGTTGGTCAGGTTATTGCATATTTAGCGGCAGGAATTGCATTTTTTGTTTATATTATTTTTATGTTTTCTGCCACTGTTTTAACATTGGGTTTAGCCTTAACATCACCCGAATTTAGAGAAATGTGGGGTTATGTAAAAGACTTTTCTTCGCATACCGAAAAAATCAACGAGTTTTTTAACTATGTTATGGCAGCACTGCCTTATGTTTCGGGAATTGCATTAGTTATTTCAATTGTGTCTATTGTTGGGCTTTCGTTAAACAAACACTACCGCCACCCTGTGCGCATAGTTATGGCTGGCATTAGTTGTGTTGTGGCTGCAATATCTTTAATATTTATTTTAGCGGGGGGTGCAAAATGAACACATTAACATTTAAATTAATGAACCCCAAAGAAAACACCTGGATAAAATTTGACGATGTAGAAGTAAAACCACAAAAAGATAAGGGTGGGCACAATATATATTCTATAAAAACAGATAAACAAAAGATAGATGTTACACTATATAAATATTTAGAAGTCAACTCACCTTTTTACATTCTTTGGCAAATATTCTTCTTTATTATTAGTTTGTTTGGAATATTTAACAAGCGTTTAGAAAAAAATTGTGTTGTTTTAAAATATCACGCAACTATCAATTTAGAAAACGACACAACAGTTATTGCCCGAATAAACACAAATTATAAAGAACAAACTGCGTTAAGTTTAGAAACAACCGCGCAAGTTGTAGAACACGAAAACCAGCGTATGATAGACAAACAAGCGAAAAAACGCTTAAAAATTTTAAAGGTTATAAAAATATGTTTGTGGCTAGCATTAATTGCCTTTATGATAATTATGATAGTAAATAGATAATAAGGAGAAAAATTATGCAATTTTATGTAAGAAATAAATTTTTCACCTTGGGTGGAAGTTCGTATGTAGAAGACGACCAAAAAAACAGATTATTTAAAGTAAAAGGTAAATTTTTTAGTTTTACACACAAAAAGAAAATTTATGATATGGACGGCAATCTTTGCTATGTTGTGCGTGATAAATTTTGGAGGCTTTTTAAAACAAGCACTTTTATATTTGACGCCGAAGGCAACAAAATAGCAACACTTAGCAATCACGACTGGGACTTTAAAAACAAGTTTGTGCTAACTGGCGGCACCGACGACATTACAATTTCGGGCAACCTATTTCAATTTCCTAACATTAAACTGCAAGTTGTTAAAAACGACAAACCAATAGGTTATATCATAAAAGAATTTAATATGTTTAAAGACACTTTTCGCGTTGAAGTAGAAGACAGCGAAGATGCAGCCTTTATGGTGGCATTGGTTATTAGCATAGACAACATCTATGACAGTCGCCGCAGAAACTAAATAAAACTCACCCGCTTGGGTGTTTTTTTATTAATTTTTCACCCCAAAAAACCGCAAAAATTGTTGTAAAAAATACAATAAAAAATTTTTATAAATTATTTTGTAATTTAGTGTTGACATTTTGTTAAAAGTGTTACATAATGCGGTTTGGAAATGGTTAAAAGGGGTGGAAAAATGGCTATACTAAGCAAAAAGAAAAAAACAAAAAAACAAAAGATTAAAAAAGTAGTAAATAAAGCCGAACACACCCAAATAGATTTTGAAAAACAACACCAAAACGCACTAGAACAATCTGTTGTTTTAGTAGGACCTAGTGATGTAGGCAAAAGCGTTTTAGGTAGGCACTTTGCAAAAAAATATGGCCTTGTATATATAGATATGCAAGAGATTTTGCGTTGCCGAAAAAGTATAGATCGTATTCAAGCCGATATAGATTTTTATAAAGTTTGCTCGCGCCAAACAAAAAAAGAGTGTCGAAACAGTCTTGCCCGTCGCTATGCTGCTTACACCCGTATAGAACGTCAAAATTTAGAGTTTAGGCTAAACTTTCCTAATGTATCTAATTTAGAAGACTTAAACTATAAAAATGGCGAATTGTTATATCAACTAAAAAAGATTAATGGTTTTGACGACATTTGCTCGGCTGTATATATGAAAAAATACGAAAACATTATACTAAAACAAATTGTTGAACAAATGCAAGTGCCTTGCGTGTTAGATACTACAACCGAACTACCTGTAAACCTAAACCGCGAATACGCAAAAAGGTTTCCTATAATTTTGAATGAATATAACAACTTTAAAGATACAACCTATAAAAGCCTAAAAGATTATTTAACCGCAAACAACTTAACAATAGAAGAAGCACTTTGCCCACCTACCGAGAGTTTTGAAGATGTTTATAACACCATACACCAAATTAAAAATGTAGTTGGGTTAGAATATCCTATTGGCCATAAAATACATTATACACCACTACAAAACGCCCTAATAAACAGTGGACACTACGAAAAAATGGCAAGTAATAAGACTATAACCGCCGATTTTATAGCTTGTGACGCAGAGGGTTTTTCGGTGCTAAAAAAACAACAACTAACCGAATGTATGGACATAATGGCTAGCTTTGTTTATGACTATAACCCCGAAATTTACAGCGACGCAAAAGAAATTGAAATTGCATTTTAATAAATAAAAAAGATAAGTTTTAAACTTATCTTTTGTTTTTAATTATCGTTTGTTATTATTTAATTGCATAGTGTTGCCAGCTTCTTCGGTTAGCGTATTTTCTTGCATTAAAGCTTTTTGGTTGTGTTTTAAACAATCTTTAACAATAGCGTTAAATTGCCAGTTTGTTCTTAAAACCTGCAAGTCGTCGTTTACTTGTTTTAACGAAGTTGCTTCTTCTAACTTTTTAGGTAGTTTTGTTATGGCATCAAAATCCGCTTCGGGTGAAGTTGCAATTTCGCGCAACATTATACCATCTTTTTCTCTAAAAGCTTGTAGTGTTGGGGCAACAGTGTTTTGTGTCATAATATTGCTGCCTTTAAAGTTTTTGTACAACATAACAATACTAGCACGTTTTTGACCAGTTGTGTTTAACAAACTTGGCTTTCCGTTTTTAAAATATGTGTATCTAACAGCAACAGCATTATCTACAATTTTATAACCAAGCAATGAAATTGTTTTAATGTAATCGTCAAAAGTATCGTTATTCATTTTTGCTACTGAAAAAACCATAATAACTGCCTCTCTTTTATTTTGTTGCTATATTGTATCATACTTTGCCATAAAAGTAAATACTTTTTTTAAAAATATTTTTTCATTCTAAACACCCCTTTTAAAGAATAAAATATAAAAAACAACAGGAGATTTTTATGACTACCCAACCCACAACCACAAAACCACATAAAATTATTTGCGAAAACCAAAAAAGCGCAATAATAAGCGGAATAGACAAAGTAGAAAGCGTAAACCTAAACCAAATTAGTATGCTAACAAATGGCACACTGCTTTTAATTTGGGGCAACAACCTGCATATAACAAAACTAGATGTAACTGCTGGCAATGTAGAAATTATCGGGCAAATAGACGGCTTTAAGTATATGGGCAAAAAACAAAATATTTTTAAAAGGATATTTAAATAATTGCTTTTTTCTACCCTTAACCAAGTTAGTGTATTTTTTATTTTTATATACTACGGTTTATTATTAGGAATTATTTTTTTTATTATTTTTAATTTAATAAAAAAACTTTACCCAATAAATATTAAAAGTTATTTTTTAAATTTAACAAAACCCAAAAATACAAGAAATTTAAAAATAACTAAAAAACAAAAAATAAATATTTTTTTATATAATTTATTTTTAATAATATTAATAATTTTTATTTGCGTTATTTTTTATTTAATAACTTATTTATATAACTTTGGCATAATTAGATTATTTTGTGTATCTGGGTTTTTAATAGGTTTTATTTTTGCAAAAATTATACTAAGTGGCATAAAAAAATTAATTATAAAAATAAAAGTAAATAAAATTAAAAAGATTATAAACCACTAATCCACTTTTCCACATAAGTTTTGCACAAAAAAATAAAAAGGCAAAAGCCTTTTTTATTTGTTAAACCACGGAATAATTACTTTATCTAATAGGTCGCACGCCCAAATGTAAAGTTGATTGCTAACAGGGTTAGACGCGGCTAGGTTGTTTACTAAATCGCCAAGTGGTGTTATAACAGGCGACAACAAATAAACTATACCAAACACCAAAAATACCGAAAACGCACCTTTAACCACACCTAATACAAAGCCTAAAAGTTTGTCTAGCCCGCCAAAAACTTTTGACTTACTAATTTTATCGAATACTTTATTTAAAATTAAAAGCAAAATTTTAATTAGCACAAATAATATAATAACAGTTATAACCGTGCCAATTATATTGCCAATAGATGACGAAAACGCGTTTATAAATTCTTCGGATTTAACAGTATCGGGGTTGTTGATATTAAACTCGCTTTTGCCCATTAAAATTTGTGCAAATATTAACATTACACCCGAAATTACACCATCACTACACTCGTCGGCAACTGTTGGTTTTACCCAACCAGTTAAGGCACTATTTAAACCAAACCAACTTTCTAACAAACCGCTTACATACTTTGCTAGCAAAATTGCAATAACCAGCGTAGCAAGAGTTCCAAAAAAGCCTATTAGGGTTTTTAAAAAACCCCTAAAACAGCCCACAATACCCATAATTAAAAGCAGCGCAATTACAACAATATCTACCCAAGCCATAATTAAGCCCCCTTTTTGTTAATAATAACATAAATTAAACTAAACTTCAATTAAATATGGTTATTTATTGTTTTTAATTGTTGCCACCAAAATTTTAGATAAACCACAATCAATAATTTTGGCGTACTTTGCTATGTTTTGTAGGTTGGGTTTTTAATATAAAAAAATAAGATATAATTATAAACACTATAAAGTATTTATAAAAATATCTTATTAAAAGGTTTTTATGCGCGAAATTGCTTCTGCCTTTGGCTTAGCCGAAGATTTATCTATTATATCTAACAATCTAGAAAAGTTGTTTTTGTCGGCAATAGAAAATCAATACGACATTGTTTGTGTGTGTTTGGGCACTAGCAACATTTTAGGCGATAGTTTTGGGCCACTTATGGGCAACAACTTAACAGCCCAAAAACTACCAGTTTTTGTGTATGGCACTACACAAAGCAATGTTAATGCCAGCAACCTAAACGCCACACTAAAACTTATAAATATGGTGCATAGTAAAGCCTATATTATTGTTTTAGATGCACTATCTACCACTGACAGCACAACTGTGGGCAATATTGTGCTATCTAACCAATATATAGGGCTAAACCCCAAAGTAAAAGTTTTTGCCGATTTGTTTATCTATGGCACAACCACCTTTGTTAGCCCCGTGCGCCACAATTTGTATGCAAAACTAAACCTTATAAACACAATGTGCAATAACTTAACAAAGTGTTTTGCTTATTCTTTAAATAATGCTTTACGCAAAAACAAACTAAAATTTTTAGAAAAGTGTGTTTTAGCAGAGTTAAAAACTAATTAGCGAGGTTCGTTAACATTTACGCCTTTACCACTAGTTTTTATTTCACTGCGGTTTTTAATATAATAACTACCTTTAACTGCATTTTGACCTATAATAGCACTTAGGTTGCGTTCGTCAGCCGTTTGTGAGCCACCAAACACTTGTCTATAAGAACTGCCAACAGCATTCCAAACACTAACACCACCTTCATACCCTGTCCAAGCAGTTAAAAAGTTTCCGTTTGGGTTGTCGGTATTCGAGAACAACTGTGCTTGCTCGTCTGTATTGTTATAATTGCATACATCCATTAAGTAGCAGCTACTAAATATAACATCTTTATCTTGATTATTGCCACCTACTGTTTGTGTGTCAAAAAGTGCAAAAGTGTACCAACCTTGGTTTCCGCCACCACCTATACTACCTGCAAAACCACCTATGGTATAACCTGCGTTAATATATAATCCATTTTTTACACCACTATCATATACATAACAAGCAGATAAATCACCTGCAAAACCACCAACATAACTGCCATATTGGTTGCCATCGGTATCAGCGGATGGGTGGTCTATAAATACATTTTGCACGCTACAAGACACAATGTTAAGTTTAAAGATATAGTGATTATATGGGCTAGAATATCCATTTTCAGTTGAATATTCATCTTTTACTTTATCTTCGGTATCATTATATGTATTTTCATGTACAGCAGTACCAACAGCACTACCAACCACACCGCCTACAAAGTTGCCACCTTTGGTGTGAATTACAACATCTTGAAGTGCTACATTTTGCATTGTTCCTGTTGGGGTTAGCAAACCAACAGCACCACCTACAAAGTTGTTGCCGTGTATTGTAAGCGAGTTGGATGTGTTGTTTTTTAAGCCATTATCTTGTGTATCTACAACTTCACCTAAATAACTAAACTGTGCACTGTCTTTAACAATTGTACCATTAGTTATCTCTACTTCACCTACTATTGTAGGGTAGCAAATACCACTATATGTTTGTTTTGCTTTTTGTGTTGCATCCGACTTAAATTGTTGTTGGGGTTTGGTTGGGCAAAACCCGGTTTGTTTTGCTTTTTGTGTTGCATCCGACTTAAATGTGTAAGTTATAGGTGCGTTAGCGTTATCTCCGCTAGTATATACACTAGGTTGAGTTACTGTTGTGTTATTATAAGTTACTTCGGTTTGTTGATAATAAGTTATATTAGATTGGGCTGTGTAGGTTATTTGGTTGTAACTTACCGCACTATCTATTGTAATATTTGCATCGTTATGCACTATCTATTGTAATATTTGCATCGTTATCAAATGTTAACTTAACATTACCATTATTAACAGTTATAGTTGCTGGGCATTCAAATTCGTAATAGGTACTTACTGTACCACTGGTATTATTGCCATCGTCTAATATATTGCCATCGTCTAATACATAATTTATTGTTCCAGTGCCAGAATTCCCCCAATCATATGTTTCGATTGTTATTTTTATTTTATTGTCACTATTAGCATTGGTTAATTTAAATGTAAAGCCACTTTGTGGGTGAATTTTTGTGTTTGCACCTAATGTTAATTGTGCATTTTCTTGATATGTTACAGCACTATTTGCTTCGTAAGTTACTGGTACGAAACCACCACTTGGGTAAACAACTGTGCCAGTTATTGTAGATTTTGTGTCTTTATCGTATTTAACCGTGCTATCACTATTATAGGTTATTATTGTACTTGCGTTTGTTATAATAGTTGTGCTTGCGTTAACTGCACCGTTATAAACTGCACCGTTATAACTTAATTCGGCTAGACCACTTTCTATTTTTGTATTTGCTGTTACCGTTATTTCTGTTTCTTCGTTATATATGTGTTGTTCTTCGCTATATCCAGTTATATTGTTAGTTTCGTCTAATATAGGAGTATAAACTGTTATTGTGCCGGTTACATTTAATATGCTCTCGTTAGCAAATATTTGTGTGCCTGCAAAACTAAATGCTTGGTTGTTTGGCATTGTAACAACTGCTAAATTAGCGCTTACAGGATAACTAACTTGTGCATTGTTTGTTATAAACTGCTCGGTTACTGCACTATCTGCACCATTAAAACCTATAGGGGTTAAACCAAAGTGTTTTACCATAGTGTTGTTGTATGTACTTGTTGTTTGTGTTTTATATGTTTGTATGCCTTGTACACTTACCGCTGTTTCTTGGTTATAAGTTATTGTAGTATTTGTAACACAATAAATTGTTAGATTTAGC
>CADAJB010000027.1 GCA_902788085.1 uncultured Eubacteriales bacterium
TTTCATAATTAATTATATGATATATTTTATTAAATAATTATGTAAAGTTTGAAGGGAGAGTTGGTTTATAAAGTTATTTAATTTGTTTGCCAAAATTAGGGTTTTAATATATACTTAAATAGCATTAAGGGGGACATTATGGGTATTTTTAACATTTTTACCAGCGGTTATAGTTGGCAAGTAATGGTTATTATTTTGCTTTGTTATTTAATATCCATTATGGTTGCTATTGTTTTTCACGAGTTTTCGCACGCGTTTGTTGCATACAAGTGTGGTGATGATACGGCAAAACTTTCGGGAAGAATGACACTTAACCCCGCAGCTCACTTCGACCCATTTGGTTTTTTGTTTTTGTTGCTATTGGGGTTTGGTTGGGCAAAACCTGTGCCAGTAAACGAACTTAGGTTTAGAAACATCAAAAAGGGTAGATTGCTAGTTGGTTTTGCAGGAGTTACGGCAAATATAATTTTAGCAATAGTTAGCGCCTTTTTATTTGTGTTGTTTTTAAATGTTTTAGATACATCAGTTTATATCTGGTATTTTGTTGTAACATTATGTCAGTATATGGCGGTTATAAATTTAATGTTGGCTATATTTAACTTGTTGCCAATATATCCGTTAGATGGTTTTAATATTTTAGCAACATTTTTAAAACCAGACAGTAAGTTTTTAAATTTTATGTACCGTTATGGCACGTTAATACTAATTTTAGTGCTAATTGCGGGCGGTTTTTGGTTTAGTGAACTTATATACATTATTTTTAATGGACTTGTTAGTTTGTTTATGTTATTATTTTAAAAGGAGGCGTTTATGCAAGCAGAAATCGACTTAAAACCACAAGATGAAGATTTAGATAAAGACTTAATAGCAAATGCTAGTCAAGACGAACTAGATGATGTTTGCGAAATGGTGTTTAAGTTTCAGGACCAAGAAGGCCCGTTAGATGTTTTGTGGAAGTTAGTAAAATCTACAAAATTAGATATAAAAGATGTAAAACTTTCGCAAATAACCGAGCAATATCTAGATTATGTAAGGCAAATGAATGGCGTAGATATGGACACAATGAGTTGGTTTGTTAGGGAAGCATCGGCACTGTTAGAAATTAAATCTAAAAGTATGCTACCAAAAGAAAAAGAAGAAGTTGAAGAAGACGAACTTGATGACGAAGAGTTGTATAAGCGCCGAATGGAATTATACCGCATATTTAAAGAATCGAGTGTAGAACTTGCGTCAATAGAAAATGTAGATAGATTTTATAAAACACCCGACGAATCGGTGGGAGATTACCGCATAATCTTAAAAGATATGACTATGCAAAATCTTGTGGAAGCGTTTAGTAAACTGCTGGTTAAAATAGACCAAAAGCAACGCCCACAAATAACCGAGCGTAAAATTCAAAAAGACCGCTACACAGTAAAAGACCGAATGGACGCTTTAAAAGAAGCACTAAACACCGAAAAAGTTATTAGGTTTAGTGATATGTTTAAAGGTGATTTTACACGCGGTGAAATTATAAACACATTTTTAGCGCTGTTAGAACTTTTAAAAAGGCAACTAGCAAGTGTTAGCCAAGACAATGTTTTTTCGGATATTGTTATTCAAAAGAAAGAAGGGGGCCAAGAGTTAGTAGATGATGCAGAACTTAACGAATATAATTGAGGGCATTTTGTTTGTGTCGGGCAACGGAATAGCCAAAGAAGATATAATAGAAAAGTTAGAAATTACACCCAAACAGTTAGATAACGCCATAGAAGAACTAAAAAAGAAGTATGCAGGCGATTCGGGTGTGCAAGTTATTACATACAAAAACAAAGTGCAAATGTGCAGTAACCCCGAATATGCCGAGCAAATTTCTGTTGTGCTAAACCCTATAAAAGAGCGTGCTTTAACAAAAACAGCACTCGAAACTATTGCTATAATTGCTTATAAACAACCTATAACAAGGCTAGAAATTGAAAACATAAGGGGTGTTTCTAGCGACTATGCTGTGCAAGTTTTGTTGCAACACAACTTAATAGAAGTGGTTGGGCGTAAAGATGTTGTGGGCAAACCTTTGTTATTTGGAACTACCGACGAATTTTTAAAACGCTTTCAAATAGAAAGTTTAGACCAATTACCAAAATACGAAGAATTAATGGAACAAATAAAAGTTTTAACAAAAGGTATGGATACCGATTCGTTATACAACGAGTTTGAAATTAGTGAAGAAGAAAAAGAAGAGCAAGAACAAGAATAACATTAAAAATGCAACATTATTGCATTTTTTTATTTTTTATTTACATAATACCACTATGAATTATGTTTTGCTGGTTTTTATAATTATTTTAGCCTTAATAATTTTGCCTATATTTATTAGTTTTAAATTATATTATAATGTGCTTTTAAACACATTAGTTTTTAGTTTTAGTATTTTTGGTATAAAAATTATTAACGCACAAGGCAAGTTTAAGGGTGCGCAACTTGTTATCTTTGGGAAAAAGAAAGATAAAAATTTTAAGTTTGACCCCCAAGATAAACATTTGCAATTTCTTAATAAGTTTATATATTTACTATTTTTAAAGATAAAAATAACAAAATTAAATATTTTTTGTGATGTTGGAAAAACTAACGATGCATTTACGCCTTGCATTATAAAAAGTAGCATAGATATTGTTTTAAGAAGTTTACTAGGGTTTGCCTATACTAAAAAAGGCGTTTTTAATACTGTTGTTGGTGGTGAAGTGAATTTTGAACAAAACAAGTTTATTTTTAGTTTGAATTTATGCCTATTTTTAAACTTGTTTTTAGTGCTTTGGTGTCTAGTGCAAGCGCAAATAAAAATTATTAGGGGAAGTAATTATGCAAAATGTAGATGATAAAGAACAAGACAAATTAAAAGAGTTAATGAATAACACTATAAAAGAAATAAAACAAATGCTGCAATCTAGCACTATTTTGGGTGAGAGTGTTAATCTAGGAAACGGTTGTGTTGTTTTTCCTATATTAAAGGTTACTGTTGGTTTAATAACTGGTGGGGGCGAATATAGTGCAAAAAAGATAAAAAATAAAGAATATCCTTTTGCTGGTGGAAGCGGAACAGGCTTTTCGGCACAGCCCATTGGTTTTTTAATAAACAATAATGGCGATGTAAAACTATGCACACTTAAAAGTAAAGATGTGTATGCACAGGTTTTAAAAGATTTAAGTGGTGCTTTTACTGATTTAGTAAAGAATACCACAAAAACTAAAAACGGGGTAAAATAATGAAAAGTATGCGCAAAAACGGGGTACTATGCATAGTACTATGCACATTAATATTGTTTTGTATAGGTGTAATGCCCACATATAGTTTAGAAAATCCTGCAAAGGCAGACGGGGTTTTTGAAAGCAAAATTGACTATGCATCTAGTGCGCAAGGTGCGTGTTTAATGGATGTAGATAGCCATCGTGTTTTTTATTCTAAAAACGATGATTTAAAACTACCAATGGCAAGCACTACTAAAATAGTTACTGCCATAACTGCTATTTTAAATTATGAAGATTTAAATACTCGTCAGCCCATACCACAACAGGCGGTGGGTATAGAAGGTAGCAGCATTTATTTAAAAAATGGTGAGATGTTATCTTTAAAAGAATTATTGTATGGGCTTATGCTTCGAAGTGGCAACGATGCTGCAACTGCTATTGCATATATGGTGGCAGGCGGAATACCTCAGTTTGCCGAACTTATGAATAGTCTTGTCCAAAGCGTTGGAGCAAAAAATTCGCACTTTACAAACCCACACGGGCTAGACGACCCACAACACTATACCACAGCATACGATTTAGCGCTTATAACAAGTTTTGCACTAAATAATCCAACCTTTGCCGAAATTGTAAAAACTAAAAACATAAAGATTTGCGAAGATGAAGAAAATTATAGATATTTAGTAAATAAAAATAAACTACTATATAATATGCCATCGTGTATTGGTGTAAAAACAGGTTATACCAAAAAAGCGGGTAGATGTTTGGTTAGTGCTAGTTTAAAAGACAATTTAAAGGTGGTTTGCGTTGTTTTAAATTGCGGACCTATGTTTGAAGAAAGTAAACAACTTTTAACACTTGCGCACGAAAAGTTTAAAAGTGTAGAAATAATCGAGCCATACCATTATTATAATTCGGTTTTAGTTGAAAATGGCGAACAAAAATCGGTTAGTTTATACTCGCGTGAAGGTTTAAGGTTGGCTTTATCCAATGACGAACTATATAACATTAATGTAGAATATGATATTCCTAAAAGCCTAGTTGCCCCAGTCGAAAACGAAAAAGAGGTGGGCAATGTAAAAGTTTATTATGGCAAACACTTGATTTTTTCGGAAAAAATCTATACAATGGATAGTGTAAAATCGCGACTATTAAAAGACAAGGTAAAAGATATTTTAGACGAGTGGTCGCTTTAAGTGAGGTTTTTATGAGAATAAATAAGTTTATGGCTACTTGCGGGGTGGCTAGTCGCCGTAAATGTGATGAACTAATAGAAAAAGGCAGGGTTAAGGTAAACGCTAATGTTTGCAAAAAATTAGGTATGCAAATTAACCCCGAGCAAGATTTAGTAACAGTAGATGACCGCCCAATTAGGCTAACAAACAATTTTGTATATTATATGTTAAACAAGCCTTGCAATGTGGTTACTACTGTTAGCGACCCAAACGGCAGACCAACCGTTATGGACTATATGCCACAGGGCAAAAACAGAATTTTTCCTATTGGTAGGTTAGATTATAACACAAGCGGTTTGTTGTTGTTTACAAATGATGGTGATGTTGCGCAAAAGTTGTTGCACCCAAGTTTTGAGTTTGGAAAAACTTATGTAGTAGATATAAAAGGCAATATTTTAGATGCCGAGATTAAAAAACTTCAAAATGGTGTAGATATAGGCGACTTTGTTACCAGCCCTGCAAAAGTTGAAGTTTTAAAAACAACACCAACAACAACTACACTAAAAATTGTTATACACGAGGGTAAAAATCGTCAAGTAAGGCGTATGTTTGATGCTGTTGGGCACAAGGTTCAAAAACTACAACGCGTGGCAGTAGGAAAGATAAAACTAGGTGATTTGCCACTTGGTAAATACCGCGAATTAACAAAAGAAGAAATTGCATATATTAAGTCATCTTAAAATTATGTAAGGGGGAAGTTGTTATGTTTTATTGGTTGTGTTGGTTGCTAATATTTTTGCCACTACGCATTTTTTGGCCATTAAAAATAGTAGGCAAAAAAAATATACCCAAAAAGCAAAAGGTAATTTTAGCGTGCAATCATTCATCTAATTTAGACCCAGTTTTAATAGATTCTCATTTTATAAAGCGTCCATATATACTTGCTAAACATACATTATTTAAAAACAAGTTTTTTGGCGCTATATTAAAAAGTTGGGGAGCAATTCCTGTAAATCGCGAAAATGTAGAAATGTCAACTATAAAAACTGTGCTAAATGTGTTAAAAAAAGAAAAAATGTTGCTAATTTTTCCACAGGGTAGAAGAGAAAAAGATTTAGCAGATATGCAGGGGGCCAAAAATGGTTTGGCACTATTTGCATTAAAAACTAATTCGCCTATTGTACCTATGTGGTATGTAAACAAACCTAAACTTTTTAGGCGCAACACTTTACTTATAGGCAAACCTTTTTATCTAGAAGGTTTTGAAGGGCAAAAATTAACCCAAGATGTTTTAACAAGTGCCAGCAATATAGTTATACAAAAAATGTTTGAACTTCGAGATGAATATTTAAAACAACAAGAAGATAAAAAACAACAAAAATTAATTAAAAAACAAGAAAAGCAACAAAAGAAATCAAAAGCATAAAAACAGGGTAGGCACCCTGTTTTTTTATTGGAGCTTGCGGTGGGACTTGAACCCACGACCTGCGCATTACGAGTGCGCTGCTCTACCAACTGAGCCACGCAAGCAAAAACAAAAACAATGTTAAAAATCTAAAACTATAACAAAAACCGCTTTTCTTAGGTAGCCCAGAGGTCTTCCGGGCGAAATTATAAATTTACGCCCCGCTTTGGCTAAAAACTTGCCACAGGCAACTTTTTTTAACGCGTCGCGCCAACTGAGCCACGCAAGCAAATACATAAAACAATTTTAAAAATCTAAAACTATAATAAAAACCGCTTTTCTTAGGTAGCCCAGAGGTCTTCCGGGCGAAATTACAAATTTACGCCCCGCTTAATTAAAAAGAGTGCAAACCAAAAAAAGCATATTGTAGTGTAGCACAATTTTATTTTATTTTCAACTAATTTTAATAATATTTAAAAAATCTAACAAAACTACTTGACAATCAAAAATTGGAGTAGTATAATTCAAAGGTCAAAGAAAGTCAAACATGACAAAAGGGGTAAGATTATGTCTAATATGTCGGATATAATAGAGGAGTTTTTGCGTGATACTATGGGGGATGCACCCAGCATAGATATCAGCCGAAACGACCTAGCCGAATTTTTTAATGTGGCACCCAGCCAAATAAACTATGTGCTAACAACAAGGTTTAACTACGAACACGGGTTTGTAACCAACAGCAAGCGTGGTGGTGGTGGGTATATAACTATTCAGCGTGCATCTACAACGGACGAAGAATGGCTTTTAAATATATTAGATAAACTTGCAAAACTAAGCGAAGTAGATGTGCGTACGGGCGAGTATATAATAAACGAATTAAAAAAGCGTGAGTTTTTGCAAGAAGGTGAAGCCGAAATTTTAAAAACGGCAGTTAGTGCAAATACTTTAAGTAATCCGTTTAAACTAGAAAACAGGTTGCGTGCAAGTATTATAAGGCAAGTTATAATTAATAAAATACAAAAAGGGGGCAAATAATATGAGATGTGATATTTGCGGCAGAGTGGCAACTTACCATTCGATAGAAGTAATAAATGGCGTAAAAGAAGAGCATCACTTGTGCAGTGATTGTGCGTCAAGTTATAGAGATGAACAAGACTTTATGCCACTAACAGTACCAAGCATTGGTGAGTTTTTTGATTTTCCACTATCATTCAAGCCAAAAACAAGGGTGATAAAAAAGGTTTTGCGTTGCCCAAAATGTGGCTGTACTTCCGAAGATTTTTTAAACAACGGAAAACTTGGTTGCAGCGAGTGTTATAAATATTTGCACGAAGTGGTGGATCCCGCCATTGACGAGGTTTTGTCTAACAACGATATGCCCGATAAAATTTCGTTAAACGAAAGCATCAACAAAGATATTCCGCTTGCCAACGATTTAACTAGTCTAACAGAGCAGTTAAAGATTGCGGTTAAAGAAGAAAGATACGAAGATGCCAGCCGTTTAAAAGCGCAAATAGACAAACTTAAACAAAGTTAATAAAAGTTACTTTTTTTAGTTGACTAAAAGCAGTTTACATTTAATAATATTTTTATAGGAGAAAGATATGTTTCAATCTAATGGTTTTACAAAATTAGTGCAACGCGTTTTGCAAAATGCGGGCGAGTTAGCCACTCGTTCGGGGCACACAAACCTTGCAACCGAACACTTGTTATTTGGTATAATTTCGGTAGAAGAGTGCTTGTCGGCAAAACTATTGCGCGAGTATGGTGTAAAGCAATCTAACTACCTTCAACTTTTTGACGAAAGCGTGCCAAAAGGGCCAAGTTTAAATTTATCCGAAATTGAACTAACACCACGCGTAAAAGAAATTTTGCGTGCGGCCCAAGCAGTTTCTATGAAGTTGGGGCAATCTTTTGTTGGCACCGAACATGTAATGCTTGCTTTGCTATCTAGTACAGATAGTATGGCTGTTACTATGCTAGAACGCGGAATGGGTGTAAATGTTATGGAATTAAGGGGTAAAGTGTTAGAGGCTTTGCGAAGCAATAATTTAACCGCCTACGAAGAAGAAAACCAGTCAGCCACCCAACCCGAACAACCAACATCAAAACTTCCTAAAAAATTACTAGATTTGGGTACCGACCTTACACAAAAAGCACGCGACCACAAAATTGACCCAATTATTGGGCGTGAAGACGAAATTGCCCGTGTAATAGAAATTTTATGCCGAAAAACCAAAAACAACCCAGTGCTAATAGGTGAAGCGGGTGTTGGTAAAAGTGCTGTTGTAGAAGGGCTTGCCCTTGCTATTGTAAATGACGCCGTACCAGACGAATTGAAGGGCAAAACAGTGTTCTCGCTAGAACTAGGCTCGTTAATGGCAGGCACACAATATAGGGGTGCAATGGAACAAAAACTTAAAGATGCCATAGATACAATTATAAACAATGGTAACATTATTGTATTTATAGACGAATTGCACACTCTTGCCGAAGCAGGTGGTGATAAAGGCGAAATTAGCCCCGCAGATATGTTAAAGCCATATCTTGCGCGTGGTGAGTTGCAAACAGTAGGTGCAACCACAACCGATGAATATCGCAAATTTATAGAAAAAGATAAAGCATTAGAGCGTAGGTTCCAACCTGTTATGGTAAACCCACCAACAGTAGAACAAACCATACTTATACTAAAAGGTTTAAAAGATACCTACGAGGCTTTCCATAAAGTAAAAATTAGCGATGAAGCAATTGAAGCCGCTGCAACTTTAAGCGATAGATATATAATGGACCGCAGTTTGCCAGATAAGGCAATAGACCTAATTGACGAAGCAAGTGCAAAAGCAAAGGTTAGCGGAAGTCTAACTCCAAACCCAATAAAACAAAAGACAGACGAACTTATGCGTCTAGAAAACGACAAAAAAGAAGCAATAGTAGCGCAAAATTTTGAAAAAGCCGCTGCTATTCGTGATGAGATTAAAAAAGTAAACGACGAAATTGATGAGATGAGGACTAAATATGATTACTCTAGGCAAACTAATATTCCTACTATTGGGGTTGAAGATATCGCTAATGTTGTTAGCAAATGGACACATATTCCCGTAACAAAACTAACCGAAACCGAACGCGACAAACTTTTGGGGCTAGAAAACTTGTTACACGCCCGTGTTATAGGGCAAGACCAAGCAGTTGTGGCTGTTAGTAAGGCAATTCGTCGTGCTAGGGCAGGGTTAAAAGACCCAAGCAGACCAATAGGTACATTCCTATTTTTAGGCCCTACTGGTGTAGGTAAAACCGAGTTAAGTAAAGCACTAGCCGAAGCAATGTTCGACAACGAAAACCTAATTATTAGGTTAGATATGTCCGAGTATATGGAAGCACACTCCGTTAGTAAACTTATAGGTTCACCTCCGGGATATGTAGGTCACGACGACGGCGGGCAGTTAACCGAGCAAGTACGCCGCAAACCTTATTCTATTGTGTTGTTTGACGAGATAGAAAAAGCCCACCCCGATGTATTTAACTTGTTGTTGCAAATTATGGATGACGGAAGACTAACAGACAGCCATGGTCGCACTGTAAGCTTTAAAAACACAATAATTATAATGACAAGTAACAGCGGTGTTGCCGACCCAGAATATAGAGCCAATAGGTTAAGATATCAAAACGCAAGCAGTGACGAAGAATTAGCGCGTTTAGATAGCGAAGCCGAAGGCATATTAAATAGCAACTTAAAATCTAACTTCAAACCCGAATTTTTAAACCGTATAGATTCTATTGTTGTGTTTAGGTCGCTTACAAAACCCGAACTTGCAAGAGTAGCAAAACTATTAATAACAAAACTTGCCAACAAACTAAAACCACAAGGCATAGAGTTAAAGTTTACCGAAAACGCTTTAAAATATCTTGTAGAAAAAGGGTATAATATAGAATGGGGAGCAAGGCCGTTGCGTAGAGTTATAGAACACGAAATAGAAGATAAACTTGCCGACGAAATTCTTTCACGCAAAATTGAAGGCGGAGCAAAGGTAACGGTAGATACCATAGACGATGTATTAAAGATAAAAATTAGTTCAAAATAAAAGCAATGCATATTGCTTTTTTTGTTATTAAAAAATTGACAAAATTTTATATATAGAATATAATTAAATTATAAAGAAATAGTGGAGGAAATGTCTATGCAAGTTAATATTAGTAATTTAGAAACATTTATGTGTAGCAACACATTTAACGAGGATTTTATTAAAAAACAAGCCGAAACACAATTTTCAAAATATGATGCAGATGGTATACTACAAGTAGTATTTGGTAAAGCAAAAAATAATGGTACTTACGACTTGGATATACGTTTAACTGTTAATAAAAAGAATTATACAGCTAATACAACAGCAAGTACGGCTTCTAAATGCTTTGCTGATGGTATAGAAAAGATTAAGGCTCAACTTGCAAAAGAAAGAAGCAAACAAAAATCTAGTGTAAAAGCACAACCTAAAAAGAAGGTTGTTAAAAAGGTAATGGGTGAATAAGAGTAATAAAAGGGTAGGCTTTTGCCTACTTTTTGTTTTAGGTTATATAAAAAAGTTTAATAAAACTATTGACTTGTAATATATTATAGTGTATAATACTATCACTAACTTAATAAATATCTTAGCCAAAGACAGCAAGAGTTGCACCGCAACTTAATATTTCTTGCCGAGGTAAGTAATAGAAAAACATATAATTTTTCCTATGCTTATTTTGGCATAGGATTTTTATTTGTTAGAATAATTTAGGAGGGTTACAGCCGAGATGTCAAAGAATTTTGAGATTAAAAAAGGTATTGTAGATGACATCGCATCAAAAATGGATAAGGCAGTTAGTGTAGTGTTTGTTGACTACCGCGGTATTAACGTTGCAGATATTTCTAAACTTCGTAACGAACTACGCGCTAAAGGTTGCGAATACCATGTATACAAAAACAACCTTGTTAAACTAGCACTAGACCGACTAAACATTCACGATTTTGATGACAAACTAGAAGGCACACTCGCTGTTGCGTTTAACTTTAACAACGAAGTTGACGCTGCAAAAATCCTCAATGATGCAACTAAAAACACCAGTTTAGTTATTAAATTTGGTTTGGTTGACAAAAAATATGTGGATGATGCCGAAATTAAGGCACTTGCATCACTACCAAGCAAAGAAGTGCTTATTGCAAAACTTATGGGTATGTTGCGTGCTCCTGCACAAAATTTGTGCTCGGTATTGAGTGGACCTGCTCGTGCAATGACAATAGCATTAAACGCTATTGCAACAAAGCAAAACTAATTAAAAAAATTAAAGGGAGAATTTCATTATGGCAAAAATTGACGATTTGTTAGAACAAATTAAAGGTTTAACTTTAGTAGAAGTTAGCGATTTAGTTAAAAAGATGGAGGAAGAATTTGGCGTTAGTGCAGCTGCTCCTGTAGCTGTTGCTGCTGCTCCTGCTGCCGCTGCTGCTGCAGCTGCTGCACCTGCAGAAGAAGCAAAAGCAAACTACGATGTAGTTTTAAAATCTGTTTCTGCTACAGCTAGCAAAGTAGCTATTATCAAACTTGTTAAAGAAGCAACAGGTTTAGGTCTTAGCGAAGCTAAAGCTATGGTAGAAGGCGCTCCTGCTACAATTAAAGAAGGTATGCCTGCTGATGATGCAAAAGCTTTGGTTGCAAAACTTAAAGAAGCTGGCGCAGAAGGCGAACTTAAATAATTGTGTTATCTACAATTAAAAAAGACTGCTAATTATAAGCAGTCTTTTTAATTTT
>CADAJB010000028.1 GCA_902788085.1 uncultured Eubacteriales bacterium
AACATATAATACACAAAACAAGCATCATTGCTTGTTTTGTGTTAATTTTTCAATTTTTTGTTTAGAGTTTTCACCAAAAGTGATTATAATGGTGCCATCTTTAAGTTTTTTGGAATAACCACCAACAAAGCCATTTTCTTGTAATTCTAAAAATTGATCATAATATTGTTTAACAAGCGGATCAGCGTCACCTTCTATTTCTGGAATGTTTATTGGTTCTCTGGATAGTCCGTCATAATAATCAGAATATGAAACAGCAAGACCGCATATATGATGAACATCTATTTTGTCACTTAAATCACAAATTAAGCTCTCATCTCTTGCCCCTAATGATTTATCTGGTTTAATTATTAAATAACCAGAATCCAATACTCTAAGAAAAAATGCTTCTCCATTAAAAAGTAACTTTTTTCTGAAATTTAATTGCATATCAACAATTTCACGACCAGCGATACCAAAAGAAGGACTGTTCCATATATCTAAAGATATGTAATCAACATTCGATTTTTTTATTGTATTGAAATCAAATTCCATATCTAGGCTTTCGCATGTGCAATTAGGATATGGTTTTGACCAAGTCAAAATAACACCATCCCCTTTAATTGCAGTGCTTAAGTTCCCCACATAAGTAAAGATTCGCTGCTCGAAATCATAATAATTATCATTATAAACTTTTATAGAATGTATTCCAACATTATTTACAAGATTAAAAACATAATCCTTTCGGTTCTTTATGTATTGTTTTTTATCATAAACAACATAAGCATTTCTATTACAATAGTAACCTTCATTTTTAGGAGATATCACAACTTCGCCTTTACAAATAAGTGGACAAGGGCGATTGTCTTTTGCGCTTAGCCCTAGTTTATCCGCAAACAAGATTTCTTTTATTTCAATTTCGTCTTTGTCAAAATCAATAGATTCTCCATTATTAAAAGAAACATTCATCTTGTATAATTGAAAATTTTTAAATTTATCTTTAGAAGCATAATATGTTTCTGCCATAAATTAATCTCCCTTATATTAAAAATTCACCCAATAATTATATACCATATTTTACCATAAAAGTAAATAAAAACGCAAATTCTAGTTCATAAGATTTACACTATATTTGGCGGAGAGAAGAGGATTCGAACCTCCGGATGCTTTTACACATCGCACGCTTTCCAAGCGTGTGCCTTAAACCACTCGACCATCTCTCCAAGTGCCTTTAAAAAAGTTTAAACAAAAACATAATAATTGTCAAGTAGGTTTTTATTTTTACCAAAACAAAAAAAGAATTAGCGTTTTTACTAATTCTTTTTAATTATTAAATTGCAGGGCCACGTGGGTATAATATACCATTGTATGATTGACTTATAGCGGTATTAACTGTTGTATCGCTACCATTTCTATACAAAGCACCATTTGTGCGGTAGTTGTTTAAAGATATTGTATAACCCGCAAACAAGCCTTGATTGTTGCCCACTAAGTCGCAACTAATTTTATAGTAGTAATAGTAAGTGTTTTTGTTTAAGTTTAAATTTGAACCGTCTTGGTTATATATTTTTACATTGCTGCTGGTTCTTAATTTTTGACAAGAAATATTTAAATTTTGCAATGTAAATGTTGTGGTGTTTTGTCCGTTTAAATCGGATAGTATTATTGTGTTTATATATTTATATTCGGGGTTAGCGGGATATGAGCAACTTGTTATTGCTGCATCTGTGCCTACTTTTAAGCCTTCTTGATAATATGCGTTAGCAATATCCGACATATACGCTATCCAAAGCGCCAATGCACATTGCCCTAAATAATATACATAAACACTTGTACAACTTGGCTGGCTAAAATCTATTGTTACACGATTTGTAGTATGAGTAAAGAATGAACCCGCTGTGCCACCATTAGATTGATAATACATACAGTGGAATAACTCTTTTAACACACAGTCCCTTGCGGTTGCATCATCGGCATGCGTGTAGTTAGCGTCGTATTTAGTTGATGCCTTGTCTTCTTGGGTATCTAGCCTTCCGTCAAAATTTACGCCGTTGGTTTGAATTTCTAATGTGGTTAAATTTTTACAACCTTCGAATGACCTACAAAAAAAGTCGTTAAATAATATTAAGTTTGGTTGAATACATAATTTTTCTAAATTGTCGGCATTATCCGCCCCAACTAATTGTGCTACCGTATATGTGTTTTTCACAGTTGAAGAACCATCTGAACCAGTTTTTGTTATTGTTACATTTCCACCACTACCACCCGCATCGTAGTTGTATGGTAGTGTGGCGGTGTTAGAATCATCTACATACAACCCACCTTCGTTTACTACAACTTTATCTCCCACAACTTGCACAGCAGGTGTTCCGTCTGCGGTTTCGTTAAATGGTTGTTCGGAAGAAGGAGTGCCACCAAACCCCCAGTTGCCTGTTATTGCAATGTTACCGTCTTTGCTAGAAAGGGCATTACCATTAAAAAGCCAAGTAGAAAAACCTATGTTAGTTGTTGCTAACATTAAAACAATTGTTAAAATTATTGAAAAAAACACTTTGTTTAATTTAACAATTTTTTTCATTTTTTCTTCCTTGATTTTTACTTGTTTATTTTTTTATCCCCTATTTTTTAGTATTAGAACTTGTTTTTGTTATTTGTTTTACCGCTTGACTTTTTGTTTGCGTTGCGGGTTTTGTTGGTGTTTTTGTTTCTGCCTTATGGTTATTAGGTTTTTCTAAATCTTGTGCTGTGTAGATGCTTTTTGCATTGCTACTTTTTGCCTTATGCTTTGTGGAAGTTTAGCCGGCAATTTTGGTGGCAGTTTGTTAGGTAACTTAGGCGGTGGTTTTGGTGCCGTTTTTGGTTGTGCTGCTGGTTTTACAGGCAAACTTGGTTTTTTTGTTATTTGTTTTGGTTGTGGTGTTAATTTTTGTTTTTTGTTTGTCTGTTCTGGTTTTAACCCCAACACAACCAATCGGTTATTATACTCTGCCTCTATGCGTTTGGCTGTAACATTTGTTACCACCATAATACCCACCGAAACAATAATAGTGTATATACCAAAAACCGAACTTAAAAACAGAATAGGAAAACCAAGTTTTCTAATTATTTCGCCTGTGGCAACACCTTCAATTTTATCGTAACTAACCATTTGTGTTTGTGTTGGGTATAAATCACCCATAAACACAAACATAAATTCTTGCCCACCTTCGTGGTTGGTTATTTGCTTTATAGACACAAGTCTGTGCACCAAAACCATATCTCCATATTTAAAAGCAAACACTTTATTTAAATATTTTGATGCATAAGTTGTGCCTATTGTGGCACCATTTTGTGTTAAATATGGTTGGCCGTGTTCGTCTTTATCTATTAAATCTTCTAAACTGGGTGCTGGGTTAAAGTATAAAATATCGCCACGGGCAAATTGTTTTTCTACCATTTCAGGTGTTAAATATCCGCCGTGCTCTACAAGTTGATTATAATAGTCTTTTTCGTCGGCTATACTTGACATCGAGTTAGACACTATAACCAGCCTGCCCCTATCAAATAGATAAACAATATTTCCGCCATCTTTTACAATAACAGCATAGACAGTTAAAGAGAATAAACAAAAAATAAGGACAAGCATAATCATTGAGACAATCAACCCCACAACACGGCGGTTTTTTCTCACAGGTTTTTGTCCATATTCTTTTTTTATAAATTCATCTTTCTGTCCATTATTAACTAATATTTTTTCACTTTTGTATATAGCGACGCACGATATTATCAAAAAAGTTAGAATAACAACAGAAATGAATACTAAAAATATCCAAGTTATCCAATTTTCTAGATACATAAAAACTACTTAACTATATTTTTATAAACAAAAGTAAATAATCAAACTATGCTACTTCTGCTGCTACTGTTATAGCTAATGTTATGCCAGCACTTTGTAATGCGGCATATTGTGTTGTGTTTGTTGGTTTACCTGTGCTCCAAGTAAATGTTGGTAAAGTGTAGGCTGCGCTTGCAGTAGAACCGTTTAAACTTGCTGCTGCAATACTACCATCAGTTTTAGTAAAGTATGTACCATTGTTTGTTAATGTTTCGGTTGGTGTAAATGTTGCCGAAGCAATAGTTAAATTAGCATCAGCACCAGCATATTTTACATAAACGGTTTGAAGTCTAGCATTGTATAAGCCATCAACATAAGTTGTGCCACCAGTGTCTTGTGCCGAATCGTATTGTGTTGTGCTTAAAAATGGCTCGTGATTTTGGTCCATAATTAAATATACATTACCTAATGCGGCTGTGCATGCCGAATCTGTATAGAATGTAACAGTACCAGCACTTGTAGAAGATGCTGTTAGTTGCACATTAATGTTTTGACTATCACTTGTTGCACCTGTGTTAAATACCCATGCTGCCATACCTACGCCAAATAACATAGTGATAGACAAAATAGATGCAAGTGTTATTTTGCTTAATAACTTCATAATTAAATCTCCTTTTTTTGTTTGTAATATAATTATACTTTTTTTATTTTTTATTTATCAAACATATGCCTGCCTAAATAACGGCAGTATCGTTTACAATTTTTATCTTGTGTAAAATTTTATATTATATATATAAAAAAGGACCAACTTTTGGTTAGTCTTTTTAAATTTGTGTTGGGTGTTTTTTAAAGAAATCAAACTTAGGTGGAAGAAATTCAAAACTTGTTACGCTTGGGTATAAAGTGCTGTAAGTTTTTTCTATATTATCCCAATTAAAAATATTTTTATCCATTTTAAAATATTTAGCCACCAATTCACTACCCTCGGGTGCTATTGGGTGTAAAAGTGGAACACAAACTTTTATTGCGTGCAAGGTGTCGGCTATTAATTGTGCTTTAACATTTAAATCTTCGCTTTTAGATAGTGTTGCCCAATTTTGATTAACTTTTCGTAGATATTCGTCTAACAAAATTATTACATCCGAAAACTTAAATTCGGCAACTTTTTGCTGGTAGTTTTCGGCAAGAAGTGTTGCTTCGGCTATAATATTGTTTTGTGGTTCCGCACTAGGAATAACGCCATTAAACAATGTTTGAACACTATATAAAACCGACCTAACAATTCGGTTAAAGATATTTGTTAGCATATTGCCCTGTGCAACAACTGGGTCGCCTGATTTTTCAAACTCGGCAGGCTGGAACACCTTAGATTTAAACTGGTATGCTGCATTATTTACATTCATACTTAAAAAGTGGCATCGTAGTTGTTCATAGGTGTAGTGGTCTAAAAGTTCGTCTGTTGTTGGGGCACGGTATTGCCCACTACTGCTTGCTTTTATACCATTAAACAAAATATGTTTTAGTGGCACAAAATTAGATATTTGTATTTTACCATCTTCGGGTGCAATGTTGTGGCTGTTATTTAGCCCCATAATAATTGCAGGTTGTGCAAGACAATAAAAATAAATATTATCTTCGCCCAAAAATTGAACAATTTGGCAATCTTTACTTGCCCACCAATCTTTCCAACTTTGTGTGCTGTTTGTTTCTTTTAGATACATTTTAGTAAAAGATATTGGTGCCCATAAAGATTCGGGCCACACATAAAAAGTTAAACCTTTTGTATCTTCTTCTACTTGTGGCACAGGCACACCCCAAGCCGAATTACCTGTTATGCGGAAAGGTGCAAGTGTTTTGTTTGTAGCAAACCTAACATCTTTTTGTGTAAGAATATTGCACGCAACATCGCGGTCGGCAACTTTTTCGAATGTAAATTCTATTCTGCCTTTGTTTTCGTCTATTTTTTTCTCTAAATATTTAAAACTTACATTTTCTAACTTATTGCTATCTTCGGTTTTAACATACAAGGCTGGGCGTGTTAAATAATCTCGCATTTCTTTTAGCATAAATTTGTGCACGCTTGGGCTTTCTTTTATTTTGTTAATCATTTCAAAAAATTCGTTGCGGTAGTCATCTAGCGACACATAGTAGTTTACAATAGACTTAAATATAGGTTTTGTGTATGTTATTGTGCTAATTGGGTTTATAAGTTCTTTTGGGTCGTATTGATGCCCAAGCGAACATTCGTCGGCATACCCAACTTCCGATTTACAGCCTTCTATTGGGCACTTACCTTCTACTTGCCTACCATTTAAAACCATATTGGCTTTTTCGTCAAAAAACTGCTCGGTTTTGCGTTTTATTAACTTGCCATTTTTTAACAAAGTTTTAAAAACTTCGGCCGAAACTTCTTTGTGCACATCATACGCAGGTTTTAAACAAGATGCATAAAACCTGTTAAAAGATATGTGATATTTTTGTGCTGTTTCTTTTTGAATGTTATGAAATTTTGTTATGTATTCTTCTAGTGTTAAATCGGTTTCGCCATTTTGTTTAAGTTTGCGGTACTTTTCTTCGGTGGACGAACCAAACCCGTCGGTTCCGCACAAGTACAAAACATTTTGCTCACCTATTCTATCTCGCATATAGCGGGCATAAAAATCCGAAATTATAAAGTTGGAAATATGCCCTATATGCAAAGGCTTGTTACCATTTGGCATACCTGCACTTATAAAAACTCGTTTAGGAAAATTTATTGTCTTCATTGTTTGCTCCTTAAAGTTAAAACTTATAGGTATTTTTAAAAAGTTTATCACAGTAAATTAAATTTTGCAATAATTTTGTGTATAAACTACCAATTAAAAGAATTATTATTGTTGTTTATAAAAAATTGCTTTCTATCTACATAAATATTGTTTATATTTACCCCGTCATCGTTTAATACAAACGAGGTTGCACCATTTAAATTAACTATGCCATCATCATAAAAACCGCCCAACTCGCCTGTTTTGGTGGCAAAAGTTAGCCTTACGCCATTATACTTTATTGTAAAATTGTTTCCGTGCTGATGCCCACAAACAACATCTAATACACCGCGTTCTTTTGCTGCATCAAAAAAACCATTTTGCATTGTTCCACTTAATGAATAATGCACATGCACATCGTTTATTGCTTCTGCTTCGGCACTGCCACTTCTGTATTTGTTATACGCCACAGAATACTCGGGCAAAGGCTTGTGCATAAAACACATAGCAGAGGTATATTCTCCGCCATTTGCTTGTTTTATCCCCTCGGCATTCCATTTAAACCACTCTATTTGCTGTGTGGTTATTACATCTTCATAACCTGCATCTAGCATATATAGTGTTTTATAAATTTTATTTTCTTCCATAATATTAATAACATAATTGACTAAAGTACCTAAATTGGAAGGCCCACGGTTAAACAAACAATATTTGCCTTTTTCGTATAATTCGCAACAATAATTTAATTCAGCCACCGCCGAATTTTTTGTGTTGCCATAATCGTGGTTGCCAAAAACTGGCGCATAAGGTATTTTAAAACTATCTAACCAACCAATTAAAGATTTTAAACTAATTAAGTTTTCGTTGCTCCAAGTTTGGTCGCCTGTTAGGGTTATTAAATTTGGTTTTGTTTGTTCTATTAAATAAGATATTTCTTTATATATAATTTTTCTATTAAAAAAATCTTCTAAATCGCACATTTGCACATCGGCTAAATTTAAAATTACAAAATCTTTGTCTTTTTGTTTTTGCACTGTGGCAATATTTTGTAGTTTAAACTCGTCTTCTACTCTCCACGGATTGTTTATTTGCGTGCCTTTATAATGATGAACAAGCAAAAAATATGCACTTGCCGAAAAAACAACCACAACGCTAAAAAGTATAGATAAAATAAATATTAAAATTATCTTGCCTTTTTTCATAATCTACCAACTTTGGTATATTATATCATAATATTTTTAGTAAACAAATAAAAATTGAACAAAATAAATATTAGATTATTATTTATAATTGACATATAAAAATTTTTTATTCTACAATAACAAAAAACAAATATTTTGGTGAAAAATGGACAAAAAACAAAAGATTTCTTTAATTTTTAGTATAATTATAGTTATATTGGCTGTTGTGGGCAGTATTTTTTGTTTTGGCGAAATTTATTTAGTATATACAAAACCACTTGACCACGGCATAAGGTTGTTAAAATTTTTTACCGTGCAATCTAATGTTCTTGCAGGCATAACTTCGCTTTTATAATATTATTTACCTTTTGCGCGAAAACAAAACAAAAAAACCTATCCCTAAGGCTGTGCATATATTAAGATATATTGCAACTATCGACTTAGTTGTTACTTTCTTGGTGATAGCACTACTACTAGGCTTTATTGTAGATGAAGGGTATTTCTCGTTGTATGTAAACGCAAACTTCTTCTTTCATTTTGCAATACCAGTATTAAACCTAATAAGTTTTATTGTTTTTGAAAAACCCCAAAAATTAAACTTCAAAGATACTTTTATTGGTGTTGTTCATCTAATTTTATACAGCATATTTTATATAACCGTTGTGTTACTTAACTATCACGATGGCACAGTGCCATTAGAACACGACTGGTATGGCTTTGCACAACTTGGGCCGGGCGTAGCTTTTGTGTGCTTTGTTGTTATATTAGGCGTTGGATATTTAATTGCGTATTTGTTATATAAATTAAAAAACAAGAATAATAAAGAATAAAAAATCTCTTTCGAGATTTTTTTTGTTTAACTTGCCTTAATTATTTTTATGAAGTAGCATAAAAACCTTTTTACACGAAAAATCGGTGCCTAGTTTTAACCCCAATTTATTTAAAACATTTTTCATATATTCAAATTTTTCTTGCGGTGTAAGGTTTTTCATTGTTTCGTCTTCTTCGTATTCTATAAAAATGCCTAAGTCTTTAATTATTTGCACCACAAAAGAAGTTTTGCCTTTTTCGTACACATACGAATTATTTTCTACTTTACAATAATTATTTAACCCTGCTAGAGTAAAAACCTTTAACGAACTTTTTAGGTCGGCTAAATTTGTTTTTTCTTTTTCTTCGTAAATTACATTGCCCTTATCGTCTAAGTGTTTACTTTTATAGCAAAGTTGTATTTGTGGTGTAGCATCTATAATTTCTCTAACCAAAAAAGAGTTGTTTATTAAGTCTAAATATTCCATATCTAAAACATTATCAATTTTTGAAAAATACCAATCATTTAACTGGTAGTTTTCAACCATTTTAAAACCTTTATTTTTTAAAGTTTCATCAATTTTTGCAAAGTTATCAAATACTTGCACTGTTATTTCTGTTTCTTTCATAGCACCGCCCCCCTTGCTAATTTTTTATAATATATTTTTATGTATTAATTATTGTATGTTAAAATCTCACAATTTTTTAGTACTAATTTATTATAATTAAAATCTTTTGGTTCGCCTTCAAAAAAACATCTTGTATAAATTATTACCCCAGAATGCGTAACAACCAAAACATTCTTTCCTTTATAGTTGTTTGTTATATCTTGCCAAAAATCAAAAATACGCTTTCTAAAATCTTTTATGTTTTCAATATTAAACCGTTTTTCGTTTTCGTCATTAAAATTAATGTCTTTGGGCACATATTTTGCCAACTTGCCTTCAAGTTCACCGTTGCTTCTTTCTATAAGTCTATCGTCAGTTATAACCGGCAACTTTGTTATAATCTGTGCCGTCTGCAATGTTCTTTTTAATGGACTAGAAAAAACGGCATCAAAATTAACATCTTTTAGTTTTTCAGCAGTTTGTTCTGCCTGCAAAACACCTTGCATATTTATCTCTATATCTGCTCTGCCCGCAATTCTTTTTTCTTTATTCCAATCGGTTTGACCGTGTCTAACTATGTAAATCATTACTTCCCCTTTATATAATATAAATAAACTTGTTAGTTACACCCACTCGTCTTCACAAAATGCCATTAATTTGTATTATATCAGCATCTATTTATAGCATTAAAATTTTACCTATTTTATGCTGTTAAATCTTACCTTAATATAACAGATTCAAACCACTGCTCTTGAAACTCTGTAAGGGCCCTTATTTGCTCGTCTGTATAATTTCTTCCTTCTTTCATAACAACAAGTTTATCGTCATTGTCATTTGTTCGATGTATTATTGCCACAACTTTGCCCGTAAATTCATTTAGCGGTTCGTGTTCGCCTAATACATAAGCGTCAAGTTCTTCACCATCACCCGAAATTGTATTTGGAATATATCCATAATTTACAGGGTAAATAAAGCCGTGTTTTGGGTGTTTAGTTCCAAGTGGTCTATCCATAACAACTTTTACTATTTTACCTAAATAATCTTTAACCATAATACATACCTCCATTAACATACTTTTTGTGAGTTTACAACAAATTATAATTAATGTCAACCACACTAAATATTAATCTTTTAAATATTAAGTTATTATAACAAATTAATAATATTTGACATTATGCTTAAAAAAATATATTCTTAAATTATATGATTATTTTTTGATACAAAAAAATAATTAATATGTTATACTTTAAAAGATAAAATAAAAGGTTATATCCCCCAAAGGAGATATCGCATGAACAAAAAAGAATTATAGTTTTTTCAATTTTGGCACTACTTGCTGTTGTTATGATTGTGATAAGTTTGTTTTTGCCAGCAGTTCATTTAGTTGCAAAAGACATTGATCAAACTATTGTGTATAACAAAACAATAAGTCTTTTAGATTATTTTAAAGATGCCCCATTTTTTAACACTGCCGCAAGTGAAGTTTATTTCCATTCTTCAGGACCAGTTTGGATGGCAACTGGTTCACTTATGCTTTTGGTTTTGCCAGCACTTCTTGGAATAATTATGTTTGTTTTGTGTGTTTTAGAAATTTGTTTTTACAGGGCAAACAATATGAACATTAAAAACAATACCCTTGCAAAAAAGTTTTCAATTTTTGCTGGTTTAACCACCTTTGTTTGTTCTGCATTTGCTATTATATCATTTGCAACAACAACTATGATGGCAAATGGTTATATGGAATTTGGCTTAACATTTGGTCCGTTTGGTTTGGCAGTGGTTGGCCTGATTTCAACAATTTTGGCAGGTCTTTCGGGCAATCGTGAAAAAGAGCAACCAACAAACAAAGTAAAAAACAGTGTTGGCTTTGCACTAGTTGCCATTTTCACCTTAGTATGTGCCGCAATTCCTTTTTTGCCTTTTTATACGGAAAACTTCTTTGACCCAAGTGTAATAACAATGTGGCAGGCCGCAGGCAAGGCGGGCGAACTCCAAACTGATGCAAATATTACAAATATGCTTGGGGATTATCCTTTCGGGTTTGCGCAATGGACAATTATTATTCTTCTGTTGGTATGTGCTTTGATTTTTGTTTATGCACTGGTTGGGTTTATTCGTGCTCTTTCTGCGAAAACAACAAATTGGCTTTCGTTACGAGTAAAAAGATGGACGATGACCCTTGCTGTCATTTTTAGCGTTTTATTGTTCCTTGTGTTGTGTCAGATTGGCGTAATGTCCAGCACCTTAGTTATTGTTGATGGTGTTAACAAAATTTTTATGCTGGCTGCAATTAGTAGCGTTTATGTTGTGCTTCCATTTATTCCATATATATTATCAACCACAATATCTGTTAACAAAAA
>CADAJB010000029.1 GCA_902788085.1 uncultured Eubacteriales bacterium
AGCAACATAACAATGCTTAAAAACTTGTATGTATATAGTTTGGGGTATGTGCCTTTAATGACATTTGCACATTGTCCATACAAAACCATATATAAAAACACTTGCAAAACTTGTAAGTTTACAAAAGGGTTAAAATACACAGATGTATCTGGCAATGTTTTCAATATAGAAAGATATCAAATAAGTCAGTGTTATTTTGAATTGTTAAATTCTAAACTTATAAATAACCTAGGTAGCGTAGATGCACAAAAATATATAGATTTAAGATATTTAACCGAAACGCAAGTAGATAAAGTTTTAGAAAGTGTTTTAACCAACAAAAAAGTAAAAATTTCAAGTCAAGAAATTTTGGGCAAAATTTTTAAAGCAGTAGATTAAAGATATCCACATATCCACATTGTTGTGGATATCTTTTTTTATTATACAAAACATTTTCTGCATAGCATAATAGTATGCAGTTAAAAAATGGTGAAAAATTAGGTTATTTTTTTAATTATGTTAAAAAATTAATTAATTTTTTGTTGACATTTTATTTACTTTTATATATTCTCAATTTTAAAGGGGGTAATTGGTGATGAAAAGTGTTTGGCTAAATAAGTTTAAGGACAGTCTTCTTTCAATATTGCCAATTACCTTAATAGTAATTGTTTTGGGTGTTAGCCTAGTGCCACTGTCGGGGCAAACAATGCTAAATTTTTGTATTTCGTGTGTTTTATTAGTTGTGGGCATAGCGTTGTTTACTATGGGTGCAGATAACGCTATGCTTCCTATTGGGCAGCATATGGGTGGGCATTTAAGCAAAAAAAATAAACCGTGGTTATCTATATTATTTTGTTTTGTGTTGGGTGTTGTAATAACCGTTGCCGAACCCGATTTGTCTGTTCTTGCCGACCAAGTTAGCAGTGTTAATAGTTGGGTGTTTATTTTAACAGTTTCGGTAGGTGTGGGGCTGTTTTTAGTATTAGGGTTGCTACGCATAATTTTTAAATGGCGTTTTAATATTGTAATTGCAATTTCGTATATATTAATTTTTGTTGTTGCAGTATTTTTAAATGCTGGTATTGTGCCAGTTTCGTTTGATTCGGGCAGTGTAACAACAGGGCCTATATCTGTGCCTTTTATTATGGCTTTTGGTATAGGGTTGGCATCTTCTAGGGCAAGCAACTCGAAAGAAGATAGTTTTGGCTTGATTGGTTTTGCAAGTGCTGGGCCTATACTTGTTGTAATGTTGTTATTAGGCATTTTAAATGTGCACGATGCAAGTGCTGTTATAAGCCCCGACTTAAACTTTTTTCAGGCATTGCCTATTTATTTAAAAGATGTTGCAATAATTTTGCTGCCAATAGCGGTTTTGTTTATTATTTTTCAAATATTTGCATTAAAACTGCCTAAAAAAGAAATTTGGCGTATAATTGTTGGGCTTGTTTATACTTATATAGGAATAGTTATCTTTTTGGTTGGCGTTAATGTAGGCTTTTTACCTGTCGGTAAGTTGATAGGTGAGGGCATTGCTGCTAACCACGCTGGCTTATTAATTCCAATTTGTGCAGGCATAGGTTTTTGTATGGCTATGGTCGAGCCGGCCGTACAAGTGCTTGCAAGCCAAATAGAAAACATAACCAACGGAACAGTTAAAAAGTTTACTATGCTTATATGCATAGCAGTTGGTGTTGCCATTGCCTTAGGCTTGTGCGCGGTAAGAATTTTAACCCATATTTCAATATTGTGGATATTAATACCAGCATATTTAATGGTTGTTGTTTTAAGTTTTGTTGCGCCAAAGTTATTTGTGGGTATAGCCTACGATTCGGGCGGTGTTGCAACAGGGGCTATTGCTACTACATTTGCGTTGCCTATGATGTTGGGTGCTTGTTCAACCTTGGGCGGTAGCATAATGTTAGATGCTTTTGGAACTTTGGCATTTTGTGCTGTTGCACCAATACTTGTTGTTTTGGTGTTTGGTGTAATTTACAAACTTGCCGAAAAGAAAGCAAAGGCAAAAGACGAAAACCTAGAAGGGTTAAAGCGTATAGATATTATTGAATACGATTAAGGAGTTTTTTATGGGGAATAAAAAGTCGCCAATTAAATTGTTTTGTGCGGTTTTACAAAAAAACCAAATTGCAGAAGCCACAGATATATTAGATAGACAAGGTGCGTGTGCAAGCAATGTGCTGTTGGGTTATAGGGTGCGTCCCGAAAGACAGGCAAGTATTTGGGGTATAGGTGAATACGATTGTGATGTAATACTTTCGCTTGTGCCAGCACAAACGGCAAACGAAATTTTAAATAAATTTTATACAACTTTTGAATTAGAAACAAAATTAGGTTTAGCCTTTACAATACCTATAAATGCGCTAAGTCGAAATACATTAAATGGTTTTTTTGATATGCAAAAAGAAACACAAGAATTAATAAAACAATACGATTTGTCTAAAACAAAGCAACCCGAACCCGAGGGGGCGGTGGTTGAAGATAAAAAGGAGGCAACAGAATGATTTTTAAAAGAGATATGTCTTTAATTGTTACAGTAGTAGATAGCGGTTTTTCTACAAAAGTTATAGATGCCAGCAAACTAGCGGGGGCTGATGGCGCAACTGTTTTGCAAGGTCGTGGAACAGGTATTCACGAAAGCACAACCTTTATGGGTGTAGGCATACAACCCGGTAAAGATATTGTTTTAATAATTGTTTCTAAATCGCACCGCAAAAATATAATGAAAGAAATTGTGCGTGCGTGCAATCTTACAACCGAAGGCAAAGGCTTAACATTTTGTGTGCCTATCGACGAATTGAAAGAAAAGAAATATTTTTAGTAATAATAAAACATCTGCACCAAAGGTAGATGCAAAACAACAAGAAAAAGCAACACCCGAATTAGAAGTAAGTAAAGAAAAAACACAATTAAAAGAATAATAAAAAATGCACATATTTTGTGCATTTTATTTTTTTATAAAAGTAAATTCAAATTCTTGTTCTTCTGTAACTGGTTGGTTTTTCTTTGCGTCTTTATATGCATAATAACCATCTATAACTTTTTGTGCACCTTGTTGTGGTGTTATGTTAGATGTATCTAAAACTAAATCGTAATTAGAAAGTATGCGGTTGTCGTATTTATAAAGTTGCACATAGCGCTCGCTTTCGTCATTTTCACGCTTTAAAAGGCTTTCTAGTGCGGTTTCGGGGTTTATATCTTCGCCCGTTCTACCCGAATTGACAATTCGTTTTATTTGTTCTTTTTTGTTTATATCTGTAAAAACATTATATGCCCTTGGTGCAAAGAATGCCGCTGTTCTGCTTTCAATAACCACATCTTCGTCAACGCGTCTGCGGTGAAGTTCTACAACGCGTTTGTCTAACATATAATCTATTTCTGGGTCTTTTGTTTTAGTTAGATAATCGTTAAGCTCGTTTACAGTCAGCCCTTTTTCTTTTGCAATTTCTCTAAACCAATCACCAATGCTAATTCTATCAAAACCATAATCTTTTTCTAGGTTTTTTCCAATAGTAGATTTTCCGCTGCAAGGTTTTCCACCAAGTGTTATCATAAGTACCTCTAAATTTATAATGTTAATTATACCATTTTATGTGTGTTTTGTCAATATAATGTATTTTAATGACTAGGTTGCGTTTTTGCTAATTGAAGTGTAGCCATATCTTGCTGTTTGATATTATCAATTCGCCCCGAAAAAGATATGGCTTGTAAAAAAAGGTTTTGCATAGTTTTCTCCTAAAACCATTTTAACAGAAAAAACAGTATGTCAATACCTGTTTTTATATAAAAAAAGCACCTAAAAGGTGCTAATCGTTTATTGTCCAACTTTCTACACCGCGTTTGCTAAAATCTACCGAATAAATTTTTCCGCCTAGTGTATTCATTTCGTTTATAAGTTTTTGTCTGTTTATTGGGTTGCAATAAAGCATTAAAAATCCGCCACCACCAGCGCCCGAAACTTTTACTGCTTCGGCACCGTGGCTTAGTGCAAACGAAATAATTTCTTCTAGTGCCTTATTGGAAACTATGCTAGAAGTTTTCTTTTTATTTTCCCAACCAACGCGCAAAGCATTTGCAAATTCTTGCATATTACCAGTTAGTACATAATCTTTCATTTTGTAAGCAGTTTGTTTTATATTGTGCATTGCCTGTACGGCATCAGCAACCTTGTTTTGCGTGTTAGATATTTGTTTGTTGATTATATTTTTTGTTAGTTCTAGTTGCATTTTTGCCGAATCGTGAGATTGCCCACCATAGTATAACAAAAGCGAGCACTCTAATTCGTTTAATCTTTGTCTTTCTAGTCGTAAGGCATTTACCACAACGGTGTTATCTGTTTTAAACTCCATAAAGTTAAAACCACCAAATACTGCGGCGTATTGGTCTTGTTTTCCGCCAGCAAGTGCTAAATCTTTGCGTTCGATGTCGTAGGCAAGTTGTGCTTTTTGATAGTCTGTTAAACCTAGCCCCAGCCATTTGTTAAACGCTTCGAGAATAGCCACCACCATAGTAGAAGAAGTGCCTAACCCCGAGCCAACAGGGGCGTCGTTGCTTGTGCTCATAATAAACGAAAGAGGTTTTCCGCCGTTATAGTCTTTTACAATACGATTATAAACACCGCGGTGTAAAATTAAGGTATTGCCCTCTAATTCAATTTTTGGTGTAGAATCTATTTCTATATTATTTTGGTTGTCATAAGAATATATTTTTATTTTATTATCGTTGGTTGGAATAATAGTGCAATATGCATACATACCAATAGTTGCATTTAATACTGCACCACCATATTCGTTGCTATATGTTTCTAAATCTGTGCCACCACCTGCTAGTCCTATACGAAGTGGTGCTTTGCTGCGAATAATCATATATACACTCCTTTTATACTTTGGCTAATATACAAATTATAAGTTTTGTAAAATTTACCATAATATTTTAGCCCAATTTTTAATATTTGGCAAACTTTTTAAGGGTAAAAACAAAAGAAAGTAAAATTCTACTTTCTTTTTATAGGTGTATTTTGTTGTTCGGCGGTTTGTGATTTAAATTTAGTTATGTGCGAATTTACAAAAAGTTGGGTTAGTTGCTCTTTTGTTGGATTTTTTGTTTTTCTTAAACAAGACAAACCATATTCGGTTAAATCGTATTTTGCATAAGGTTTTTTATGATTAATGGTAAAAATATCATCAATTTTTTGTATTAAACCTATTTTTTTATACATTTGTAAAGTTTTGTTTGTTATTTCGGTTAAACCGTCGCTTGTCATTAGTTTTATAACATTTGGTGTTATTATTGCAAAATCGTATTTTGGGTTTTTAATTATATATAATGTGTTTTCTTTCATTTTTATTCCTTATAATATTCACAACCAGCAATAGCAATAGCACCAGGACCTATGTGGCACGAAACGGATAAACTTAGTGGGTCAATAAGTTCTACTTTAAGGTTGTATTTTTTTAGTGCCTCGTTTGCTTCGTTTGCAAATTCTAGGCATTTTTCTTTATCGTATGTATAAGCCATAAAAATTTTAAACCTGTTTTGTTCTACTAAATCTTTAAAGCGTGTTTCTATATCTTTTAGCATTTGGTCTATCATTTTGCGTTTTGCTTGGTTAAGTGTCATAACTTGACAAAACTTATCTAGTTTTGCGCCTTGTATTTGTAGCACTGGTTTAATTTTTAATAGTGTACCAATAGCGGCGGCTGCAGGTGTAACTCGACCGCCTTTTTTAAGGTAGGTAAGTGTTGGCACCATAATATAAATGCTGGCGTTCATACTTGTGTTTAGTAAATATTCTTTAATTTCTGTGGCGGTTTTGCCTTGCTTTGCAAGGTTTACGGCGTCAACAACCGATTGTTTTTGCGTAACAGATATACGCTTGTTATCTACAACTTCCACCTTGCCCTCAAATTCTTTTGCAAAGTTTTGGGCTGTTTCGCAACTATTAGATAAACCACTGCTCATAGGAATATAAACAAGTTGGTCGTGTGTTTTTAAAACCTCTTGCCAAATATCCATAACACTATATATGTTTGGTTGACTTGTAGATACATTTGCGCCCGACATTAGTTTTTCGTAAAATTGTTGTTGGTTTAGTGTTACATCTTCAAAAAATTCTTCGTCATTAATTAAAAAGGGCATAGGCACAACGGTTACGCCTAATTCTTTTGCTTCTTCGGGGGTGATACCACTATTAGTATCTGTTACAACTGCTACTTTCATATAATAAATCTCCTAAATTATGATGTTTAATTTTATCAAAAATTATATAATAAGTCAAATATTTTGCTTAGGTTATATAAGTGCATAAAACAGGTGCTATGCACACTACTATGCATACTATGCAACACTTAATTTTAGTACTATGCACACAAAAACAAATAAGGTTGTGTCAAAAAAGAGATATTATGTGCATAAAATTTATTATTTTTTTATTTTTATTTGACAATAAAAACTTTAATTGATATATTTTTTATATTGAATAGTTGGGCTTTTATTGTTTATTATATACTAAGGAGAGTTTTGGTATGAGTATCGTAAAAAATAGGTTTTTAACTTTTTTGATTGCTTTGTTATGTGTTATACCTTTTACGCTTTGTGCTTATGGTTGTGACAACACTTCACAAAAAGAACCAACCCAAGCCGAAAAAACGGCAAATGCTTACACTTATGTTTTAGAACAGTTAAAGTGGAATAATTATAAAGCCGAGATTACCGAAAGTAAAAACTACACATTAAACAAAAACTTGGGCGCAGGTGCAACCATTACAACAGAAGCCGAAGAAAATCAAATTAATTTAGAAGTAGATGCAAACAACGATAATTTTAATATCTATTATTATAAAGCATCAACTACAAACGACGATATGATTTCGGTTACCATAAAAAATGATGCATTATATACTTATAACGATGATGGTGTAGATTTAACAGTTTCGTCATTACTTAATTCTAATTTTGCCGAGGCTGCTGTTTGGCAACAGTTGTTTGAAATGGGGTTAGATAGGTTTGTTACAATAGCCCAAAACCTAAACAAGCAAGTGCTTAGTTTAGAGGATGTTGAAAATGGTTATAAATTAACCGCTAGTTTAGACCTTACAAGTTTATTAAATAAAGTATTTAGTAACTTAAAAACAAACGAAGATAAACAACCAGTAGTATTTATCAACCAACTAATTAAAGATGTATTTAACAAAGATGTTACATTTACAAGTTTATTAAACGAGTTTGTTCAGGGTGTTACCGAAGAAACAACCTTTGAAGATTTAACCAGTTTTATTAACAAAAAGTTTGGCGTAGATTTATCTAACGAATTGTCTTTTGTTTATGCTTTGTTGTGCATAGATAATAATCAACCTGCCGAAGATATTTTAAGCACAAAAATTTTAGAGTATTTTAATTATTCTACACCCGAAGAACTTAAAATTAGTGTTTTAAATAAATTAGACAACCCAAATGTAACACTTAGTGACATAATAAATGAAGACTACCAAGATGATGATTTATTTTTAATGGCTTTGCACGATGTTATTGATGCATTAAAAGATAATATGGAAGATATCACAAAATTATCTGCTGATAATGTAAAACTAAATTGGTCGTTTGTGCTAGACAACGAATACAAACTTTTAACTTCTAACATTGATGCCGTATGCAACATAAAAGTAGAAGATGGTGATGTTTTAATAACACAAAACAGCCAAATAGTTGTTGATATAAAATTTTCTAATTTCGGTCAAACACAGGTAAACCCACCAGCACAAGTAAACACAGCCAGCATAGAACTTAATATTGATTTGTTAAGTTATGATGCAGCTATCGAAGAGTTTACACAAGATTTATCTGATTATGCAAAATTTACAAGCGACTTAGAGTTTAAAGACGATTTAGATAATGTTATTGCAACTTACAACAACGAAACCCAAGTTATAACAATATCATTAGATTATGTAAGGGCTAAATATGCCGCCAACGAACAGATTGTGCTAGAAGCACAAGATGCACAAACATTATGCACCTATAAGTTTGTAGTTGTGGCAGATGCAAGATAAAGAGCATTAGGCTCTTTTTCTTTTTTATGTGCTTTTTTAGTTGCAAATTTTTTATTTTGTGATATAATGCAACACTTGGGAGATTATATGATAGATCTTTTACAAGACGATATTTTAAAAAGTACATTTAAAAATTTTGTAAGATACAGAGGCTCAAACAGTGGTGTGTTTGCGCTGGATGATATTTTTATGAAGCAACCTAGTCAAGCGGTTTTTAACCAGCAGGTTATAGACATTCAGTTAAAAAAATTAGAGGACGAGTGCAACAAGCACTCTAACTTATTCGAGCAAAACCCGGGGCAAAAAACCATATTAAACGATATATTTTTTGGTGTTCAAAAAACTGATAAAGAAAAAAAGACAAGGCACATTTTTTATGTAAACCCAAACATAAACGATAGGGTGGTTTTTGTTGAAAAGTTTTTAAAAGAATGTATAAAGCAAAAAGTGTTTTTCGATTTTGAGTTTACCACAAATCCAGCAGCCAAAAATGGTGTAACAATTTATGCCACCGACGAGCAATTGTCTGGGTATGTTGATGTTTTTGATAGTTTAGAAAAACAATATCCAAAACTAATAAAAAGATGTGGCGACTTGCCAGTTTGTGCACAAAGTTTGGGGTGGTATGCTTATAAAAGTATGCAAAACAACGCTTCACTTGCGACATATTTAGGGTTTTCTAAAACATTAGTCGAGTATTATAATATTTGTGTAGAAAAAACACCAACACAATTTATAGATATATTTTATAACATTTGCAACCAGCGCACAGACAAAGGCTATTGCGGAAGGGTTGATGACGATGTTTTATATGCAAAGTTTGTAAAAAACAAAGATAAAATTTGGCAAACTTTAAATAAAAAGAATTTTAGTATAGACGATATCAATAAAGACAAAGTTTTGCATGTTGTAAGAGGAATAAGAGGGCATAATATAGAAATTACACCAAAATATTTTGTAGAAGCACTAAGGCAGATAGATTTAAAAGTAGATAGTTTTACGCAACGCCGAGTTTTGCAAGAAAAACTAATAAAAAATGTTGAAAATGGTTTTAAATATTGCAATGCAAAAACAAGCGTTCCTAGTCAGGTTGCTTTAAAAACAGAGAAACAAAAAGATAGTCAAGTTATATTAAATTTAACAAAAAAATCTGCAATAAATTTATCATAATTAAAATGGCAAAAATGTGCCATTTTTTGTTTTAAAATTAAGTTAAAATAACTACTTTTGTTTGACAAAGAATGTAGATATTTAGTATAATTTTGCTAAGTTGTAAAATGTGGAATTTGCCTTTTAACAATGTTGTATAAAATTAAACGGCAAAATTAAAAAAATACGACGGCAAAAAATGCAAAATAAAACAATATATTGTTTAATTTTGTGTTATTTGCAAAAGATAAAAATAGAGGTGTAAGATGAAAAAATTTGGTATAGCATTATTAAGTTTTTTGGTGCTATGTTTATTGCCTGTTTTTGCTTCGTGTAACACGGTAGAGCAAATATACAGGGTAAAGGTAGTAGAATTTACAGAAGAGCAAATTGCCTTGTCGATAGATTCGCAACCATATAAACTAGAAGTTGAAATACAAGATAGTGTTGCCACCAACCAAAAAGTAACTTTCGAAAGCAGCAATCCAAATATTGCAACAGTTGACGAAAATGGTTGGGCAACAGCCACAAGTGTTGGCACTTGGGTTACACCTGTTGGGGTGGGCACTGCTGTTATTAGTGTAAAAAGTGATGACAACCCAAAGGCCGTAACAAACACTTGTACTGTTAATGTATTGCCACAAAAACAAAAACTAAAAACACCTACAAACCTACACTTCGAAGAAAACACAGGGCAGGTTAGTTGGTATAAAGTGGTTCAAGACGAAAACAACAACTATATATCAGACACATCAACTTTTATTCCTAAATATTTAGTTACATTAAAGTCGGGCGAAGAAACTACAACCAAAACAGTTTCTACAAATGTTTTAGAAGGGCTAGAAGCGGGTAAAGAATATGATATTACCGTTCAGGCACTAGGCAACGAATATGTTTACGAAAATAGTGAAGTATCACAAAGTTTAAAAGTTCACATTTTATCTACACCAACCGAATTAAAAATTACACCATCTATAAAATATTCTACATTTAATAATGGCGATATGCTAAACGACGACGCCACACAATACATCAACCGTAGTTATCAACTTTCGTTTGTTATTCCACAAGACGGCGGAACAGAGCCAAGTGATTATCAAATATCTTTCTTAAATGGCAACAACGAAGAAATTTTAGATGTTGCTACAAAAACAGCAATTAATAGTTTAATTAGCCAAGCGCAAATACTTAACAAAACCTTTATTATGCCAATAGACGAAACATTACCAGCAGGTGATTATTACATAAGGGTTAGGGCATTAAGTGGTGATACCTTAGATGCATATAATTCGGCTTATACAAGGCTTGCGCAGCCTATAAAAATGTTGCCAAAACCAACCAACCTTGTGCTAACTGGTCAAGAAAAACAAATGGTTAGTTGGAATAATGTAACTTATGCGAATGCATACAAGGTTTTAATAGAATATAAATTTACAAGCGTAGATACCGACCCAACATATTATGCAACATATTATGTAAAAAACAACACATCTAGTTTTGCATTAGATGGTTTAAAAGATGTAAACGATAACGAGTTTTTAACTACCGACTATAATATCTTTAACATTTATGTATTTGCATTAGGTGATGACGAGCCAACAATTTTAGATAGCCCAAAAAGTGCCGAAACAGCAAGGATGCAATTAGGTCAAGTTAAAAATGTTCGCCTAAACAATGCCCGCAACGCTTCGCAAGATTTAAACATTGTGTGGAATAGTGTTGCAAACGCAAGTACATATAAAATTGATGTTTATAACAAAGATGATACTCTAACTTACACACAAAATGTAAGTGCAACAAACTTTGTTATAACAACCGATGCAAGTTTTATAGAAGTAGGAAGCAACAAAGTTGTTATAACCGCAATTTCTTCTACAAACCCAAACTACACAAGTGGTTTATCTAGCACACCTTTTGTTGTTACAAAACTTGCAACACCTACATTAAATACAACCAATGGTTTAATTAGTTGGCAAAGGGTTGATTATACCGACCCAACACAAGCATATAAACTTTCGTATATGCTGGGGGCGGAAACAATAACCATTCAATTAAACAACCAACAAACCACTTACGATTTTAGTGCCGATGTAGCACAAAGCGGAAACTATACCGACTTTTATATAACCGCTTGCGGTAATGTAAACGCAGCATACGACAACACCTTTATAGATAGTAATCCATCTAGCACTTATACTGTAACAAAACTAGGTTTGCCAAGTAAATTTACAGTGCAAAGCGGTGTGTTAAACTTAGATGATTCCAATTTTAGCGCATTTGAATTAAAAGTTGTAAACAACGACACACAAGAACTTACTAACTTTGAATATCTATCTACCGAAACCTTAAACACACAATTAAAAAATATTTTAAACACCTTAGTTAGCAATGTTACTTATAGATTTAGTTTGGTTGGTTTAAAACCAAGCACACAAAGTGATAATGTTTTGTATGTAAAAAGTAATACACAAGAAACTTATGTATATATAAGTGACGAAGTTAAAAACATAACTTCTAACAAAGGCGAAATTTCGTGGCAAATGCCAGACGAATTGTATAATTTAGTAAAAACAGTTTCGTCAGGTAAAAATGTATTAAACCCAAGATATTTGCAAGGTTTAAGATATTTAGTTGGCAACGACCAAAACACCAACTACACCTATGTAGATTCGGTTGATGCAAGTGGCGCATTTAATAAAGATGCAAAAGTTGTTTTAAGTGGTATGCCACAAGGCCAAAACTTTAATGTAAATATTCAAATTGTATTTACAAATGCCGAAAACCCAGCAGTTTGCATATTAAATAGTGCAACCAACTCTAAACAATTTACACAAATTGCAAGTGTAGAAATAACCGAAATTATAGACGAAAATGGCAACTGGATTTTAAAATGGCCAAAAAGCAGTTTGCAAAACCTTGTTTATGTTTTAGATATTGCTCATACTAATAAAAATGGCGAAGAAAAAACTGCAACACTTGAATATGCCGATATTCAACTAGACGATGATTATACAGGCAACTACCACACACTAACCCTAACATCAGCATTGTTGGGTTATGATTTAGACGAAGGTGTATATAGCGTTTTTGCAAGGGCATATCCATTAAGCACCGATGGCGCATACATTTCGTCTTACAAACCACAAAATGCATTTACATTTACAAAACTAACAGCACCAACATTAAGTGTAGAAAACGGCATAGTTGCTTGGGAACAACCAGCCCTAAATGCTTACATAACCTACAACTTAAAAATAAATGATACACCTATTTACGATTTGACAACAACATCTTACGATGTAAATTCGTATTATGGTGAAGTGCAAGTTAGCATTCAGGCAAAATCTGGCACATCAAACATTCTATCTAGTGATTGGGGGCAGAGTATAAAAATTTCTAAACTAGATAGTCGCCAAATTGTAATTGACGAAAGCAAAGTTACAAAAAATAGTATAACATGGACATACTCTACAAGTATTGATGTGGCAGGCACACCTATAAACATTGATGTACCCGAATTTATGTATAGTGTTGCAACACTAACTAACCCAAACACCGCAATAGATAGTGGAAGAATACAGTTAAACAGCGAAGCAAACAACTATACATACACAATGCCAACAAATGCAAGTTTTGGCGCAGGTGTTTACATATTATCTATTAATCCTTTGGCCGAAGGCATAACCAACGACGAAAGTGTTACGGGCATTAAAGGTTTTGTAAATGGTGATGTAAAATACATTTATATTTACAAACTAGACCAAGTAAACGATGTTGCCCTAAGCAACAATAAGGTAAACTGGACTGCCAATACATTATCTACAATAAATGGTAGAACGCTAAATACAAGTTCTGATGTTTTATATAACATAAACATTGACAAATTGTCGGCTTATACTTATGTTGTAAACAAAGGTGATAACGACGAAATTACAAAAGGCTTGTTTGACACAACAAACAATTTATACAACTATTTTGTAAAACCTAACGACAACAAATATTCTATAAACCTTCAAAAGCAAGAATACACCGACATTAAAGATGATGGTGGTATTATACAAAACATTCGCACAACTGCCGATACAAGTTTTAACTATGTGGCTGCGGGTAGTACAATCAACCTAATGTTATCTGCAACATTATCAACCCGTAAAGTGCAAGAAACAGGCGATAATGCTACAACATATTATATATTTGATAGTAACCCTGCTTCTATAAAGAACATAACTTTGTTAGACGCACCAAGTGTGCAATTTGTTGACGGAAAAATTAAATGGTCTAATATGCAATCTAACTTTGATAGATTAGTATTTACCTTTGTTCCATACAACTTGCAATCTGCAACCAACGAAGGCAAAACCTTAGAAGCAATAACCAACGAAACAACACTACAACAACTAACAAAAGTAGTTACACAAACTTCGTATGTAGAAAGAGAATACGAATTATCAAAACTATTTGATGCAACAAACAGTCAAAAATATTATGTATTAAAAGCACAATCAATAGGTAACGGAAACCGTACAATAAGTTCACGACAAATTACATATTATTATGCAATTACAAATATTGAAGATATAGTTATAAACACCGACAACACAACAATACCAAATTATAACGGTTGGTATATACAAGACGGTGCTATTTGCTGGAATGCGCTAGACGGTGTAAGCACATACGACTTGTTATTTGAACAAGTAAAAATTGACGGTGGCAACCAAACAATCGAGCGTAAACAAACAATAAACATTCAAAACAATGGTATGTCGCATTATAGTTATATACCAGATGAAAAAGTAAACATAAACGGCACATTCTACTTCTCGATGAGTGCAACAGGTGCCGTATATACACAAGAAGATACAAAATATAATTGCACAATAGACGGCAACACATATCTTGGTGTATATGCATCTAGCAAAACTTATGATGGTGTTGCTAATACAAGTGCAAAAGAAGTTGTAACACAATATAATGTTAAAATTAATCTTTCAAACAACACCGAAAGTGTTGCAACAATGCAAGCGGCACAAGAT
>CADAJB010000030.1 GCA_902788085.1 uncultured Eubacteriales bacterium
CAGAAAAAGTAGTAGATAGATATGAATAAAGACAAAATTTAATATAAAAGTTGAAATTAAGAATGAGTTAAAGTTTTAAATTTATTATATGGATTTTTACTATTTGTTTAATATAAAAAGAGTATTTAGAATTTACTAAATACTCTTTTTGTTGGTGCACCACAATAAGTTTAAATTGAATACTACTTTGTATTTGATTTAGGCTTTTTATATTGTTTTTTATTGTAAAGTGTGTTATATTTATTGTGGATTACAAAGGAGATAAAATATGAATGAATTAAATACAAATACTATTATTGAAGCAGTTGGTAACATTGCAAATTCAGTTGGGCAAACTGCAAACGCAATTGCAACGATAAAAGGAATTAAAAGGACTACTGGCATTAGCAAAAAACAAGCAAATAGATTAAAACTTGAGGCAGAAACTAATATCGCTATTGCGAATGAATTTAAAAAATGGTGTGATGACAACCCTGGTTTTTTGTATGTTAGTAAAGTGGGGAATATGATGCTTACAAATGTTACTAGAGTTCTTGATTATGCACAGGACGAATTTACAAAAGATGAAAATATTCCAAAACAGCAATTAGATCCTGAATGGTTAACAAAGTTTTTGGATATAGCTGGACAAACAGCTAACGAAGAAAAGCAAAAAATATTAGCAAAAGTTTTGTGTGGGCAATTAAAGAAACCAAATAGTATCTCATATAGGGCTTTGGGCATATTAAAAGATATGTCTGAAGCTGATATTTTATTATTTAGAAAAGCAATAAGCGTATCATTTCATGATAACACAGGATTAATGTTGCTACCAAGAGAATCAAATAAGAGGCTTCATGTTAGTATAGGGGAAATTATGAAATTGGGCGAATGCGGATTGTTAGATAATAGCGACTTTAGAAATTTAAATGTAAGCAATGGTAATATAGATTTATTGTCATCAGACAACAATTATCTGATAAGAATTTCCAGTAAAACAATGGATGCAGGTTTTGAACTTAACGCTTATTTCTTTACTAGTTCAGCAAGTGAATTATATAATTTTTTAAAAGTGCCTGAGGCAGATGTTGAATTGTTAAAAGACTACGCTAGAGTTTATCAAACAGACAAACTAGAAACATCCTTATTTAAATTTTCGTACAAGAAAGACAATTTACTATATTTTACAACTGAAAACTTGTTATAAGTGGTGGTTTATGCCGTGAAAGGTTCTTGATATGAGTTTGAATGGTTTAAATTATTAATAATGCAAACAACCAGAAATTAAAATAGGCGACCACTTTTAATTTGCTATATGAATTTTGGCTGCATTTTACATGCGTTTTTTAATATAAAAAGAGTATTTAGAATTTACTAAATACTCTTTTTATTGGTGCGGTTAAAGGGACTCGAACCCCCACGGTTTCCCACTAGATCCTAAGTCTAGCGCGTCTGCCAATTCCGCCATAACCGCATAACTGGTGACCCATATGCGACTTGAACGCATGACAACTTGATTAAAAGTCAAGTGCTCTACCAACTGAGCTAATGGGTCATAAAACGGTATAAGGCAATATTACACTTATTTAAACTAAATGTCAACTAGCATACGCAAATTTTTTTGTGCTTTTGCACAATGGCAGGGGTGGAAGGATTTGAACCCTCGAATGCTTGAGTCAGAGTCAAGTGCCTTAAACCACTTGGCGACACCCCTATACTAACCCAAGGGGTTTACATATATAAAATATGTAATGGCAGGGGCGGCAGGATTTGAACCTACGCATGCAAGAGTCAAAGTCTTGTGCCTTACCGCTTGGCTACGCCCCTATAAATGTGGCTTTTTAGTTTTGTTTTTTAAAAGCATTTGCAACGCAAATGAATGGGGTGGATAGTGAGGTTCGAACTCACGGCATCCAGGGCCACAACCTGGCGCTCTACCAACTGAGCCATATCCACCATATGGTGCGTCTGGCGGGAGTCGAACCCACAACCTACGCCTTAGAAGGGCGTTGCTCTATCCTGTTGCGCTACAGACGCATAAACATACACCACTGCTTGCGTAGATAATGGAGCGAGCGAAGGGAATCGGACCCTCGTAACCAGCTTGGAAGGCTGGCGCTCTACCATTGAGCTACGCTCGCACATTCGCAAATGTTACTGTTCATTTTAACATAAGCGGTATGTTTAGTCAAGAGAAAAACAAAAATTTTTGCAAATTTAATAACTAAATTTAATGTGTTTTAATTAAACACTTGCAAAACTTGATTGTTTGTGATAATATAAAAAATATTTACAGTTAGGAGATTATTATGGAAAAAACATACATTATGTTAAAGCCTGATGCAGTACGCCGTGGCTTGATGGGTGAAATTATTAACAAAATTGAACGCAAGGGCTATACAATTAGCGCAATGAAGATGTTTAATATGACAAAAGAATTATTGCGTGAACACTATGCACACATTGCCGACCGTCCTTTTTACCCCGAAGTAGAAGAGTATATGTTATCTGGCCCAGTGCTAGGTATGATAGTAGAAGGCGAAAATGTTATTAAAGGTATGCGCAACTTTATGGGCCCTACTAAATATTTAGAAGCCCCAGCAGGTACAATCCGTGGCGATTATTCTTGCAACGACCGCGAAAACCTTATTCACGGTAGCGATGCACCCGAAACAGCCGAAGCCGAAATTAAACGCTTTTTTGGTGAATAATAAAAGACTTGCAATTTGCAAGTTTTTTTATTTGAATTTTGACAAAACTTTTTTGTTAAAGAGTATATGGTTAATGATTTATAAATTTGTTGACTTTTTTTAAAATTTTGATAAAATCATCTTATATTATTGACGGAGGAATTATTATGAAATTATCTATGTATATAAAAATAGATGAGTTAGGTCTTGCTTCTTTAGTGTTAGAAAGTCATAACGATAATGATGGAGTTAAGTGCAAAATGACAATAAAAGAAAGTGTTGAAATTGACACACAGTTGCAATATGTTAATGCATTTTTAATATTGTCGGATTGCGAAAAACTAAAAATGAAAGATACAGAAACATTATTAACTGTTGTTGACTGTTTGTTGGAAAAACCTTGTGTTAAAGATGCTGAAAAAGGTGCTTACCGTTCGCTAGAAATAACTGGTGGGAAATATATTTCAGAAACAAAACCTCGTTGGGTTGTAGGTAAGGAAGGCAGTGCTGCACAGCCAGCATTTGTAAGTTTTGAAAGCTTTGCCCAAGATTATGCATCTTTAAAAAAGTTTGAAGAAAAAATGGATACCGAAGCAGGTTTAAAACAATAATGGTATTGTAAAAAAAGACTAAATCATAGTTGGTTTAGTCTTTTTTCTATTCCGCAAGGTGTTTGAACATTGCTTTTAATAAATTTATTGAATTGTTCTACTGTGCTTTTACGAACAACGCCTTTTGCTATAAGGTGGTCAATTTCAGTGGCTGTTAGCCAAACAACGCTTTCAACCTCTTCTTCTTGTAAAGCAAAGTTTAATTTGTCAAAATTGTTGTTTTCTATGGCATACACATCAAAAATTCGGTGTGGTCCGTAAATGTTGCCTAAAAATTGTAAGTCGTTTTCGGATATCTTTAATGCTAATTCTTCTTCAAGTTCTAGGCATGCTTGTTGTTTGCTTGTTAAGCCGGCTTGAACATGACCGCCCGAAACGGCATATTCGCCACCTTTTTCTTTTGAAGTTTTTTGTATAAGGTATTTATTATTGCTTTTAATCCAGATTGTCGCTAATTTAATGTTTTCATTTTCTTCAAAATTTTTGTTGCCTCGTACAATAGTTTTGTTTAAAAGTTTTCCATTATTGTCGTACAAATCTAACAATTCCATAACAACACCTCCAAAATTATAATAAAAAAAAACTAAATTTTTTAGATTTAGTTTTATTGGTGCGCCATAGGGGGCTCGAACCTCTAACCTTTGGTTCCGTAGACCAACGCTCTATCCAGTTGAGCTAATGGCGCATAATTTTGTAGAACATATCTATTATATTATAATTTTTTGTTAAAGTCAATATTTTACACAAACTTTTTATACTTTTTATTTTAATTTAGATAGTTGGGGGCAATTATTTATATTTTGATTGATTTTTCTACTATTTTTTGTATAATTAAAAAAGGAGTAAATATGAGAAAGTTTGAATATGTAAAACAAGACACTATGCAGTATGGCGGGGCAGTTGCAAATTTGCCACAACGCGCCACAAAAAGTAGTGCGGGCTACGATTTTTATAGCCCTATTGATTTAGAAATTTTGCCACAACAAACTGCAATGGTGTGGACTAATGTAAAAGCCTGCTTTAACCCCGATGAAGTGTTGTTATTGTGTGTAACCAGTGGTATGGGCAAGCGCGGTGTAATGCTTTGCAATAACTTAGGCGTTATTGATAGCGACTATTATGGCAATGTAACCAACGACGGAAATATTGGTTTTAGGTTATATAACTATACAAATGCACCTTATGTAATTAAAAAAGGTGATAAAATAGGGCAGGGAATTTTTACTAAATTTTTAGTTGTAGATGATGAAAAAGAAATACAAAATGTTAGAATTGGCGGTTTTGGTAGTACCAACAAAAAATAGTTTTAAGGGTGAAGTATGAATTTAGAAGATATTGTTTTTAACAAACGCACCCCAACTAAAAAAGGAACAATAATAAAAAACTTAATTATTATTTTAATAATTTTAGTTGTAATTATTGTTTTTGTAATAACAGCACTTACAAAAATAGGTCAAGGGTTTAATAACAAAGAATGGCAAGAAATTCAAGAGTTATTAAACAAAGATTTTAATAAAAGTGATGTGGTGCTGTTTGAGGTTGGTGAATTAGATAAAACAAGTTTAAAAAATAAGTTAAACGCTTGTATGAATGTAGATAACATTTACACCGAAGACGAAATAAACGCAAGTGTGTTGTTTGAAAACGCAAAGTTAAACGCGGCGGTTAGTTTGGATAAAAAAGATTTAACCCTAATTAGCACAGCATATTTAAACTATGTAGTTAGCACTATTGGGGCAGAAGATATTTTAAATCTTTTTAGTTTAAAAAATGTGGTATTAACAACTATTGGAAGCCAAACAAATATCCGCATTGTTTGTAAAATTGATTTAAACCAAATATTTAAAGGCGAAGTTGTAGATTTAGGTTTTGTTTCGACATCTAAAATGCCCGAAGAAGTATATATAACTTTTTTTGGTGTAATGGATAACACAAAGCCATTAAAACAATGTATAACTAGCGGAAATATTGTTATAAATAACTTAAATACCGAAGATAATACAAAAGTTTTAAACTACTTTTTGGGCAAATACAATAAAGATTTAGTATTGGAAGATAGTTATACATCGGGGGCTTGGTTTTTTGTAAATAGTTTGTTTGATATTGTGTCTGCTTGGGAAGCCCGCACAACATTAAATGCTGATAGCATAAGTTTAGAAAAAGCATAAACAAAAAAGGCGTTATGCCTTTTTTGTTTTAATCTCGATTTCGTGTAACCAATAGAATAGTAAATAAAAATCTTAAAAATGTTAGCACCGACATAACCAAAGAAGCCACATAAGTAAGGGCAGCCGAAGTAAGAACTTTTTTTGCACCAATTAATTCTTCTTCGTCTAAATAATAATTTTCTTTAAGTTCTTTTAAAGCCCGACGCGATGCATCTAATTCGGTAGGAAGTGTAATTAAACTAAACAATATTGCCAGCCCAAAAAACGCACAACCGCTATATATACAGATATCTCCAAAAATACTGTTTGAAGAGCCACCAAAATCTATTAAAAAACCAATAATAACAAGTGGCCAAAGTATTGCCGAACAAAAGTTTACAATAGGCACAAAAAACTTGCGTAACTTTGCAGGTGCATAACCTGCTGCATCTTGTAGTGCGTGGCCTACTTCGTGGCAGGCAATACCAATGGCAGAAATACTTTCCTTATTGTTTACACCCGGGCTTAATGCTATAACCTCTTTTTTAGGGTCGTAGTGGTCGCCCAGTTCTTTGTTTGTAGTTGTAAGTTCAATATTGTTTAAATCTGCTCGGTTTAAAATTTCTCGTGCTACTTCGTTGGCGGTTTTTCCGCGTTTATTGTTTACAAGACTATATTTTTCGTAGTTGCTAGAAACCTTTGCTTGTGCAACTGCACCCAAAATTAGCCCAGGTATTAAAATAAGCCCTAAAACATAATATACCCAATATGCTGTAAAGAAGATAAACACCCCCTTAAAATATTTATTATATAGTATTTAATAATTTTTTGCAATTAAAATAAAGGGTTTTAATCTGTTGTTATATCTACAATTTTATTTTCTTTAATTTCAAAGTTATAAGTTTTAACTATATTGCTATTGTAAACAAAAAATACACTATTATTAGCATCTAATAAAAAATTTGGTTCAAACTCGGTATAATCGCCAAAAAAACTTGTTAGTTGTTGGTCGTTTAGTGTTGCGTTTAATTCATCACTTAAATAATATCTTGCAAGTTTTAAATTGTTTAAATTTAATGCTTCTAAAAATGCTGTGCTTATGCAATATTTATTTTTTGTATATGTTGGTGTTTGGTTTAAAAATACGGTGTATTGTTCGGTAAGGGTTATATTATTTTCTTCTACTTTATATATACTAACAAAACCGTGTTTTGCAATATCTTGTATTTTATTTAGGGTAGATATATTGTTTTTATTAAGTTCTATTAAATCTGCACAATCTTCAAAAACAATATTGCCTAGTTTATCTAAAAGAAGTAAATAATCTTTATTTTCGCACTTGCCAGTTAGTGCATAGTACTTGTTAAAAATTTTAAAGTTTGGTTGGGTTATTGTTTGATTAATTAATATCTTAAATATTCCATTATTATTTTTTATTAAAACATATTGCATAGTACTATCAAAAAAAGATAGGTTAGCATCATCTAATAAAATATTTTTTTGTAGTACACTTGGTTTATATACTATGCACAAGGGTAGAGTAAATTGTATTTTATAATGGTTGTTTAAAAGTTTGATTATTTTAACATTATTATTTGTGCATAGTAGTGTGTTATTATATAGTGTTATATTTGCACACTGTGGCATATATGCACTGTTTGTAAGTGCATAGCACATAATACATAAATAGTTTTCGTCGGTTTTTATTGTTATATATTGTTGTGGCGTTTTTGTTTGCCCAAGCGTAGTATTATGCACAAAAAATTGTGCTGGCATAGTACTGCACAAATGAATAAAATATTCCATAAAATACCCCTAGCATATAATATTTAAAAAAGTTATTATTTATGCTTATTTAGGGTTTAAAAAATATTATGTTGTTTATACTTTTTTTAAAGGAGTAAGTATGAATAACACAAAAATATTGGGTTGGAATATTTTAGATATTAAAAGTTTGTTTAATTTTATTAACAAAAACCCGCACGAAGCAGTTATAAACAATATAACTGTTTGGGCAAACAAAAAAGGTAAAAAGCCATTTAGTGTGCGCAATTATTTTTATAAATTAAAAAAAGAAGTTAAACAAAATATAAAAGTATATAATTTATTAAAATTAAATGGTGTAGATATAAATTGTTTAAAGGATGAAGATAAACAGCAACTTAAAGACTTGTTATATAAAATATTAAACTACAAACAAAAAAAGTCGGTTTTTAGTGTTTGTTTAGAATTATCTAACAATAATTTAAAAGTTGCAAAAAAATTAAATAATAAATATCGAAACACACTTTCTAATAATCCAAACTTAGTAGAAGAAGTTATAAAAGATTTGCAACAAAACGGCATACCAACGCGTTTAAATTTTGCATCTAAAAAAGTTGTTTTAATGCCACAAACTAACAGTAAAGTTATATCTAACCAAGATGTGCAAGCGCTTGTGTTGGGTGTGGTTAATTTAATAAAAAACAATGCAAAGCAAGAGGTGCTTTTACAAAGCCAAAAAGATATAAAAACTGCCAACAATAATTTACAAAAAGCATTAATAGATTTAAGGCGAAAGAATATGTTATTAGAAGAATTAAAAGCCGAAAATTTAAAAATTAAAGAAGGGCTAGAAAAACTAAATAAACAACAACAAGAACTAACGCAACAGCGCAATTCTTCGTATTTAACTATAAAAGAGTTGCTAAACAGCAAAAAGCAACAGGCTTTATCTAACTTTGTAGAAAAATTAGTGTCTAACTACATTGAAACCAACAAGGTAAGTTAGGCTTTTTTATTTGGAACAAAATTAATTTATATTATAATCTTTGCTAAATTTAGCATTTTATGCTAAAATTTATGCGAGGTAAAAAATATGAAGTTAAACATTTATACTGCAAACAACCAAACCGATATTATGCACTCGCAACTAGGGTATATAAAGCAAAACCTAAAAAGCGGTAGAAAGCAATATATAATAGTGCCCGATAAGTTTAGTTTAACTATGGAAAAAGAAGTTATGCAAGAGTTAAACTTAAATGCTAGTTTTGGGTTTGAGGTGCTTACTTTTGCCCGTTTTGCAAATTTAATAGTAGATATAAAAGATAGCAAAATACTATCTTCTTTGGGTGCTACTATGATAATTCAAATGTTGTTAGAAAAACACAAAGCAGAATTAAAATGTTTTAACAAAACTATAAAAAGCATCAACTTTGCAAGCGTTATTTTTGATAGTATTGCACAGTTAAAAGCGTGCAATATAACAGCATCTAGTTTAAAAAATGCTTTACCAAATATAAAAAATAAACTTTTGCAGTCTAAACTTAGTGATATTAGTTTTATTATGCAAAAATATGAAGATTATTTAGGGCAAGAATATATAGATAGTGCAAACCGTTTGCAACTTTTAAGTCAGGGGCTAAAGTATAGCCAAGTTTTAAAAGATATAGATGTGCATTTTTGCCATTTTGATACAACAACACCAAAAGCCTTAGAAATAATAAGCCAAGTTTTAAAAACTGCCAACAGTGTAAGCGTTGGGGTGGTTGTTGCAGATAAAAATCAGCCAAACAAATACATATATGACGACAAAATGTTAAAAGACATTTTAGATATATCTAAAGATTGTGCCCTAACCCCCAATATTATAGAAGCGCCAAGCGTGTTAAGTTTAAACAGTAGGCACATTTTAAGTAATTTAATGGCGAACAATTATAATACACAAAATGTAGATAACAGTGTTTTTGTAAGCGTGGCAAATACAATAGAAAACGAAGTTAAGTTTGTTGCTATGGATATATCAAACAAAATTCGTAACGGGCAAAGATATAAAGATATGGTAGTAAACTGCACAAGTTTAGAGCAGTACGCGCCAGTTATAAACAAGGTTTTTAAAAGTTATAATTTGCCAGTTTGGGTAGATTTGCCATATAAACTAAGTGATAGTGAATTAATTAAGTTTTTAAATACCACCTTTGCGCTTATTAACAATAATTATGCAAAAGAAGATGTTATAATTTATAGCAAAAATATATTATGTGGTTTAGATGACGAAAGCCAAATGCTTTTCGAACGGGTTATAAATAAATATGATATTTCACGCGACCTTGTTTTTAAAAACTTTGAATTACAAGACGAAGAATATCAGCAATTTTTTAACATCTGCCAAAATTTATTTAAACCAGTTGAAGAACTGAAAAACCAAATCTTAAAAAGCACAACCATAAGCCAGTATGTAGTTTGTGTTCAAAATTACTTAAACAGTTTAAATATTCAACAAAAGTTAGAAGACCTAGCAATTAAAAATTTTGAACAGCAAGATTTATACAACCAAAGCATAAATAGACAAGTTTTTTTAAAGTTAGATAAATGCTTAAATACCATATACGACATTATGGCAGAATATCAAACTTCTTTTGAAGATTTTTGCGCTATTTTAAATAGTGGTATTCAAACAATTAACATTTCGCCACTACCTATGGCAATAGATTGTGTTTATGTGGGGCAGAATCTACAAAGTGTGTTTAGCGTTGTGCCTAATTTATATATCATTGGTGCGCACGATGGTGCTTTCCCGTCGGTTGTTAGTGATGTTGGCATTGTTTCGGATATAGATATAGCCGAACTAAAAGGGCAAAAGGTAAATCTAACCCCAACCATTGCCCAAGTAAACGCACAAAGTTTAAAAGATGTTGTGCAAAACACCGCATTGTTTAGTGGTCAACTATGTATAAGTTATGCTTTGCAGTCTAGCGATGGTCAACATTCTAAAAGCAGTGCATTAGAAAGTTTAATAAACATATTTACGCAAAACGAAAAACCATTAAAAGTAGTAGATATAAGTTCTTACCTAAACGATGATAGTGCCTTTAAAGGCCAGCAGAACCGACTTTTATATATTTGGGGGAACTTAAACAACGCATTATCTAATGTCATTCAACAAAGCAACAGTCTAACGCCACAAATTAGCACAAACTTACTTTCTACTGCTGTTAAGGTTTTAAAGGAACGCGGTTTTAATGATGTGTTTAATAATTTAGAAGAGTTTAATTCGGTGTTTAATAAAAATCAAAGCATAAATGCAAACTTGCTAGATAAAGAGTTTTTAAGCGTAACCGAATTAGAGCGCTATTTTATGTGTCCATATCTTCATTTTGTAGATTATAACCTAAGGTTGCAAGAAAATAAAACTAGCGATATTTTAAGTATGGATAACGGAAACATTATTCACGCCGTATTAGAAAAGTTTATGCTTTATTATAACAAAGCGCCAAACTTAACCGAAAAACAAATAAAAGATGTTGTTGTAAAGATATTTAATCAAGTAATGCAACAACCCGATTTTGTAAGGTTTAGCAAAAATAACAAACACGCGTTTGCTTTAAAGAAGTTGTCTAACGAGTGCGTGCGTGCAGTGCAGGCGGTGGTGTTTCAGTTGCGCCATTCTAAATATAGTGTTAAGTATGTAGAAAAAAG
>CADAJB010000031.1 GCA_902788085.1 uncultured Eubacteriales bacterium
TATACTTCCATCTTTTTGTTGATAGTTTTCCATAATAGCAATCATTGTGCGCCCTATTGGCATAGCCGAGCCATTTAATGTGCAAACAAACTCGTTTTTGTGTGTTGTGCTGTCGGCATAGCGTATATTTGCACGCCTTGCTTGAAAATCTAGGTAGTTACTACAACTAGATATTTCGCGGTATTTGCCCTGACCTGGCAACCAAACTTCCATATCGTGACAGTGTGTAGCACCAAATCCTAGGTCGCCCGAACACAAAGCAACTTCGCGGTAGTGCAACCCTAGTTTATCTAAAACCCTGCGAGCACTTGCTGTAAGACGTGCAAATTCTTCCCAAGATTTATCTTTTGCACAGAATTTAACCATTTCCACCTTTTCAAATTGGTGTTGACGGAAAATACCTTTTACATCACGCCCAGCACTACCAACTTCTACCCTATAACAAGGAGTTAACGAACAGTAGTTTATTGGCAACATTTCCTCTTTTAATATTTCGTTGTTGTAAATATTTGTAACAGGAACTTCGGCTGTTGGAATTAAGAATAACTCTTTGCCTTCGTTTGTTGTTTTATACATATCATCTTCAAATTTAGGTAGTTGCCCTGTGCCTTCGGCAATATTTCTACCAACCATAAAAGGCACACTAACTGGTGTAAAACCATTTTCCATTGCTGTTTCTAGTAAAAAGTTTTTTATTGCCATTTCTAATTGCGTTGCGGCACCATACATCACAGTAAAACGTGCACCAGCAAGTTTTGCACCACGTTCTGGGTCTAACAATCCCATTTTTTCACCTAATTCGTAATGTTCTTTTGGTGTAAAATCAAACTCGGGCTTTTTACCATAATATGCAACAACTACATTTTCGCTATCATCTTTACCAATTGGTGTTGTGTCGTCATAAACGTTTGGCATATACATCATATAGTTATGAAGTTCTTCTTCTTTTTCTCGCAAAATGGCTTCTTGTTCTTTTACTTTATCACTAAGGCTTGTCATTTCTTGACGAGCTTTTTCTATTTCCTCTTTGCTTGCCCCATCATGAACTAATTTACCAATCTTACTAGAACCCGTGTTGCGTTGATTTTGCAAATCTTGGCAGTTTTTGCGAATGTTGTAAATTTGGTCGGTCAAACCTAAAAAATATTTTTCATCCAAATCAAAACCTTTGTGCTTTAACCTAATTTTATAATCTTGTAAATTATTTAGCATCTTTTTTAAATCTAACATTATTGCACCTCTAAATATCTAATAGGTATAATATACACCAAAATAAAACAATAGTCAATAAAAGATTTTTAAAAATAAAAAAAACATAGTGCTATGCTATGTTTTAATAATATTATTCGGCTACAAACCTTCCATATAAAACCAAATCACCTGTAGAGCCTGCAGGAATTACCGAAAGTCTTTGTGTGTAATCGCTTGTTAAATACCAACCATCAAAATTATACCCTGTTTTTGTGCGAGTTGGCAAATCTAATGCTTCGTCACTAATTGTGTAAAAAATTGGTGTAAGTGTTGGGTCGTCTTGAGCAACTTCAACGCCATCTACAATATATCTTATGTTATACCTAACAGTTGAATACATAGCATAAACAACAATGTCTTCTTTTAGTTCTACATCTTTAAAAGTGTCTTTTGTAAATGCTATTGGTTGGGGGTAAGTTATAGGGTTGCCATCGCCGTCTAAAATTGGGGTTTTGGTAACTGCATCAACAGAAACTTCTTTTATGTTATAACTAAACCCATTAAAGTTATACCCTAGCCTTGCATTTACATTAGGTAAAGCAATTTCTTCTTTCCCGTTTGTATAAACAGTGCAAATAACCGCTGCATTTTCGGTATCATCACTCATAAAAGTAATTTTGTGTTTACCATCGTTATTGTTTGTGTTGCAAGCGCCAAACATCATACCTGCCCCTAAAAATATAGCAAGCGCTAGCACCAAAGTTAAAAACTTAGATTTCATAAAAACACTCCTATTTTTATATAGTTAAAAGTTAGCATATTATATATTTTTTTGCAACTAAAAAGCGACTACTTATATAAATTTTCTGCAAAAAAACAATAAATATAACAAAACAAGTTTTGTGTAAATAAAAATTTTTGACAACCTATATAAAAATACTTTTTATTTTATTTTTAGTGTGTTATTATTTAAATAAAGGATTTATTATGACTAAAAAAACACACGAACAATACAACTTAGAAAAAATTCAATTTGCAAAAAGCCTTGCCGACCAAAATAAATTTTTTAGAAAGGCACGCGCGATAATAGTAAAAAACAACAAACTATTAGTGTTACACAAAATAAACAATAACACTTATCAACTACCCGGTGGTGGCATAAACGAAAGCGAAAACGCAAAATCTGCCACCTTGCGCGAAGCAATGGAAGAAACAAATGCCATTGTTAAACCCGTGCATTATTTAGGCAAAAACTATTATACAACAAAGTTAGAATACAACAATCAACCATTTTTATCTAAACGCGTAGAGTTTGTATATATTTGCAACTTTATAAAATTTTGCAACAACGGCCCACTTGGTATAGAAGGCGAATTTAACGAAAAAGTAGAATTATGCGAAATACCTTTTTCACAAATAAATAAAATTTCGCTTTCACCTAAATTAAAGCAAAAAGCAATAGAATATTTATCTTTACACTATAAATAATTAAAATAGGAAAAGAAATGAGATTTGATTTTTTAAGTGATACCGCAAACGACATATTAGATATGTGCGAAAACATAGATAATAACAAACAAAACTATGTTAACACTTTAAACCGCAAACTAACTAAAAAAGAAAACAGGTGTTTAGATTATTGGTTTACTTTAATAGAATATTTAAAATATCAAAAACAGAACAATCAAACAGATTTGCCCCTTACTTTTGAAAACATAAAACCTTTATACCTAGACTATTTAAAAGAAAATAAAGTTGTTGTAGATAAAAAGGTGGAAAACCTTATTGACGAACTAAAACAAAAAGATGGCTATATATACCCCGATGTTAATAAAGACTATGAATACAACACCCTCGAATTTGACGAAATTCAAGATTTATTAGACGAAGACAACAACGATGAAAATACAGACAGCGATGACAACTCTAACCTAAACTACGACGAATTTGAAAGTTTTTAATAATTTAACTATACAGCATTTTATTTATAAAAAACACTACTAATTTGTGTTTTTTTATTTTTTATTAAATTTTTATATTGCTAAAAGCAAACAAAAGTGATATAATATATTTTATTTTTACGCAAAAAAGGGATTTTTTAAGATAGTATGATTAACAACAAAATACGAAATATAGCCATAATTGCCCATGTTGACCACGGCAAAACAAGTTTGGTTAATGAATTATTAAAGCAAGGTAATGTTTTCCACGAAAATCAAGTTGTAGAAGACAGAGTTATGGACTCGGGCGACATTGAACGCGAACGCGGAATAACAATTTTATCTAAAAACGCAAGTTGCAACTACAACGGTATTAAAATTAATGTTATAGACACCCCTGGTCACGCCGACTTTGGTGGCGAAGTAGAGCGCGTTTTAAAAATGGTGGATGGTGTATTGCTTGTGGTAGATGCCTACGAAGGCCCTATGCCCCAAACACGCTTTGTGTTGCAAAAGGCACTTAACCTTAACCTAAAAGTTATTGTAGTTATAAACAAAATAGACAAGCCTGACGCAAGAATTGAAGAAGTAAAAGACGAAGTTTTAGAGTTATTGTTAGACTTAGATGCCAACGACGAACAACTAGATTCACCTTTTGTATATTGTTCGGCAAGACAAGGAATTGCAAGTACCGATCCAAACGTTAAGGGTACAAACTTTATTCCATTGTTTGAAACAATTATAAACCACATTCCTGCACCACAAGGCGACGAACATGCCGAGCAAAACGACTTTGTTGGTAAATTAGCAATAGGCAGAATAGAACAAGGTAGTGCAAAAATTGGAGATAGCATTGTTGTTTGTAACTACCACGAGCCTAAAAATGTTAAGGGCAAAATTGTGCAGATGTTTGCATACGATGGATTAAAGAAAACACAAATAACTAATGCAAGTGTTGGAGATATTGTTTGTATTGCTGGTGTACCAGAGGTTGTAATTGGCGATACTATTTGCTCACCTAGCGAAGTTAGCCCAATAGAATTTGTAAAAATTGAACGCCCTAGTGTAGAAATGACCTTTATGGTAAACGACAGCCCATTTGCAGGCCGTGATGGCGAGTTTGTAACCAGTCGCCACCTAAGAGATAGACTATACAAAGAAGCAGTAAAAGACTTGTCGCTAGAAGTTCACGACACCGACAGCGCAGATTCGTTTAGAGTTTGTGGCCGTGGTGAAATGCACCTATCTATTTTAATAGAAAACATGCGCCGTGATGGATACGAATTTCAAGTAAGTATGCCAAAGGTGTTATACAAAGAAATAGACGGCAAAAAATGTGAGCCTATTGATAAGGTTGTGTTAGATGTACCCGAAGATTGCGTTGGTACTATTATGGGAAAAATGGGAACAAGACGCGCCGAACTTATACAAATGACGCCACACAACTCACGCACAAAGTTAGAGTTTTATGTTCCAACACGCGGGCTTTTTGGGTTTAAATCTCAATTCTTAACCGAAACACGCGGTGAAGGTATTATGTCTAGTGTGTTCTACGAATATCAACCATATAAAGGCGAAATTAGCCACCGCGAATTTGGTAGTTTAATTGCCTTCGAAAAAGGCGAAGCCATTGTTTATGGTTTATACAACGCGCAAGAGCGTGGTGAATTGTTTATTGGCCCAGGAACCGAGGTTTATCCTGGTATGGTAGTTGGTCAAAACCCAAAGGGTAACGACTTGGTTGTTAATGTGTGCAAACGCAAGCACTTATCTAACTGCCGTAGCGCTGGTAGTGATGATGCACTAAGACTTACCCCACCAAGAGTAATGAGTTTGGAAGACTGCATCGAGTTTTTAAATGATGACGAATATCTAGAAGTTACACCAAAAGCAATACGCATTCGCAAAAAGATATTAGACCACAGTTTACGCGCAAAAGCACGAGGCAAATCTGACGAAGTATGTTAATATAAAGAACCTAACATTAGGTTCTTTTTTATTGTCAATTCTTGTCAAACACGTACAACAAACACTTTAACTACTCTTTTTGTTTTGTAAAATAATATTTTTATGCTAAAATAAAATTATTGGAGGTTTATATGAAAGAGATTGTAAAAAATTTATGTAATAAACTTAATACCGAATGGGCACTACTTACAGCTGGTGATAAAAACAAATTTAACTCTATGACTATTTCGTGGGGAAGTTTTGGTGTGCTTTGGTTTAAAAATGTTGTAACAATTTATGTTCGTCCAGAAAGATACACCTTAGAATTTTTAAAAAATCAAGATTATTTTACGGTTAGTTTTTATGATGCCAAATACAAAAAGACTTGCAAATATTAGGTACAAAATCTGGCAGAGATACAAATAAAATGGAAGAAATATCACTTACCCCTAAATTTTTAGATAATGGAATAACATTTAAAGAAGCAACACAAACTTTTGTTTGCAAAAAATTATATATGGGTCAATTTGATTTAAACCAATTAGAAAAACAAACAAAACAACAAAATTATTCGGTAAACGAAGGACATTATGTCTTCATTGGTGAAATAGAAAAAGTTATTTAATAAAAAAAACTAAGGATTATCCTTAGTTTTTTATTTGTTTTTATATATAAATAGTGGCACTGTCATTTCTTCTTTTGTTAAACCACCGTGTCCACCGCGTGGCACTACTTGTGGCAAGCGGTAAAGTGAATTTGTAAATATACCGCAATCGGCAATAGATATAACTAAAAAGTCGCCTAAGGTATCATCTATTTTATAATGTGGCTTACCTACACCTAGTAGATTGCTTTGTAGCACTTCTTTTTTAGATAAAATTAAAAACTTATCACCTAAATATTTTTTTGCAAGTTTTTTAAATTCGGCTTGCCTACCCGCCTTTACAAACACATTTGTAGTACGCGTTCCACCGCTTGGTGTGGTTAATAGCGTATCGTACAAATCTGGGTAATTTGCTAAATCACGGACTTCGTTATACTCGGTTTGACCGTGGTCTGCCGAAATTAAAAACAAAGTGTCGGGGCAACTTTGACACATCAACTCGGTTACACCCTCAATTTCGGCTAATTTTTGTGCAGTTTCGTTTGAATATGGACCTGTTTTGTGTTCAATTTTATCTGGGTAGTCATAATATGCATAAATATAATGTTGCCCATCGTTTTGGCAAATAGTTTTTACCATTTGTGCCATTTCGTCATAACTTTCGTAGGTTATTTGTGTAATTCCGTCTTCATCACGGCAGTTTGTTGGGCAAAGTGCATAGCACCTTATGGTGTCTTTATGTTTTTTATAAATTCGCTCGTGAATAGTATTATAAGGCATTAAATCGTGCGCTATATGATTAAGCCCCGATGGCGCGCGCGAATATGCATTTGTGTTTAGATATAAATTTACCGCAGTTCCTACTTCTTTAAAATACAAAAAGTGCGCCCACCAACCGTGTTCTAGTGGCGTGTACCCCGACTTAAAAGCAACAGTTGCGGGTGTTGTGGAACTAGGAAAAACCGCAGATAAATCTTGTGCATAGCACTTTGCAAAAAAACCGTCTTTTTGACATCTTCGGTTAAATAATTCTTTTCCAAAACCGTCTAACAACAAAACAACAATATTTCTAAACTTTTGTTTTAGTGCTTTATCTACTATTGGCAAAGTTGGGTGCATAGTATTAATTTTAAAATACTTTGCAACCGAAGAAATCATATTTACGCAACAATTATTATAATCTGGCAACTGGTATTTTGGCATTTATTTATTCCCTTCTTTTACTCGTGCTAACGCTTCGTCTATAACTTTTTGGTTTAACCCCGCTTCTATATATGCCCCACGCAATGCATTTAAATAGTTTGCATTTGGCAAACCAAGAGTAAGTTGTTGTTTTAAAATATATATTTCACCTTTAACTTTTCGGCCATACAACAAGGCACTTGTTTTTACCCTTTTATATCGGTATGGAAAATCTTCAAAGTTGCCTATGGTGTAATAATCTTCTTTACTCATTTCCCATACAGCCACACTTAAAGTTGCACCGCGTTGCTTGTTTAGTGTTGCAATAGCGTGCTCGGTATAACCGCAAAAATCCAACCTAAACCCACTAAGCAAGGCATATCCCCTAAACACAGCGTTTGGGCAGTGCTTGTGCATTTCTTCTTCGGAAATATTAATGGCATACGCAAATAAATAATTTTTCATATACACCTCTTAAACCCTTATTATATTAAGTATATTTTATTTTGCAAAAAAAGTAAAATAAAATAAGGCGTTTTATTAGATAATAAAAAGAAGGTTAAAACCTTCCTTTTATTTAATTTGTGTATTTTTAGAATTAGTTAACCCTAATGCTTCCTTTCGTAAATTAGCATATTCTTGTTCTGTAATTAATCCATTTTCTTTTAGTTTATTTAATTCTAACAATTTATCTTCTAAAGAATTAGACTTTTCTATAATTTCACCTTTTCCACCCAATAACCTTACTACATCAGTTTCTTTAATGTTTCCTTTTACATATTGGTTTTTATAGTCTAACATAATAAATTGTATAAAAGGTAAAATTGTGCTAACTATTATTAATGGCACAGCTACATAGCAACCCCAACCATGATTTAAAACACTGATATAACCACTACTATATTCAAGAAAAGAATTAAATGTTGATGTTAAAGCAAAAATGGTAACACAAGAAAAAATTATTAACCAAACAAATATAAGCATCAAGCCAATTAAACCAATTTTGCTATAATTAAGTTCTTGAATAGCAAATGATTTTATTTTATCATTAGTATAACTTATCATTATAAATTGTTTTATAACAATATATAACACAAACGGCAAAAAACACCCTACAACATCTATAATACAAAATGTTAAAAACAAAAATGGATTAATACCCTCTTTTTGCAAACCTTCAAATATACTAATAAAATTCATATTTTCAATAATTGGGGCAAAAACACAAAAACAAGCACTTAAAACACATAAGGCTATCAAAATATACTTTAAGACACATAAATATGTTGGATATTTTAAATCATTTGTTTCTAATATTTCAGTAAAACTTTTATTCATACTTCTCTCTCCTTCGTAATAATATTCAGTATAGTATAGAATATTCTATAAGTCAAGCATATTTTTTATAAAACTATATAATATTCTATATATGGAAATGAGTTTTGAAGAAATTTTACAAGAGTTTTTAACTCTTAAAAACTTAACCCAAACAGCTTTTGCAAAAGCCATAAATGTAAAGCAAAGTCAAGTAAGCGAATGGCTAAAAGGAAAAGCCAAGCCTGGCTATGATATACTAAAAAGAATGGCTTTGGCTTTTGATGTATCTGCCGACTACTTTTTGGGTATAAGCGAAACATTTTAACCCAAAATTAAAAAACATTTTGGGCAAAGGTGCATACCATTTTTTGATACTATGCACTATCTTTTTGTGTACTATGCACCACAAATTTATATACTATGCACTAAAAAATGATAAAAAATAAAAAGCATAATACTATGCTTTTTTGTTTTTACTACTCTTTTTTCGTTTGGTTTTTCGTATGTATTTTTTTGTTGATTTTTTTACATATCTTTTTGCTTTTTTAACCGCTTTCTTTTCGGCTTTAACTTCTTTTTTCTCTTCTTTTTGTTCGGCTTTTTGCTCTTTCTTTTCTATCTTTTCTTCTATCTTTTCGGCCTTTTCTTCTTTATGTTCATCACGCTTTTCTTGGTGGCGTTGGTCTTTGCGAATTTTTTTGCCGATGTTGGTTGGGTTTTCTTTACCTAAAAGCAATCTTTCGATATTTGCCCTGTGTGCCCACCAAGTTAAAATCCAGATAGCAAAGGTAAGTAAGGCAATAACTAAATTAGGTTCTGCCAAAGTAAAGTTTTGATAAACCACAAATGCAGTAACTAAAAGTAGCGATACAACAGATAAATACTTAAAGAAGAATACATATAAAAAGCCCAACACAAAACCAATAACTACAACCAAGGGCTCGGACACTAAAAACACACCCATCATAGTAGAAACACCCTTGCCGCCCTTAAACTTGTAAATTACAGGAAAGCAGTGACCTATCATTGCAGCCAAACCACAACTATATATACCAATTAGCCCATCGGTGTTTGGTGGAAATGCACCATTGCCTATAACAAACAAACCTAAAAGCGCCGCAATAACACCTTTTGTGGCATCTAACAATAGTGTTAAATAACCTAGTTTTGGGCCAAAAGTGCGATACATATTTGTTGCACCTGGGTTGCCCGAACTTTGTTTTGTTATATCTACATTTTTAGATTTAGATAAAATTCTAGCAAAATTTACATTTCCTACAAAATAAGATATAACTACAACAACAGCAAGTAACCAATAATTCATAAATTACTTTGCCTCCTTAGATTTTGCCCTGATAATTAATTTTATAGGTGTACCTTCAAAGTTTTTCGCCTTTCTTAAACAGTTTTCGATATACCTTAAATACGAAAAGTGCATTAAGTCGGGGTTGTTTACAAACAAAATAAATGTTGGTGGAAGTGTGCCCACCTGTGTGGCATAATTAATTTTTAAACTATGCCCCATTTTTGTTGGTGGTGGTGAAGAATAAACAGCGTCGTGTATAATATCGTTTAGGGTGCTTGTTTGGATTGTTTGTTTTGCATTATTTAAAACATATTCTACACTTTCCATAACCTTACCAAAGCGTGTGCCGTCTAATGTGCTTATATATTGCACAACAAAATAGTCCATAAACTTTAACGCTTCGGCAAGTTTGCGCTTATATAGTTCTACGGTGTGGGTATCTTTTTGTATTAAATCCCACTTGTTATACACAACTACACTTGGCTTGCCTTGCTCGTGAATGTAACCTAGCACCCTAACATCTTGCTCGCTAATTTCTTCGGCTGCATCTAAAACATACACAACAACATCGGCACGCCTTATTGCCCCCAACGAGCGCATAACACTATACCCTTCTATTGAATTATAGTCTATTTTGCTTTTTCGTCTAATACCAGCGGTATCTATTAAAATATAGTCTTTATTGTTATACTTAAATGGAACATCAATAGCATCGCGGGTTGTACCTGCAATATTGCTAACCACCACCCTATTTTGCCCTAAAAGGCGGTTGGTCATACTGCTTTTTCCAACATTTGGGCGACCTACAAGTGCCACTTTTATAGTTGTATCTTCTTCGTCAAAAGGCACAATGCGTGAAAAATTAGATACCACCGCATCTAAAACATCACCAATACCCAACCCGTGTTGACAACTCATTCCAATAGGTGTGCCCAACCCTAGTTCGTAAAATGGAAGCAACGCGTCGGCATTTAGTGTATCTAATTTATTTACAGCAACAACAATAGGCTTTTTCGACTTACGCAAAATTTGTGCAACATTTTGGTCTTCGTGCGTAATTGCTTGCTTTCCATCTAATATAAAAACGATAACATCAGCCATATCAATAGCTAGTTCGGCTTGTGCTAAAATGTGTTCACGCCATTGGTCGTTTGTGTCTAACGAAATACCGCCGGTATCTACAAGTGTCATAGCCTTACCTGCCCAGTCGGCATCTGCATAAATGCGGTCGCGTGTTACACCTGGGGTATCTTCAACTATGCTTATACGCTTGCCTGCTACTCTGTTAAAAAATGAAGATTTTCCAACATTTGGGCGTCCAACCACAGCAACAATAGGTTTTTGCATAATATCTCCTTTAATTTATTATGTTAGTTTAGCATACTTTAAATAAACAATCAACTATTTATTTAAAATAGAAAAACAAAAAAGCCTTTAAATAGGCTTAATTTATGCAGATAACATACCATCATTTTGCACAGTATCTTCTTGTTCTTCAACTGTTGCGTTAAAATATTTTCCACTTTTTACACCATGTATATAATAAGTGTGTGGCACATAGTTACCTTCGTCATCTAATTCGGCATTATTATAATCTATACTTTCGGCAGTGGCTTCGAAATGAATTTCGGGGCGATTGTTTTGAACTGTTTGCAAACTATAAATATCAAAATTGGTAAATTCGGGATATTCTTGTTGCAATTTTATTAAAACTTGATGCTCGGCAGATTTGTTTTCTAAAACCGAACCGTCAACAATACTAATTTGTTTTGTTGTTTTCTGATTAGGCGTACCTACATCAAACACCTTAGAAACATTGCCAGTCTTTGCTGGTGGCACACCAAAATCTGTTAAAGTAGTTTGTTTTTTTACTTTATAATGTTGCATAACTTCACCATTTAACCTTTTATAAACATTATATTTTAAACTGCCCAATTCGCGCTGTGATACACTCTTTCCCAAAGGTGCACACATTATATAATTTTTATAAATTTTACCCATAAAAGTGAATGGCACTTCGTGTGTTGCGTCTTTACATGCAGCAATAAACTGCAAAAAGTCTTCTTTTAATTCGTCTTCACTTTTTATATATTTTAAATTTAAATTTACAACATCAAATTTTAAACTACGCCTTAGCATACGCTCGACATCATTCGAGTTTATGTTTTTTAAAAACCAATCTGCCATAATAATACCCTTCTTTTGTTCCTATAAAGATTTTTCTTGCTTTAAATTGTAATTTTTAACCAATTTATCATAAATATGTTGATTGTATTTTACAAAATCGTCAGTTTTGCCATCTAGCCAACTATGTGGCTTTTGGTTGCGGTTACGCATTTTAAATCCCGAAAGATACACCCGCCCCCGCAGTAAATAAAACTGAGCATCGCTTTTTGTTGAAAAACCTCGTTCGGCATACAAAAGATTTTTTTGTTCTTCGGTCAATTCACCTAAATATGCAACTAAAAAATCTACTTTGGGGCCTTTTTGCCTTGTGGAATATTCTTTATGCATGTTGCCATACCAATCTATTCTTCTGCTCTCGTGCATATAATTTGACCTATCTTCAAAAGATATGCGGTCCTCTTTATCTATAAATATTAAATCTCTATCCAGCCCGTACTTTTCGCAACCAGACAGAATATCTCTTATATCTTCTATATCCATATTCCTTAACATATCTGTTGTTAAAACATAACCAGTTTTTTCTGGCTGTGGAATACTTTTTTGTGTTTCTGCATTAACAATGGTGCCATCATCCACTTTAAAATAATCATCAAGTGTAGCATTTCTTGCCATAAAACACCTCTTGGTTTTTTATAATTATATCACAATATTATGCTTTTGTAAATAACTAAAAGAAAAAATATGCCGCAGCATATCTTACTTTTTTATTTCCTTTTTAAAATCGTCTAACAATTCTATAAAGTTAGAAATATCTTTAAACTGCCTATAAACTGAGGCAAACCTTACATAAGCCACTTCGTCAATTTCTTTTAATTTTTGCATAACCTTTTGACCTATTGTGTTAGTATCTACTTCTTGCACTAGCGAGTTGTTGATTTCTTTTTCTATGCTAGAAACCATTTCGTCTATTTGTGTTATAGTAACAGGGCGTTTTTCACACGCTTTTATTATTCCGCGTTTTAGTTTTTCTTTATCAAAAACCTGCCTTGTGCCATCACGCTTAATTACTAAAATTGGCGTTGTTTCGTATTCTTCTAGCGTAGTAAAACGCTTGCCACATTTTGGGCATTCGCGCCTGCGCCTAACAACAGTATTTTCTTCGTTTGTACGGCTATCTATAACCTTGCTATCATTATTACCACAAAATTTACACTTCATAAAAACACCTACTTTTAAGCACATTTTATACAAAATTTAGCCTTTTGTAAAGTGTTTTTATTTATTTTGACTAATAGAATAACCATACACATTATTTTGTGGCGGTGGTGATGGTTGTTTTAAAGGGCCCGAAAGTTCTACTAAAATAGTATCTTCACCTATTTTGCATATACAGTGGTATGGTATAAACACATCTTCGCGCGCTCTAAAAAATCCACTTTTCCCACCCGGAACAACAAGCCCCAAAACCTTTGCAGTGTATTCATCATACACTAGGTCTATAATACGCCCTAATTTTCTGCCGTCAGAAAGGTTTATAACCGTTTTAGAACGCAATTCGCAATAACTAATTTCCAAATTATTATTCCTTTTATATATAATAATAAATATATGAATAAAGTTATTGCTTTTGCACCCCAAACAACAAAATTAACTTACAAACTTTTTTACAACATTTAATGCAGATTTTTCTAATCTAGAAACTTGGGCTTGGCTTATGCCTACTTCCTCACTAACTTCTACTTGGGTTTTTCCTACATAATATCTAAGAAGCAAAATCCTTTTTTCTCGTGGGCTTAG
>CADAJB010000032.1 GCA_902788085.1 uncultured Eubacteriales bacterium
TTGATATTTGCCTTTATGATTTGGCGTTATCGTATGATGGGTGTTGTTGCTTCTTGCTCGCTTTGTGTTTACATTTTATTGATGTTATTCTTCTTGCAGGCAATTCCAGGTGTTCAATTAACTCTTGCCGGTATTGCAGGTATTATATTGTCGGTTGGTATGGCAATAGACGGAAACATTATTGTGTTTGAGCGTATCCGTGAAGAATATGCAACAGGTAAGCGTATAGAGGGTAGTATAAAAGCCGGTTTTAAACGCGCTACACCTTCTATATTAGACTCGAACATCACAACCATTATAGCAGCAATTATTTTGTGGATATTTGGTACTGGTTCTATTCAAGGTTTTGCAATAACCTTGCTTATAGGTTTGGTATTAAGTGTATTTAACAGCCTTGTACTTTCTCGTGGATTCTTTGCTATATACTATCCATTCAACAGCACTAAGGCTAATCGTTATGGTTTGGCAAGGGAGGTGAAAGCAGATGCAAAATAATAAGTTTAAAAATTTTAATGCTAGCAAATATACAAAATATTTCTTATCATTTAGTTTAGCATTTTTGCTAATTGGTGTAATTTTGTTTTGTATTTTAGGCTTTAACCTAGGTATGGACTTTACTGGTGGTAGCACTTATGAAGTGTCTGTTGGTGAAATTTCGGATGCCGACTATAACAACTTAAAACAAGAATTAGGCACTGTTGTGTCAAACGAAGGTGTGCGTTATACTATTTCGGCTAAAAATAGTGGGGCAGATATGGTTATGGAAATTAAATGCCAAACCCAAGACGAAGCGGTACAACAAACACTATATCAAAACTTAACTGATGCAACCACTTATACTGTTACATCAACGGGTTTTCAGGGTGCAACTACAACAGGTGAAGTGTTAACAAGTGCGTTTATAGCAATATTCTTAGCACTTGTGGCTATGCTTGTATATATTGCAATTAGGTTTGAACTTATAAGCGGTGTATCGGCCCTTGTTGCATTGCTACACGATGTATTAATGATGTGTGCTTTTGTAGTGTTATTCCGCATAGAAGTTAACGCCTCATTTGTTGCGGCACTTATAACAATTCTTGGTTATTCTATTAACAACACAATTATTATATTCGACCGAATCCGTGAAAACCAAAAGATGCCAGATTTACAAAAGATGCCATACAAAGATTTGGCAGATTTATCTGTAAAACAAACCCTAAGGCGTACCATAAACACTTCATTAACAACTATATTTGCCATTGTGTTATTAGCAATATTGGGCGTTCCTTCAATGCGTCAATTTGTATTGCCTATATTAATAGGTTTAATTGTAGGTACTTATTCTAGTATATTTATTTCACCACAACTATGGGCATTCTTAATGACAAGGTCAAAAAATATTGATAAAAAAAGAACACCAAAACAAGCAGTTGATAGCACTAACACTACTAATATAGTAGAAGCAGAGGCAACACCTGTAAAATAATTTAATGACCTTCCACTATATAATGGAAGGTCGTTTTGATAAAAGGAGAACAAAATGGAGTTTCGGCAAACAGAGGCGTTTAACAAAATTGACAACGCAACATTAAATAGTGTTTGCAGTAAGTTTAATTTAAATAAACCAACTGCTCAAATGCTTTTAATGCGTGGTATAGACACCATAGATAAAGTTAAAGAGTTTTTAAATCCTAATATAAACCAACTTAATAATCCGTTTTTGTTTAAAAATATGCAGGCTGTTGTAACCAGAATTAAACAAGCAATGCAAAACAAAGAAAGAATATTAATATTTGGTGATTATGATGTAGATGGCATAACATCTACTTACATACTATATAACTATTTGCTAACCTATAATATACGCGCCGATACATTTTTGCCAAACCGCTATACAGATGGCTATGGTTTAACAAAAAACTCGATAGATAAGGTTGTTAAACTATATAACCCACAACTTATTATAACAGTAGATTGTGGTATAAGTGGCAAAGACGAAGTAGATTATATAAAATCGCTTGGCATAGATGTTATTATAACCGACCACCACGAAGCCCCACAAGATTTGCCAAACTGCCTAATTTTAGATGCTAAATGTCCAAACGAAACCTATCCTTTTAAAGAACTTTGTGGTGCTGGTGTTGCGTTTAAACTTGTTGAAGCTCTAGAAGGTAGAGATTTTGTTAAAAAGTATTTGCCTGTTGCCGCTATTGCAACGGTATCGGATATTGTGCCACTATTAGACGAAAACAGGGCAATAGTTGCATTAGGTTTAGATAGCAAACTAGAAAATTATCCGCTTGGCATATCTATGCTTGCCAAAGAGTTAAAAATAAAAGATAGGCTTACAAGTCAAGATGTAAGTTTTAAAATAGCACCAAAACTAAATGCTTCGGGTAGAATGGGCGATGCTAACCACAGTTTGCAACTATACCTTGAAACCAACAAGTCAAAGTTATCTAGTATGATAAAGCAGTTGTTAGAATATAACACCGAAAGGCAAGATTTGTGCAATGTTGTGTACGAAGATTGCATAAAAGCACTAAAAAACAGCAATTTAGCCAATCAAAAACTAATAGTTTTGTCTAGCAAAAATTGGAATATAGGCATTTTAGGTATAGTTGCTGCGCGACTTGTTGAAGAGTTTAACCGACCTACATTTTTATTGGGGCTGGAAGGTGATGTATATAAAGGCTCGTGCCGAAGTGTAGATAATATGGATGTTCACGCTGTTTTATCTAAAATAGATAACACTCTTTTAACAAGTTTTGGTGGACACACAATGGCGGGCGGAATGACTGTTCCTGCTGATAAAATAGAAGATTTTAAAAAACAACTACAAGTTGTAGTAGAAGAGATGTATAAAGCAGACTTTTTTGTGCCAGCGTATGAATACGATTTAAAGGTTGATGCAAAAGATGTAGATACAAACTTTATAAAATCTTTTGATGTGTTAGAGCCTGTTGGGTGTCAAAACCCTGCACCTAGGTTTTGTATAGAGTTTGATAAAGCAAATGTATCAACAATGAAAAACAATCCAGCCCACTTAACTATACAGTTGCAAAACCTAACTTTATTGTCTTTTAATGGTGCAAGGCAATTTAACCTTATTAGTCAAAGTTCTTTAAAATCTGCTATTGTAGAACTACAAGTTGACGAATTTAGAGGGGTATGTACCAATAAAGGTATAGTTAAGCAACTAAAATTAGACAGTATCCCTAATGTTGGGCTAGAAAGAGTGGGCGGCGAGTATATAAAACAATTAGCGCTATCAAACGATGGTTTTAAGCCACAATTTAGCGTTTACAATAAAAACGAGATAGATGACTTACTAAAAAGTTTTGGAAATTCTAAATATGGCACTTTAATTATAGCCAACACATTGCAGGGGTATAGAGATTTTGTAGAAAACAACCGCTTTAAACAAAACCTTGTGTGCTACGATTATTTAAACTTTTCTAACGAAAATGGCTATAACTGCATTTGTATGTGCCCAAGTATGAACAACGATTTTAGCAATTTTAACAATATTGTTTTGTTAGATGGTGTGCTAGATGAGGCTTATATTACATACTTAAACAAGGTAAGCCACGCCACTATTTACATTCCACAAAATGTTCCATTTATTTATGCGCCATTTCAGTTTATAGATTTATCGCGAAAAACTTTTGGTTTTTACTTTAATTTATTTAAAAAAGCAATAAAATCCAAGCAAACAGCGTTTGACGATTATAATTATTTTAACAAGTTGAAACGCATAGACAAAACCATAAACTATGTAGAGTTTGTGGCTTGTTTAGAAACTTTTAAAGAGTTGGGTTTTATAAAAGACCACAATGAAGAATTAGGCAATTATTATTTAGAGTTGTTAGATGCAAAAAACTCGCAACTAGAAGCATCAAGATTTTATAATAAATTACAATTAGTATTAAAGACATATTAAAGGTGTTAAATGACAAGATTTAGGTTACCAAAAAACCCTGCACTAAGCAAAGATTATTCTAAATGTCCGTGGACTGAACCCACAAAAGTTTATAATCCGCTTGCCTATGCAGAAGAGGTTTTAAAAGAAGATAATGTAAATATAGATAATTTAAGAGATTATCTTTTTTTAGAAAAACATTTAGATAGAAGAAAAGCCGATTTGCTTGCTCGTACTTTAAAACAGCAAGGGCATATAATAAAGAACGATAACGAAGTTATGCTAACTATAAACATACCATTTTGCGCTTGGCGTTGCTTTAATTGTCAAAGAGTTATGTATCAACTATCTAAAAGTGAAGACATATACGAATATTATTTTGACAATCTTATGCGCGAAGTAGAGTTATCTAGGGCAATTATATCTAAAAAGTGTTATATAGTAAAAAGTGTTTATTATATGGGCAATTTACTTGCACTAGATAACAAAAAAATGGAAAAAATACTAGCCCTATCTGCTTTTTCGTTATCCGAAACCTGTGTTGAAATTGGCAATCCTGCATTTATAACGCGTGAAAAATTGCAGATATTAAAAAAATATGGTGTTACAAGGCTAATATTAAACGCCCTAACATTTAATATGGTAACATTACGAAAACTTTGCCGAAGGTTTGATTTTAAAGATTTTTATGATGCATACAAACTTATAACCGAGTTTGGTTTTGATGTAAACATTGAACTTGCTGTTGGTATTTTAAACGAAAAAACACTTCAAGTAAAACGCAATATTCAATTAGCAATGGATTTAGGTGCTACAAACATAGATTTATACGCGCGTGGTTGTCCGTTTAGCCCCGAAGAACTGCCACTTATAGATAATCAAAAAATAGGCGAGTTACGAAAAACACTAGAATTTGTTTACGATTTTATGATAAAAAATGGGTACGAGCCTTATTTTGTGTATAACACCGAAACCGAGCATGGCTGTTTTGAAAATGTGGGCTATGCTATACCAAATAAAAAATGTTATTATTTTGAAGACCGTGTTCAAGGTGTATCTACAATTATAGGCTGTGGAACAAATGCTACAAGCGTGCTAGTTAAAAATATTGCACACCAAAAAACAACCATAACAAACCCTTATGACATAGGGCAGTATATACTAGGCATAGAAGAGTATTTAGATAAAAAGAAAAAGTTTTTTGGTTTTGACTTTACAAAATAATATAGTTATGCTATAATAATAGCGTACCACTTACAAAGTTTAGCGACTAATCCGTGCTTTTCTTTGTTTTTGGCAAATATTTTAAGGAGGATTAGCAATGATAGCAAAACAACAAATTATTGCAGAATTCCAACGCAAAGAGGGCGACACAGGTTCTACCGAAGTTCAAGTTGCTTTATTAACAGCAAGAATTAAAGGTTTAACCGAACACTTAAAAGCTCACCCTCACGATAACCACACTCGTAAAGGTTTAACAAGATTAGTTAGTAAGCGCAGAGCTTTACTTAACTATATGCAAAAAACCGACCTAGAAGGTTACAGAGCGTTAAGAACAAAATTAGGTATATAAAATTATCTATAAAAGAATGCAACTTTTGCGTTCTTTTTTATTTTTGCTTATTCATATTATATAAAAGGGAGTTTATATGAATAAGTCAACTTTTTATATGATTTTATCTAACAGTTTAATTGCCCTTATGCTGTTAAGTTTAAGTGTAATAACTTTTATAGACCCGGTTAAAAGTGTGGTTATGCAGGACGCATTAAAGGTGTATTATAACGGAAACACAAACAATAAAAATATAAGTTTGATGTTTAATGTATATTGGGGGAATGAGTATTTAACTGATATATTAAACATATTAAAAACCGAAGATATTAAAACAACCTTTTTTGTTGGTGGTGTTTGGGTAGATAAATATAGCCAAATATTGTTAGATATAGTTGCAGATGGGCACGAAATAGGAAATCATGGCTATTTTCATAAATCGCACGATACTTTAAATTATCAACAAAACCAAGATGAAATATTTAATAACCACAAATTAGTTAAAAGCTTAACTGGTATAGATATGAATTTATTTGCGCCACCTAGTGGGGCATATAATGACACAACCTTGCAGGTGGCTAAAAATTTAGGTTATAATGTAATTATGTGGAGTAAAGACACAATAGACTGGCGTGATGCAGATGCGCAAGTTATATTAGATAGAGCAACAAAAAATTTAAAAAACGGAGATTTAGTTTTAATGCATCCAACAAAAGCAACACTTAATGCTTTGCCACAAATTATACAAAAAATTAAAGAAAATAACTTTAATATAGTAAATGTAAGCAAAAATATAGCATAATTTAAGTACTATGCACTTTTTATACTAAAAATTAATACTATGCACAAGTACTATGCATAGTGCTATGCACATAAAAGATTATAAAGTTAAAATTTAGGGTATAATTTGCTTATTAAAATTGTTTAAATTAGGGTGTATTTGTTTGTTTTTTTAAACGATTTTTGTTATAATTTAAAAAACAACTTGGAGGGTTGGGCTGGTGCAGAATTATACCAACAGAAATATAGGTGAGAATACTAAAAAAATGTCGGCACAAGTTAGGGCTGGCATAATTTTAATTGTGGTTTCGGCAGTGTTAATTTTGTGTGTTGCTACCGGATTTTTGTCGTTTATTCGAAAGTTCTTTTTAGGTGCTTTTGGTTTGTCTAGTTATGCAATTTTTTTGGCTGCAATTTTAACTGGTGCTATGTTGCTTAGAAAGAAAAAGTATCATTTTAGTAAAGTGTTTTTAATTAGCATTGTTGGCATTTTCTTTATGGTGCTTAATATTTTGCAACTTGCCTTTACTGATGTAACTTTATATAACTTTGCTGACTATGTTTCAAATGTTTATCAAACAAAACTAACACCGGGTGGTGTGCTTGCTGGAATGGTTGTTTATGGTTGCAGCAGTTTGTTTAATGTTGTGGGTGCATACATTGTGTTTGGTGTGTTGATAGGCTTGTTTAGTGTGCTGGTTGTAGATAAGTTTTTGAAAGATAGAGAGTACAATGAACTTAATATGCGCACTATGTCGTTTCCACTTGTAGAAAACGAGCCACCAAGTCACATAAAAGCACCAGTTAATAAAATGGCAACCGAGTTAACTCCACAACAAATGGAAGAGCCCGAAGAAAAAGAGCAGTTAGTTGCACAGCCTCAACCAAAACTTACACTTGAAGCAAAACTTCAAAAAATGCGAGAAGAACGCGAAAAAGAACAAGCCGCAAATCCTTTAAACTCTATTTATTCATCTCGTAGTGTGTCAACAGGCAATGATAAAATAGCCGAAAAATTGTTTGGCTCTGATTTTATAAATTCGGTAAAACAAAGCAGTCAATCCAACCAAAATTCAAACAACAATTTATATGGTGGTTATCAGCAAAATAACAATCAGTTTAACAACTATATAAACAATGGTCGCCCAAAATCGTATGTTCACGAAGATAACGAGTTTGCAAAACCGTCGGCACCAAAGTTTGTTTATGAAGATGATACTGCTATAAGTAATAAACCAGCATTTAATAATCAAAATAATTTTAGGCAACCAAACAATGTGCCACAAAACAACAACTATAATAACAATGTACAAAACGAAAATATGGCACGAAACTTTAACAAGCAAGAAGATATCTCGCAAGATAACGACTTCCGCCCAGCAAGCAAACCAATACCTATAAAACCGCAGAATATGTCGCCAGTTAACCCTTATGTAAATAATAAGAAAGATAACGACGCTTTAAGTTTAAGTGATGAAGATTTAGATGAAATTTTTGGCAACAAATCAAACAAAAATAATAGCGCTTTTGATAACTTAAACTTTGATTTAAATAAAAAGCAAAACAAAGAACGCCACGAGCAAATGAAAATTCCACAAACCGAGCCAACAAAAAGCAAAATGGCGCAATATACAAAACCAAGCCCTTATGTAAAACCACCTATAGACTTATTGACCACACAATCCGTTAGTTTAGTTGGTAACGAACAAGACGAATATTATGCTACGCTTGCAGCCAACCTAGAAGAAACGCTAGATAGTTTTAAAATTCCTGCTAAGGTTGTGTCTATTACACACGGACCTGCTGTTACTAGATATGAAGTGCAAATGCCTGCGGGTATTCCTGTTAAGCGTATTACAAACTTTGCAGACGATATTGCAATGAATATGCGTGCAAAGGGTCATATTCGTATAGAAACCCCAATTCCAGGTAAAAACCTTGTTGGTGTAGAAGTTCCAAACGAACAAATTGCCACAGTTGGTTTGCGTGATATTATAGAATCGCCAGAATTTACAGGCAGTAAAGCTCCATTAACTTTTGCTTTGGGTAAAGATATAGTTGGTTCTAACAAGGTCTGCAACCTCGATTCTATGCCGCACTTGTTGGTTGCAGGTAGTACGGGTAGTGGTAAAAGTGTATGCTTAAACACTATACTTATAAGTCTTTTATACCGCTTAGGTCCTGACGAATTAAAACTTGTGTTAGTTGACCCAAAACGCGTAGAGTTTTCGATGTATAATGGCATTCCGCACTTACTTACAGCCACTGCCATAAACGAGCCAAAACAAGCAAACAATGCTTTATCTTGGGCTATACGCGAAATGGACCGCCGTTATACCTTGTTGCAAAAGTTTGGTGTGCAAAAACTAGAAGATTATAACAACCTAGAAGTTGTGTATAAAGGGCAAGAGCCAAAGTTGCCACGCATTGTAATAGTTATTGACGAGTTAGCCGATTTAATGATGTTAGCAAAGAAAGATATTGAAGATAAAATCAAGCGTCTTACACAACTTGCGCGTGCAGCGGGTATTCACTTAATTGTTGCAACACAACGCCCAAGTGTAGATGTTATTACTGGTACAATTAAAAGTAACATTCCTTCGCGTATTGCGTTTGCCGTTACAAACTATGTAGATAGTAAAACAATACTCGACCAAGGCGGTGCCGAAAACTTGTTGGGTAGAGGTGATATGTTGTATGGTCCGCGTGATTTGCCCGAACCTGTGCGTATTCAATGCCCATATATAAGTGGTAAAGAAATTACTAATATTGTAAACTTTGTAAAAACAAACAACACAGCATACTTTGATGAAGAGTTGGCAAAAGAAATTGTTAGCGATGCATCAGGTGGAAACGGTGGCAACGCAGGGGCAACGGGTGATGGCGATGGTGAAGGCGAGTTTGACCCATTATTGCCAATAGCATTAAAAGACTTTATAGATGCCAAAGGTGGTTCTATTAGTGCTATTCAGCGTAGGCACTCGGTTGGTTTTGCTCGTGCTGCCCGAATTGTTGACCAAATGGAACGCGCAGGCTTTTTA
>CADAJB010000033.1 GCA_902788085.1 uncultured Eubacteriales bacterium
GGCAGTATTGATAAAATATTTAAAATTTTATACCGCACATTCAACCAAGATGACGGTCTTGCGTTTAGTTGGGTGGATAATGTAGCCAACATCTTATACGACCACACATATCACACACCAAACTTTACTGCCACTTATACAAAAGATGGCTTAAATGTATTGCTAGAAAAAGATGCCGACTTTACAATTAACTACAACCACAACAAAAACGCTTCTACCGATACACAAAAGGCAACCTTAACACTAACAGGTATTAATGGTTATCAGGGTAGTTATACCGCCACATTCGAAATTAAACCATATAATATTCAAAACATATTAAGTGGTAAAAACTTATCTTCACGCAAATATGATGGCACAGATAAGCAACCAATTATTTATAGTCAACTTGCTTCGTTTATGGTATATTTAAATCAAGCATTAGTAAAAGACAGCGACTATACAGTGCAAATGGTGCGTATAAGTGGTGAAGTGATAGCCGACCAAGACTTTATAGATATAGGTAGTTTTAGACTAACAGTTCAGGGTGTTGGCAACTATACAGGTGGTGCAATTTTAACTGTTAGCATTGTATCTAAAGAAATAGACAACTTGCTATTAATTATAGATGGCACTACATATTACAACAGCGCACAACTTCAATACCGCGGTTTTGCTTATACATTAGGCATTGTGGCTAGGTCGACATTAGAAGTTGTAGAGCAAGACGGCTATACCATAACTTATTATAATGCCGATGATGAAGAGTTGGATGCAAACACCATACAACTATTAAATACAGGCACTATAAAAGTTAAAGTAACAGGTACAAATAACTTTATGGGTGAATGTGTTTCTACAATTACTATTTTGCCTAAAAACCTAACAGATAGCGATATAGAAGTTGCAAACTTCTTAGAGCACATAAATTATTATTATGGTGTAGAGCGCGAGCAAACTAATATGATGCTTTACTTTAACACACAAAACAACGCACGCATATTATTGCAACCTGATGTAGATTACGAAGTTAAATATTATAACAACGCGTATTCTGGTCGTGCATTGATGCAAATTGTGGGTAAAGGAAACTACAACCCATACGAGCGTTTAAGCAAAGTATATTATATAGATAAAATTGCCTCTATTGTAAACCCTTATATAAACAACACCACATACTTCGAAGGTGATTGGTTGCCAAACATCAACCTATTGCCAAGCGACACCCACGGTGTTATTAAATGGGATACGCCAACAAGATTGTTGTTAGGCACAAACGACTATTCGTGGACATTTATTCCAACAGATTCTTCTAACTACGAGCGTGTTTCGGGCATAATATCTATAACCGCTATCGAAATTGTTCCAATAGAACTATTATTTGAAGGCGATTATAAAGTAGAATATTATGTATTTGATGCGTTTAACCCAAGTGGATTAGTGGTTTACTTGTTATATAACAATGGTAAAAAGGTTTTATTAGACGAAAGTATGTACTTACTTACTATTGCCGCTGGGCAAGAGTTATATCTAAATAGTGTGCCTTCTGTTGTATATAACGATGGTCAGCACACCATAACCCGTGCAATACAAATTAATATTAATAAAATACCATTAAATATAACATACGACGGGGTAGATGGGTTAATTCAAACCGAACAATCACAATATATAAGCCCAACTATTACAAACGAAATTAATTCACACACTCCGGGCTTAATAGTTAGATATTATAGCCACAAGTTAAACGCATACACCGATGGTATAACCCAAGGCGGAAATTACACCATAAGCGTAGTTTTAGTTGACGAAGCGTTCTTTATAGAAACAGGCGAAAGCATAGATATCTATGTTAAAACAGGTGTTATAAAATCTAATAACGGTTTGGTAACCATAATAGACGAACTTGGTTTTGACGATGATTTATCTATAGTTATACGCGAATACAACAGCGTTAGCCAAATTAGTGGCGTGCTAGATTTTAATACATTTAATATGAAAAAATTCTACGAAATTCAGTTATGGAAAAACAATGAGTTGTACACTCCTACACATTCTATAACAATACGCATTAATTTAGGTCGTGATTTGCTAGAAAGTAGTAAAATAACAGGGTATTTAATTCCTGCAAACTTACAAACAGCAATAGCACTAGATTACACAATAAACAACCGCGATAATGTAGAATTTAAAGCCAATCAATTAGGCGGATTTATCTTTGGTGAAAAGGTTGAAGCACCTAATGATATTTGGTGGATTTTTGTGGTAGCAGGCATAATTTTATTAATACTTGGTGCCGCAATAGTTGTATTAATTATAATAAAACGCCGAAAAGTTAAAGCCTTAACAAAAAGCATAAACCTAAAATTAGGTAAATAACAAAAATGTCTAGTTAAAAAACTAGGCATTTTTGTTTTGCTTTTTATTAAAAAATATTTTTTATATGCATTAAATTTATTTGTAAAAATAAAAATATTTGTTATAATATAACTATGCTTATTACAAATGTTAAAATGTGGGTAGGAGAATAATTATGTTAAATATAAAAACCAAAACATTATGGCAAGTTTTATGTGCCGTTTTAGTTGCAATAAGTTTAATAGCAGTTTGTGCTTTTTGTCTTAATGGCAATAACAAAAATCAAGCAACAAACTCTGTTTCTAACAACTTATTATTAGCAACATCAATTTCATCCGCTACTATTAATTTTATTGGTGGTTCAAACACTGCCGAATACGATTCATCTCGTACTGCATTAGTCGAATCTGTTAATGTGGGTGGCACCGATGTGGCAATAGATGATACCAACTTTATAGTTAGTTATAAGCGCGGTGGCGAGGCTACTACCGATGTTAAAAGCGTAGGCGAGATAGAAGTAACAGTTACTGGTCAAAACGACTATGAAGATAGCGTAAGCGCAACATTTACAATCACACAAAAACAAATTGGTGTTTGGTTTGCTTTTCTAGACCGCCACGAAAATGTTATTGTAGATGATTCTGCTTTTGTTGCAACAGGGTTAAAACTAGAACACGGTTTTGACAATGCTGATGCTTTAAACCCAGTAGGTGTAGTTGCACCCGAAAGTTATACAATAACTTACTTTAACAAAAACACAAACAAAGTTACCGATGGTGTTACAACATCAGGCGATTACTTGGTTACTGTTAGTGCAGGCTCTAACTACAACATTATAAAGAATAAACAAATCGAATTTTATGCTCGTACAAACACACTATCTAACACCGAAGGTACAATAAAAGTTATCAACGAAAACGGGTTCGAAAAAGGTATAAAACTTGGTTATTCAGCCGTTGTAACCAACCCATATACAATTTCTGCTCGCAGTGATATAGACACCCGCAAAACAAAAGTAAACACAATGATAAACATAAGTTTAACAAAAGATGGTGCACCATACAGCCCTGCCGAAGATTTAAAAATTGTTGTTAAAACTGATGCATTAAATTTTGCTGATTACAACCTACTTACAAACAACGGTGCAACAACCGCTTACGAAAAAATTGACTATAACGCAAGTAAAAACGAAATTACATTTAACGCTTCAAAACTAGACACATTCTTATTAGTTGAAAAACAATCTGTTGATATAGTTTTAATTGTTACAATATCTGTAAGCGTTTTAGCATTACTCGCAGTATTAATATTAAACATTGTTATGTTTACTCGTCGTAAAGCAAAATAATAAAAAAACAAGATGAAAAACAAGCTACTAATTTTTTAAGAGAAACGGTTGAAAATTGTAGAATCCCAATTGAAGTATTTAATAAGGCAACTAAGGCATTTGTAGCACAAAGAAATATTTGTTTTCATAACTAAAAAACTTGGTATTATTACCAAGTTTTTCATTATTTTGATAAATATTGCTCCAAATTTTTACCAGAAGCTGTTTTCCATGTTATCCATCCATTAACACTACAACCCATTACATATTTTGCTGCTCCACTCGGAGATTTAAAGTATTTATCTTGATTTAATACTCCAAACTGTTCTGAAATAGTTATCAAACCATTTTGAATATCTTGTTGTAATTCCCTTAATGCTGGGTTATTTTGCTTTAAGTTAATTCTTATAATAGAGTTTTTCTTAACTATATATTGATCATCTTGAATTATAAGAATAGCATTTCCTGGTTGCGATTTAATATATAATTCTTCTTTTGTTGTTATAGGCAATGTTTTAGTATTGTCTACTTGTAATGTTTTAATAATTGTTTTTTCTTTTTTACATATAACCAATTTATCTTCTCTATTATGAATAATTGCCATTGCAGATAATAAATCATAAGCTTGCTCAGGGGACATCTCGAAAAATTCTCTGTTCGCTGATAATCGTAAGTTAGGATTTAAGTTTGTTATAATTTTATGTAAAACCTTATCACCTAAATGTGTTGATTCTGGAATTTCATATGTAGCATATACTTCATAAGGATACGGTATATTTGTTGTGCTTAATTGTCTTCTTCTTTTTTCAACATCCTTTGCATAGCCAATTTTAACCCAATTATGACCACTAAAAGTTTTATTTGTCATAATATAAATATATGCATTTCCCATGTTATACCTCTCAATAAATAAATCATATACAAGAACATTATAACATATAATTTCATTTTTTGTATCGAGATTTGAAAGATTTTGTTATTTTTCTTTTTTAAAAACACACCTTAACATTAAAGTCAAGGTTTTTTTCACTCGGTTCAAAATTGATTACCTAAATAGGCTTTTTTATTCACTTCGCAGTGCGGTTACAGGGTCTTTTTTTGCTGCATATCTACTAGGCACAAGCCCTGCAATTAACGATAGAATAGTGCTAATTACAATTAGCGCTATTGCGTGTAAAATGCTTAAGCTTGCAATGTTGCTAATATCCGAAAGGTTTTTAATTATTAAACTTATAGGAATACATAATAGATAAGATATTGCCACACCAATAGCACCAGAAAGTGCACCAATTATTGCTGTTTCGGCATTAAACACGCGTGATACATCTTTCTTTCGTGCACCAAGGCTTCGCAGTACACCAATTTCTTTTGTGCGTTCTATAACCGAAGTGTAGGTTATAACACCAATCATAATGCTAGAAACAATCAACGAAATAGACGCAAAGGCAATTAATACATAACTTATAATAGATACAATACTGCCAAGTGTAGTTGTAATAAGTTGTGCTTGATTTGCGCTAATAATTTGGTTTTCTACACTTGCCGTTTTGTTAAAGTTTGTAATTAACTGTTCTATTGCTTTTTTACCTTCAAAGTTTTTAGCATAAAACATAATGGTTTGTGGGGTAGTGCTAATACCAATTTGTTGCATAGCAAGTTGGTAGGCATCTTCTATACTAACTGTTGTGTTAAAGCGTAAGTTTAAAAAGTCGTTTATACTTGTTGTATCTTTAAAGCCACTTGGTGGCAAAACGCCCGAAAACTCCGAAATTTTTAAATCTAGTGGGGCATAAAAAGTGTAGTTATTTGTTTGTGTTGCTTTTTTGGCCTCTTGTTTTATTGCAATTTCACTTGTTTTGCAGTTTTGGCGGTATAATTCGCCTAATTCTTTGGTGTACATAACACCACTATTTAAAAGGCTGATTTGCGAGTCTTCTTTTTGCCTTAAAACTCGTGTAACCTTTAAAGATTGTGTAAGTGGGTTTTCGTATAGTGTTTGAAGTTCGGCTTGTTGCGTGTTTTCTAGTTTTTGCACATTGTCATCACTGTCAAACGAGTAGTAGTCGTTGTTAAATATTAATTTATATTCTTTTGTGCAAATGTCGGCAAATGTTATGTTTTCATAAGTTCCGTCCGACTTTGGTGTTAGTTTTATTCCAAGTGCACTCATTATAGAACGGCTAATGCGGTTGCCGTCATCAACAACAAGTGTTAAACCGTAGATGTCGTCTTTATTATAATCGGCAGAAGTGTAAATAACATCATATTGTTGCAACATAAAATCTTCGTTGTCTAATTCTTGATAAAACACACCTGCACTAGTACCTGTAAATACACTAATAGAGTTTTTTGCTACATATAGTTTGTATTTATCATCGTCTGCTGCATCTGTGTATATAAACTTTAATGGTGTAAAGTAACTAAATTGCACTAAATTTAACGCCTGTTCGTCTTCTGGTTTTTGTTGGTCTTGGGTGTTAAAATCTGTTACTGCATCCATAAAATCTTTTGTTATGTTATTATAATGCCCATACTGAATGTATTTTTGAATAACACTATCATATACAACAACATATTCGTTGTTGTTTTCACCTTGTTCGGTAGAGCCACCAAAAGTAAACGAATTAAATTTATCGTAGTCGATAGTAGCAGTCGAAACAGTTATTGGGTAGGCGCTTAAAGTATCCGATTGCATAGTGTTTATATAACCACTAAAACCGTTAGAAATTGCCAACACTAATGCCACGCCAATTATGCCAATACTGCCTGCAAAGGCGGTCATAAATGTTCTGCCTTTTTTGGTGCGAAGATTATTAATAGATAGGTGTAGGGCAGTAAAAAAACTCATTGATGTATTTTTCTTTTTGCCCTTGTTTGTTTCGGTTGTTTTGTTTTTATTTTTATTCTTATCTTTTTCAAAGTTATATGGGTTGTTGTCGTCTATTATATTGCCATCTAAAAGTTTAATAATTCGGGTAGAGTATTGTTTTGCAAGTTCGGGGTTGTGCGTAACCATAATAACCAAGCGGTCTTTAGATATTTCTTTTAATATTTCCATTATTTGTACGCTTGTGTCGGTATCTAAGGCGCCTGTTGGTTCGTCAGCCAAAATAATTTCGGGGTCGTTTATAATAGCACGCGCAATGGCTACGCGTTGCATCTGTCCACCCGATAGTTGATTTGGGCGTTTATATATATGTTGCCCCAAACCCACTTTTTCTAGTGCTGCAATGGCGCGTTGTTTGCGTTCTTCTTTTTTTACACCCGATAGTGTAAGTGCAAGTTCTACATTCGATAAAATTGTTTGGTGCATTATAAGGTTGTACGA
>CADAJB010000034.1 GCA_902788085.1 uncultured Eubacteriales bacterium
CAAAATGTGGGTTATTGCCCAAAAGTTTTAGAGTTTTTAAGAAATAATAAAGTGCCACTTAATAACATTGTCAACTTTAAAAAAGTAGAGTAATCTACTAGACAAAACCATACTTTTGTATTAAAGTTTTAAAAGACTAAAAAGGGGGAGCGTATGTCTTTTTCGTTAGACGCAAAAGCCGAAGTTGCTGCTGCTGAAATACCTAGTAAAGATTGCTGTGCAAAGGCTATGCTTTGCGGTATTTTGCGCACTTGTGGAAATGTAACAATACAAAACGGGCAATATATAATGCAGGTTTCTACCGAAGTAAAAGATTTGTATAATGTGTTGTCGCAACTTATAAAAAAAATATACAATAAAGACGATGTTTTGTTGTTAGAACAAGAAGAAAAACAAAACCACAACATTAGATATATAGTTACACTAAGCCCCCAACTTAGCAACACAATTTTGTACGATTGCTATATACTAAAAAAGAACTTTGAAGGCGACACCGAGATAGTAAGGGGCATATCAAAATATATAATTACCGATACTTGTTGCGAGCGTGCCTTTATAACAGGTGCATTTTTAGGTTGCGCAAGTGCAAACATTGTTATAAAAGATATAAACGATCTAAAAAAACACGCGGGTGGCTATCATTTAGAATTTGTATTTAACCAATACGAACTTGCGGGCGACTTTGTGCATCTTTTGGGCGATTGCGGAATTGTTAGCAAACTTATGCAACGCAAAAAGTTGTATGTTGTGTATTTAAAAGAAGCCGAAATTGTAAGCGACCTTTTGGCACTTGTTGGTGCAAACAATGCAGTTATGTCGCTTCAAAACGAGTTTGCTGTTAGAGAAGTTCGAAACCAACTAAACAGGCAACTAAACTGCATAAATAGCAACTTGCAAAAAATGGTTTCGGCATCTGTTAAGCAGATTGATGCAATTTTGTATATTCAAAACAGTGTTGGGTTAGAAAGTTTGTCGCCAAGTTTATACGAACTTTGTTTATTAAGGCTGGCTAATCCCGAAGAAAACTACGAAAATTTAGCAAAACTAATGACAACGCCACTAACAAAAAGTGGGGTTAATCACAGACTGCGCAAAATAGTGGAAATGGCAGACGAGTTGCGCAAGAAAAACGGGGATATTTAGGAGTTACTTATGGAAAATTTTGTGCATTTGCATTTACACACCGAATATAGTTTGCTAGATGGTGCAGCAAAAATAGATAAGTTAGTTAAAATATTAAAAGAGCGTGGTGCTACTGCTTGTGCAATGACCGACCACGGAAATATGTATGGTGCAATAAAGTTTTTTAAAGCCTGCAAAAAACAGGGCATAAAGCCCATTATTGGCACCGAGTTTTATATTTGCCCCGACCTAAACGATAAGTCGGGCAAACCTAACATTTCGCACTTGATTATACTTGCAAAAAACCAACAAGGTTATCAAAACTTAATAAAACTAAACTCTATTGCTTGGGTAAAAGGTTTTTATTACAAACCCCGAATTGATTATGAAGTTTTAAAACAATATAGCGAAGGCTTAATTTGTCTTAGTGCTTGCTTAGCGGGCGACTTGCCAAAACTTTTGCTTGCCGAGCGTTATAAAGAAGCCGAAGAGTATGTTATAAAAATGCGTGATATGTTTGCCCCTGGTGACTTTTATGTAGAAGTGCAAGACCACGGATTAGAAGAACAAAAACGCATTTTGCCACACTTATACGAAATAGCACAAAAAACAGGTGTTAAAACTGTTGCTACAAATGATGTGCATTATTTGTATCCCGAAGATTGGGAAATGCAGGATGTTATGCTTTGTATTGGCACTGGGCGTACAATAGACGACCCCGACAGAATGCGTATGAATGGGCACGAGTATTATTTAAAAACCGAAGACGAAATGCGCAAAATTTTTGCTGCACACCAAGAAAGCATAGACAATACCCTAGAAATTGCCGAAAAGTGTGAGATTGATTTTGACTTTAAAAGCCATTGGTATCCAGCATCAAAAGATGTGCCCGAAGGTATGACACACTTAGAATATTTAAGGCAAATAACTTATGAAGGGCTAAAAAAGAAATATGGTGAAATTACACAAGAAATTAAAGACCGTGCCGAATACGAATTAAAAATTATAGACGGCAGTGGTTTTTTGGACTATTATTTAGTTGTGTGGGATTTTATTAATTATGCGCATACTATTGGCGTGCCAGTTGGCCCAGGTCGTGGTAGTGGTGCAGCGTCAATAGTGGCGTATGCTATTGGAATAACCAACATCGACCCGTTGAGATTTGCACTATATTTTGAAAGGTTCTTAAACCCCGAGCGTATTAGTCCGCCCGACTTTGATATAGACTTTTGCCCTGTGCGAAGGGGTGAAATTATAGATTATGTTGCACAAAAATATGGCGAAGATAATGTTTGTCAAATTATAACTTTTGGTACACTTGCACCAAAGGCTGCTATTAAAGATGTGTCGCGTGTTTTAAAAATGCCATACAGCGAAGTAGATAAAATTACAAAATTATTTCCTGCACCGCAAAATATGCCAAAATCACCGGCAATTCAAAAGATTTTTGGGTTAGACGATAACCCCGAAAATAAAAAGTATATGGTAGAAGAGTTGCGCACAATGTACGACAACGACCCACTTATACAAAAAATAGTTTCGGTTGCTATGAAATTCGAAAATATGCCCCGAAACACAAGTATTCACGCTGCGGGTGTTATTATTTGTTGCGACCCAGTTGATATGCATTCACCACTTGCTAAAAATGGTGATATGGTAACTACACAGTTTGATAAAAAAGAAGTAGAAGAATTAGGTCTTTTAAAAATGGACTTTTTGGGCTTGATTACGCTTACCGATTTAGACTTAATGGCAAAAACTATTAAGAAAACAAAAGGTGTAGAAATTGATTACGACCACATAGATTATGATGACCAAAATGTGTATAAACTTATGTCTAGTGGTGACACCGATGGTATTTTCCAAATAGAAAGTGGTGGTATGCGAAAACTTACAATGGATATGCACCCAGTCAACCTAGAAGACCTAACGGTTATTGGGGCTATATACCGCCCAGGGCCTATGGACGAAATTCCAACTTACTTAAAAAACCGTCGCGACCCTGCACATATAGAATATGAAGACGAGCGACTAAAAGATGTTTTGGATGTAACTTATGGTGTTATGATATACCAAGAGCAAGTTATGATGATATGTCGTAAAATTGCAGGTTATACATTAGGTCAGGCGGACCATGTTCGAAAGATTATGGGTAAAAAATTAAAAGACCAACTTGCCGAAGAGAAAAACACCTTTATAAATGGTTGGATAGACCCCGAAGGCAAAAAAAGCATTAAGGGTGCTATTGCAATGGGTATGAGCGAAGAAGTTGCTTCGCGCCTATGGGCAAAAATGGAAAAGTTTGGTTCATACGCGTTTAACAAGGCGCACGCTGCTGCTTATGCGCATGTGTTGTATCAAACTGCATACATAAAAAAATATTTTCCAGTAGAATTTTATTGTTCTATTATTAACAACCGCATAACAAAATCGGACGAACTAAAACACTATATGCGCCTTGCCGAAGACCACAATATTCAAATTCTTAAACCCGATGTTAACAAATCTATGGCATATTTTAGTGTAGAAGGCAATAACATTAGGTTTGGTTTGGGTGGTATTAAAAATGTTGGTGTAGGGCTTGTGCAAGAATTAGTTGCCGAGCGTGAAAAAAACGGCGACTTTACCGACCTTCAAGATTTTATAACTCGAATGAACACCAGCCAAGCACACAACAAACGCTTTTTAGAAAGTATGATTTTGGGTGGTGCGTTTGATTGCTTTAATAGACCACGCAGTCAGATGATGGCAGTTTACGAAACTATGGTAGATCAAGCCGAAAGCGATAAGCGTTATTCGGTAAACGGGCAGTTATCTTTGTTTGATAACATTTTAAAATCCGACGAAAAAGTAAACAAAATAACATATCCAAACATTTCCGAATATGCTACACAACAAAAATTAAAGATGGAAAAAGAAGTTTTGGGTATTTATGTATCTGGTCATCCGCTAGATAAATATAAAGAAAAATTAAGCCACTTTAATATAGATAGCACAAAGTTTGAAGGAACAACCATAGAAGGCGCAGATGGTGAAGAGCAAACTGTAATTTACGACCAACTAACCGACGGGCAGGCTTGTACCTGTGGTGGTATTATAAGCAGTGTTAAAAAATTGCACTCACGAAAAACAAACAAAGATATGGCAATAATTGAAATAGAAGACTTTAATGGTTCGTTTGAATGTATGCTTTTTCCTAAAATGTATCAAGAATACCGCGATAGATTGGTTGCCGACAAACTTGTTACAATAACAGGTAAGGTTAGCGTAAGAGATGGCGAAAGCCCAATAGTAACCGTAGATAAAATAGACTTTTGGGAAGACGAAAAAGTTGCCACACAACCAACACCAGTGCAAGAAAACCACCAACAAAAATTATGCTTAAAGTTTGATTTAACTAACGAAGAACTTAAAAATCAGGTTTATAAATTGTTAGAGTTTTACCCGGGTAATGTTGTAGTATTGGCTAAATGCACAGTACAAAATAAAGCATTTAGTTTGCCATATAAGGTTGATGCAAGCATTGCTTTACAAAACGAACTTATAGGTTTATTAGACGAAGATTCGGTAAAATTAATTTAAAAACCACCTTTATTTAATTGCCAACATAAAATAATGTTGTTATAATTAAAAAAACAGGTTAGGGGGCGGTATTATGAGTTATCAAATAATATGCGCTAAAAATAGGGCTTTTTGGAATAAAATTATAATATTTATTGCTCTTTTTGTTGGGCTTGTTTGTGTTGTTTCTATGTTTTTGCCTACAAAAAATATAGATAACAACGCCAACTCTCAAACAACACTATATCAAGAAATTTCACAAACACAAACTAGTGTAAATAACAACACACAAGATAATAAGGAATAATAAAATGATAATTGCAGTTGATGGCGTTTCGGGTTCGGGCAAAACAACAATCGCAAAAAAACTAGCAAAAGAATTAGGCTTTGCATTTTTTAGTGCAGGCCTTTTTTATAGGGCTATAACACTAAATGCGGTTTTAAATAATGTAAAGCCAACCGAAGACACAAAACTTATAAATTTGCTTAACAATTCGCAAATAGAATTGTTTTGCAATAAGGACGGAACAAATAGTTGTTTTTTAAATAATAAAGATGTAACATCACTTTTAAATACCGAAGAAATAAGCGGGCAAGTTGCCGCATATTCTGCCAAAGATTTTGTTTTAGATTATGTTCATAAACTAGAAATTCAAACAAGTAAAAACAACCCCAATATTATAATGGACGGTCGTGATATTGGTTCGGTGGTTTTTCCTAATGCCGAGTTAAAAATTTTTGTAACTTGCAGTGCCGAAACTCGTGCAAAACGCCGTACAGCCCAACTTGCAGGGCAGGGGCAAAATGTTAGTTATGAAAAAGTGTATTCCGAACTTATTATGCGTGATTTTAAAGATGCCAACCGAAAACTGTGTCCGCTAAAAAAGGTTGAAGACGCATACACTATTGATACATCTAACATAACAATTAATCAGGGCGTAGTAAAAGCAATTAAATATGCTTTTAGAAAAGACCCAAACAAACAAATTATTAACAGCAATAAAGCCCAAGCGGTAGTAGATTATTTTGTAAATTCACATTGTTTTCGCACATTGCAAAAATAGGCACGAAGCCTATTTTTATATTATAAGCACCATAAAACTTGAAATAATTATTGCAAGTATTGCCTGTGTGAATTTTTGTAAAATATAAACCTTTGTAGAAACTTTGCATTGTTTTAAATAGGTAAGACTTTGAAGTGCAACGCTTACGCCACCAAAAGCAATAATGCCACTAATTAAAACTATAATTAAATGAGTGTTTGTGTTTATAAACATAGATAAATCTAAACAACCGCGTGTTATTTCGGTTAAACCTAAAATTATACTTTGAGTGTAAGCACTTGGCAGATTAAATAAGGATAACAAAAAATTAATAGGCGCGCATAAAACATTTATTATTTTGGTATCAGTTAAGAATGCGCAAAACATAAAAGATAGGGCAATATATCCGCCAACAATTAAAACCGACAAAACACTTTGTTTTATGGTGTTGCCTAATAAATCTTGCATATTGTTTGTGGTTGTAGCGGTTAAACTTTGCGTTGTTTTGGCTTTTGCACCATAATTTCTATATAAAAAACCATTAATAAAAGCGCTTAAATAATGCGATAATAGTATAATAACACCATAATATTGATTGTTTAGCATACTAAAACCAATAGTGCCTAGTATAAAGGCGGGGCCACTATTAGAAGTAAAGGCATTTATTCGCACGGCTTCGAAGGTGTTTATTTTATTGTTTTTATAAAGTTCGTATATAAGTTTTGCGCCAACGGGATAGCCCGAAATTATACTCATAATATAAACAAAAGAAGCATCACCCGAAACATTAAAAAACAATTTTAATGGGCGTTTTAAAACTTTTGAAAAACTATTTAGCGCGTTTAATTCTAATAAAAGCGTTGTTAAAAAGAAAAAAGGGAAAAGACTAGGTAGTACGGCGTTTGCCCAAACAATAACACCTTGTAGTGTGGCTTGCATATACACACTAGGCTTTAATACTATGCATACAAGCACAAAAATTAAAAAAACACATAAACATATTTTTGAAGTGCTTATTTTTTTGTTTTTCATAATTAATTATATGATATATTTTATTAAATAATTATGTAAAGTTTGAAGGGAGAGTTGGTTTATAAAGTTATTTAATTTGTTTGCCAAAATTAG
>CADAJB010000035.1 GCA_902788085.1 uncultured Eubacteriales bacterium
ATTTACCATTTTGCAGTATTTTAACCGCTAACGCTCTTCCAACAAAAAAGACGAGATTAGCTGACACTTGCTTATTAGCAATGCCCCTTATCCCGTCTGTACCAAATATTAAATTTTGCAAAGTTTACCCCTTTAAGACAAAATAGGCTAACTTCTGTTTCGCTTTACATATATACTTGCCTGAGTTCCCGCAATAGCACCATCGTTTATTGCAGTTGCAATTTGACGCAAGTTTTTGTGCACAATATCGCCTGCCGCATATACACCACTAACATTAGTAGCCATATTTTCGTCAGTTATAATATAACCTTGTGCATCAACATTAATATGCCCCTCTATTAACTCTCCTTGTGGGCTACGACCAATAGCAACAAAAACACCGTCGGTTTTAACATCTTCTATATTACCTGTTTTTATGTTGCGTACTCTTAAAGCCTCTATTTTATCTTGCCCTAAAACTTCGTCAACCACACAATCTAGTTTAAACTCTATTAAATCTGGGTTTTCTTGCTGTTTTTTGTAAAGTTCGGCTACGCTTGCTTCGTCTGCTCTAAAAGTATCACGGCGATGAATAAGTGTTAAATGCTTTACAATATTGCTTAAATATAAAGCATCGCCTATTGCACTATTTCCGCCACCTACAACAACTACATCTTTGTTTTTATAAAGCATACCATCACATATAGCACAATAAGACAAGCCCTTGCCTACATAAAACTTTTCGTTTTTTACACCCAAACCCTTTGCCGATGCACCCATAGATAATATGACACTTGTAGCGGTAAATGTTACCCCATTTGCTACAACTTTTTTAGGATTTGAGTTAAAATCTATGTTATCTACATTAGCAAACTCGGTAACAACGCCAAGCGCCGTCATTTGTTCCCACATATTTTGCCCTAATAAAAAGCCATCTACAGTTCCTACACCTGGGTAATTTTGTATGGTGTTGGTTAAAGCAACTTGCCCACCGGGGCCTTTACTTTCTAGCACCAAAACTTTCATACCTGCCCTAGCAGCATAAATCCCAGCAGTCATTCCTGCTGGGCCTGCACCTATTATAATTATATCGTAATTATTCATACAAAACCTTATTTAGCAGTCTTTTCTGCTTTTTTAGTTGTTGCTTTTTTTGTAGGTTTTTGTGCAGATTTTGTTGCTTTTGGTTGGGCTTTTTCGGCTTTTTTAGGTTGTGCCTTAACTTGTTTTGTTTCTACTTTTTTTGCTTCTGTTTTTTTAACTTGAACTTTTTTTGTTGGTTGTTTTTGTTTTTTAGGTTGCTGTTTTGCTTCGTCTTGCTTTGGCTCGTCTTGTTTTGCCTCTACAACATTTTGTTCGGCCTTAACTTCTTTAACCTCTTGCTTTGGTGTTACCACTTCGGTAACAACTGCATCAATAGCACCAGTTGTTAAGAAAGTAATATTTACACTCATATACTTCATACGCAAAATGTTTGTGTAAATTATATATTCACTGCCAATACGGTAGTTAGAAGCATCATCTACTATACAAAAATCTACGATACGCCCGTTTGCTTTGCGGAATGCTTGTATTGCATCTTCGTTAATAACCTCTACATTTGTTAAAGCCTCGGCACCAAACGAACTTTTTGGTACAAATACCAACAACTTTTTGCCGTCGTTTAAGTTGCAAATAGTGGTTAAAACGGCTTTTTGCATTTTACCATATTTCTTTTCGTTTGTGTTATATAGTGCTAGCACACCATAGGCGGTTAAAACTACACCATAAAGGAAGAATACAACACCAAATGCTATAAACAAAGCATTTAATACTTTTATATCGCTAATGCCACCTATACCTTCGAAGAACAATGCCAAAGATATAGTTACATAAGCAATACCTAAATACCAAATTAATTTTTTGTTATTTTCAATAACCTTAACTGAATCAGCACCCGATGTGTTTGATTTGTTGTTTAAAATTTGATTAACATTTTTGCTTAGTTTGCAACGAATAACAAAAAATGCAATTAAAAAAGCAATACCAATAACAACAAATGTTAACGCAATTAATAGATTTGTAATGTCTGCCATTAAAAACTCTCCTTTAAATAATTATAAGTTTATAATAGCATATATTTTTGCATTTAGCAAATAAATTTAATTATAAAAAAAATAAAAACGCAACCCAAAATTAAGGCTGCATTTTTTATATTAACGCTTACTAAATTGAACTGCACGACGAGCTTTGTGAAGACCATATTTTTTACGCTCTTTCATACGAGGGTCGCGAGTTAGTAAACCAGCGGTTTTTAATACTGCTTTGTTTCCTTCGTTATATTTAACTAATGCGCGTGCAATAGCGTGACGAATAGAACCAGCTTGACCACTTACACCGCCACCAAATACATTAACTAACACATCTAGTTTATCTACATTGTTAGTTAAAACTAAAGGTTGACGAACAATTTGTTTTAAAGTTTCTAAACCAAAGTATGCTTCTATATCTTTACCATTAATAGTAATTTTACCATTACCTTCGGTTATGTGAACTCTTGCAACAGATGATTTACGACGACCAGTTGCAGGTGTTGACATATCTTTTTTTATTGCAGTTTTAGCCATAAATTATCTGCCTCCCTTTAATTTTAATTCTTGTGGGTTTTGTGCTTGGTGTTTGTGTGTGTCACCAGCATATACAAACAACTTTTTGTACATTCTTCTACCCAAAGCATTTTTAGGCAACATACCTTTTACAGCGTGCTCGATTGCTCTTGGGCTGTTTTCGGCCATAAGTTTTTTGTATTGAATTTGCTTGTCGCCACCTGGGTATAAGGTGTGGTAACGCAAATATTTGTCTTCTAGTTTGTTACCAGTTAATGCAACTTTATCTGAGTTTAATACTATAACATAGTCGCCCATATCCATGTGTGTAGAATATGTAGGCTTGTTTTTCCCTCTTAAAATGTTGGCTACTTGGCTAGCAAGTCTTCCAAGAGGAATGTTTGTGGCATCTACTACCCACCACTTTCTTTCTATTTCTGCCTCTTTTGGCATAAATGTTTTCATAGACCAAAGTCCTCCAAAATATAATTAATTGTTTGCCTACCAACAATTTTGCGAGGGGCTAATTCGTTAAATTAGAAAATAGACTTAATTAGTTTACACATTTTAAGTCTTTTTGTCAAGGTATTTACAGCATCTTTTTAAGCAAATTCGCTAATTATTGCGTTAGAAATGTGTTGGTCGGTTATAATTAAATGATTGTTTTGTATTTTTACTAACTTGTTGTTTAATAAGTTTTCGAGTACATAACTATACTCTTTTAAAAAGTCGGTATTAAAATCGGCGTTAAACTTTTGTATGTCTAACCCACTATCCATTCTTAACCCCAGCATAATAGTTTCAAGTTTTGCGGTATATATAGTTTCTATTTCGGTTTTTATTTTTTTATTTGGTTGTTGTATATATTTATCTAAATTGTTAGTGTTTTGCCAATGCAAGCCTTTTACAAAACTATATGCATCTAGCCCCACACCCAAATATTGCCCGCGTTGCCAATAGTTTATGTTATGTTGGCTTTTAAAACCTTGTTTTGCAAAGTTGCTAATTTCGTACCTAATAAAGCCGTGTTGTTTTAACTCTTTTACAACAAAATCGTACATTTGATTTTGCAAATCTTCGGGCAAAGGGCTTAACTTTCCACTTTTTACTAACCTATATAATGGCGTGTTTGGCTCTAATATTAAACCATAAGCCGAAATGTGTTGCAAGTTTAACGAAAACAACAAGTTTAGCGTTTGCTTTATATCTTCTAGTGTTTGTGTTGGAACGCCTATAATTATATCTGCACTAATATTTTTAAAGCCTATTTCTTGTGCGGTTTTTATAGTATTGATAAATTCTTGTGTGGTGTGCGCACGATTTAATAATTTTAACACATCAGCGTTTGCAGATTGCAGACCTATACTTAACCTATTTATCTTTGCATTATAATACTCTTGCAATTTTTCTTTTGTTAGGCTGTTTGGGTTGCCTTCTATTGTGATGCTAATGTTGTTAGATAACTTAAATTTTTGTTTAACACAATCTAAAATTTTTGTTATATACCCCAACGGCAAAAAACTTGGTGTTCCGCCCCCGATGTAAATACTTGTTATAAGCATATAACCAAACTCTTGCGCTTTTTGTTCTATCTCGGTGCAAAGGGCTTGTACATATTGTGGTATATAATCTTGCTTACCCGCAAACGAGCAAAAGTTGCAGTAAGTGCATTTACTTACGCAAAAAGGAATGTGAATATATAGCGACATTTCGTTTTTATATGGTTTTACACCACACTTATTTAAATCTACAAACATACGGCACCCTAGTCTATCTTTAATATTGATACAAATGCATCACTTGGCACTTGAACACTACCTAATGTACGCATACGCTTTTTACCTGCTTTTTGCTTTTCCAATAGTTTGCGCTTACGGGTTACATCACCACCATAACATTTACTTAACACATCTTTTCGGTATGCCTTTATAGTTTCGCGAGCTATTACCTTGCCACCTATGGCTGCCTGCACTGGTATTTCAAACATTTGGCGTGGTATTGCTTCTTTTAGTTTTGCTGTTATTGTACGCCCGCGTTCTACTGCTTCAACTTCTGGCACTATTAACGCAAGTGCATCACAAGGTTCACCTTTTAACAAAAAGTCGAGTTTAACTAATTTGCTTGTGCGATATTCTAATATCTCATAATCCATACTAGCATAGCCTTTTGTGCGAGATTTTAAACTATCAAAAAAGTCGTATATAATTTCGTTTAGAGGTATTATATAATCTAGCCTTGCACGGTTTGTATCTATATATTGCACATCTTGTTGTTCGCCACGCCTTTGTTGGCACAAATCCATTATTGGCCCTAAAAACTCGGGCGGTGTAAATATGTGCATTGTTACATACGGCTCTTGCATAAACTTAATGGCTGTTGGCTCGGGTAAGTTAGAGGGGTTACTTACATCCATTACTTGCCCATTGTTTAGATATACCTTATAACTAACACTAGGTGCTGTTGTTATAATATCTAGGTTAAACTCGCGCTCTAACCTTTCTTGCACAATTTCCATATGCAAAAGCCCTAAAAACCCACATCTAAAACCAAAACCTAATGCCGTAGAGTTTTCTTGGGTATATTCTAGGGCGCTATCACTAAGTTTTAATTTTTCTAGCGAATCTTTAAGTTCTGTATATTTACTACCGTCTGCTGGGTATATACCACTAAACACCATTGGTTGTACTTTTTTATACCCCGGAAGTGGCTCTGTTGCGGGGTTGTTAAAGTTTGTTATAGTATCACCAACACTGGCATCGTTTATCTTTTTAATACTTGCAGCAATATAACCAACTTCACCAGTAGATAAAACATCACAAGGGGTTGGTTTTGGTAAAAAATAGCCAACTTCGGTTACATCAAAAGTTCCGCCTGTTTGCATAAAGTGAATTTTATCGCCCACCTTTACACTACCATCAAAAACCCTAACCATACAAATAGCACCTTTAAAGTTATCGTAATAACTATCAAATACAAGGCATTTTAAAGGTTTTGCTTCGTCGCCTTTTGGGCAAGGAACATCACAAACAATAGAATCTAACACTTCGCTAATGTTTATACCATTTTTTGCACTAATGCAAGGTGCGTGCATTGCTGGTATGCCAATAACATCTTCAATTTCGCGTTTGCACCTTTCGGGGTCGGCGCCACTTAAATCTATTTTATTAATAACAGGTATAATTTCTAGATTATTCTCTAACGCCAAATGCACATTAGCAATAGTTTGGGCTTGAACACCTTGTGTAGCATCTACAATTAAAATAGCACCTTCGCACGCCTTTAAACTGCGACTTACCTCATACGAAAAGTCAACATGCCCCGGGGTGTCTATAAGGTTTAGGATATACTCTTCGTTATCAAAAGTATATTTCATTCGTGTTGGTGCAAGTTTTATTGTTATTCCACGCTCACGCTCTAATTCCATATTATCTAGCAACTGTTCGGTCATATCGCGTTTTTGCAAAGTACCAGTGGCTTCTATAAGCCTATCTGCTAGCGTACTTTTTCCGTGGTCTATGTGTGCTACTATGCAAAAGTTTCGAATATATTTTTGTTTATCTGCCATAATTTACTCCTAAGTACTGTATTATAACAAAAAAAGTGGCAAAAAAGCAATAAAAATATAATGTTTTATAAAAAATAGATTAAAATTAGTAGTCAAATATATTGTTATTTGATAAACTTAACCAATAATATTATGAGGTATTATATGGATATTTTTAAAAGTTGGATAGTAGAGCAACCTATTGCACACCGCGGTTTTTTTAACTATACCGATGCTCCCGAAAATAGTTTAAAAGCGTTTGAACGCGCTATAGATAACCACTATGCTATTGAACTAGATGTACAGGTTATTGCTGACAGCACACCTGTTGTTTTCCACGATAACGAACTTTCTAGATTAACTGGTAAAGATGGATACATAAAAAACTTAAAAGCCCAAGATTTGCCTAAATACACTTTGCAATCTTCTAAACAAACAATACCTACACTAGCACAAGTTTTAAAGTTTATAAATGGAAAAACACCTATTTTGTTGGAAGTAAAAAATAGTTCGTTTAAACCACAAGATGATTGCGCTAAAATTTATGATGTTATAAAAGGCTATAAAGGCGAAAT
>CADAJB010000036.1 GCA_902788085.1 uncultured Eubacteriales bacterium
GATGTAGTTTTAGATTTATATAGTGGTGCTGGCGTTATGACGGCAATGCTTTCTAAAAATTGTAAGTATGCAATAGGGGTGGAATCTAATAAATTTGCAAGCGATTTAAGCAATAGTTTGTTTTTAAAAAATAACATTAAAAACGCGGTTGGAATTTTGGGTAAGGTAGAAGATAAACTTCCACTGTTATTAAAAGATATAAACAATAAAAAAATTAATTTAAATAGTACTACATTAACTAATGTGAATAACATTTTTTGCGTGTTAGACCCACCACGAAAAGGTTGCGATAAAAGTGTTTTAGATGCAATTTTGAATGTAGATATTAATAATATTATTTATGTTTCGTGCAACCCAATAACCCTTGCGCGTGACCTTCAAATATTAAGTAAAAAATATAATATTGTTAGCGTAAAGTTATTTGATATGTTCTATTTAACCAGCCATATAGAAAGTGTTGTGTTATTAAAACATAAATAAAAATTTTATAAAAAATATAAAAAATTTTTTCAAAATGCCATTTAATTGGCATTTTTTTGCATAATGCTATTGACAAAAGCGTATAATAAGTGATATAATGATTTTAACCTTTTAGGTTAATTTATATCGCGGGGTAGAGCAGTTCGGTAGCTCGTTGGGCTCATAACCCAAAGGTCGTTGGTTCAAATCCATCCCCCGCTACCATTAGCACCTTATAGGGTGTTTTTCTTTTTTAGCGGGGAATGGATTTATGTGCGTAGGCACATTGCGTGCTTTGCACGCGAACCAACAACCAGTCGTTGTGACGCGATTGACCTAAAAGGTAGCAATCGCTAACAAGCAAACCATCCGCCCGCCAATGCTGGAACCTTTAATAAGGTGTTTTCTTTTTTTATAAAAAATATAAATATATAAAACAATTAACAGTATCAGTTTTATATGATATAATATTAAAAACGCATGGGGATAGATATGGAATTGAAGAAACTTAAAACAAAAGATTTTAACTTTGAATATTCGCAAGATTTAGAAGATTATGTAAAAGAAGTAGAACAAATATCTTTACAGCGCAAAGAAGTATTGTGTAAGTTTTTTAAATGCAACTTTAATGATATACCTGCAATAGATACCGCAATTTTATCTAACCAAAAAGATTTTGTAGATTATATACATAAAATAACTAATAACAAATCTACACCGCCCGAATGGGCAACAGGCTGTTTTTGTAATGACGGCATACAAATGCTAGTGCTTAAAGATAACCCAAAACAATACAATGCTAGCAAATTTATTATATCTCACGAAATGACGCATTTATTTATAAACAAGTTTGTTTACAACAAATATAACATTCCGCGTTTAAAGTGGTGGGACGAGTGCTATGCATATTGGTTGGAAAGGCCACTAACAAAAGAACGAGCCGAGCAGGCAATAACACTTAGCAAAGAAAACGAACATCGTGCCAACTTTGATATGAATATTATAAAAAACGATAGCAAAAACGAAAACGAAGTAAATGCTTTTCCGTTATATAAAATTGTTGGTTATTATATATTCCAAAACAATTTAGCCAAAAAGTATGTAGAAATAATAAAAAAAGATAGAAACAAAATGGTAGAAATAGGCAAAACTATTGTAGCGGATGCAATAGATTATATTTTAGATAACACTAACACCGCCGTAAGTATTAATAAAAACAACTAAAACAAATTTTTAGTTAGGTATTGAAAAAAAATGTGTTATGTGTTATTATTAAACTATGGAAATAATTAATGGAAAAAATGTAGCAGAAAGCATCAAAAAAGATGTTCAATACTGCGTGGAAGAAATGGTAGCACAAGGTTTAACAAGGCCTTGCCTTGCTTGTGTTTTGGTGGGAGATGACCCCGCTAGCCAGGTTTATGTAAATAGTAAAGAAAAAACTTGTGCACAATTAGGTATAAACTCGGTTGTAAAAAGATTAAGCAAAAACTCAACACCAGCCGAAGTTGCGTCGGTTATAGACATGCTAAACAACGACAATAATGTTTCGGGCATTTTGTTGCAGTTGCCTTTACCACAGCATTTGCAAAAATATACCGAAAAATTAGTAAATTTAATTAGTCCGCAAAAAGATGTAGATTGCTTAACAACGCAAAATGTTGGAAAACTTGCACAAGGAAAAGGCGTTATAGCCCCTTGCACACCAGCGGGCATTATGGAACTATTTAATGCATACAATATAGACCTAACAGGCAAGTTGTTTACAGTTGTAGGGCGAAGTGAATTAGTAGGAAAGCCTCTTATGATGTTGGCGCTAAACAAAAATGCAACTGTGCAGATTTGCCATTCTAAAACACAAAATTTAGCACAAGAAACAAAGCGTGCCGATATATTAGTAGTGGCAGCGGGCAAACCAAACTTAATAAACGCAGATATGGTAAAAGAAGGCGCTGTTGTTATAGATGTGGGCATTCACCGTAAAGAAGTTAAATATACAGACGAACAAACTGGTGAGCAAAAATGCAAGCAGGTAGTTAGTGGTGGCGATGTAGATTTTAACAGTGTAAAAGATAAGTGTTCATACATAACACCAGTTCCGGGTGGAGTTGGGCCAATGACTATTGCAATGCTAATGAAAAACACCCTAACACTCCATCAGCAAAAACTTCAAGATACGCTAAAAACAACACAAACTTTTAGTTTAAATAAAAAATAAAGCCTAATTTTAGGCTTTATTTCATTTTTTATTATCTATATTTTCTTCAATATTTTGTGCGGTTGATTTTATAATTGTTTCTTCACAGGTTTTTGTAGAAGTTTGTGTTGAGTTATTTATAAAGTTGGCATGCAAGGTGGTTTTGTTAATTAGTTTATCGCACAACAGTAAAGTTTGTGGAAGAATAAATAATATTGCTATGCACGCACACAAAGCACCTGCACCAATTACATAACCAATAGATGATAACAGTGGTGTACTGCTAAATATTCCTATACAAAATGCGGCTAAGGTTAAAATTGTGCCACTAGATAAAATTGTTGCAAAAGATTTATCTATTGCTGTTTTTATTGCATCATATTTATTTTGTGTTTTGCGTGCTTCGATATATCTGTCGCAAAGCAAAATACCATAGTCAATAGTTGCACCCATTTGTATTGCTGTGCCTAGTAAATAGCATATAAAGAAGATACTATTGCCAATAATTGCGTTACCTGCAAGGTTTACCCAAATTGCACCTTCTATAATTAAAACTAACAATACAGGTAGCGATATACTTTTAAAAGCAAAACATACAATTACCAAAATTGCAAGTGCCGAAATTAATTCTACTTTTAGTCTATCTGTTTTAAATACTTCTTGTGTTTCTATAACATTTTGTGTGTTATTTACAATATAATATTCAATATTTTGTTTATTTAAATATGAGTGTAAGTTGTTAATATATTCAATAGCGTTTTTGTTGTCATAACCAGCGTTTATATTAAATATCATTCGAGTATAGTTTTGTGAGTTGAATATTTTTTGTGCAGTTTGTTCTTGTTTATAAAGGTTAGTTATAACTGGCATAAGTTCGGGGTGAGCGGTATTAAGGTATGTTTGTATATCTTGGTTAGTTCCTAAATAAACAATAATGTTATACGCATATACACTTAAATTTGTTTCATCGGCAAAACCATAAGTACTGCCTGCACCATTTATTAACATTTGTGCTTCGGCATCTGTTAAGCCAAAGGCATAAATAAGGCTTTCGGCGTTTAAGGTGTTGCCAAGTTTTATTGTGTCCGTGCCACTTGTCATAAAACTAGATGCTGTGTCATTGTTTGCAGGTTTTGTTCCGTCTTGTGTTTGAATGTTTTTTACTTCATTAAATAATGCTATTTGATATTCGGGTGTAAAAGCATTATTGTTTTTAAGCATCAACACAAGAGAATTTTGTTCGCCAAATATTTGTGATACTTCTTGTTCGTCTTTATATGTTTGGTCGTTATTGTTGCTAAATTTTGCTACATAGTCAAAATTTAACATAGTGTGCTGCACTGCAAAAGCAGCAACAATTAATACAAGAAAAACAATTGGCATAACAAAGCGTGTGTGTTTTGCAAAAGATCCTATGTGCTTTAATCCTCTTAAAAAATTTTTATGCTCTGTTTTTTTAAGCATTTTGCTAAACAATAATAAAATTGCGGGCATTAAAAATATTACTGCTAATATAGATATAAATACACCTTTGGTAAGAACCAACCCCATATCTAAGCCAATTTTATAATCCATAAACACAAGCGAAATTAACCCTGCCATAACGGTAAGTCCACTAGACACTATCGTAACTATGCTGCCTTTTAAGGTGTTTTGCATAGCGATATAAACATTAGGTTCTTTTTCGCGTTCTTCACGAAAACGGTTTATTAAAACAATAGAATAGTCCATTGCTAGTGCTATTAAAAGCACTGATGAAACAGAATTCGAAATAAAACTAATTTGACCCAAAAGATAATTTGTGCCCATATTAATAAGTATTGCTGTGCCTATTACTAAAAGCAAAATTACGGGTTCTATCCACGATCGTGTTGTAAACAACAATACCAATGCAACCACTAATATTGCCATTAACATAATTATTGGTATTTCATTCATAATGGCCGTGCGTGATGCCCCCGAAGTTACTGCCGAACCTGTTAAATAATATTGTTGGTCATCTGTTAAATTTTGACTTAAAATTTGTTTAATATTTTTTATAGTGCTTTCGGCCTCGGTGGTGTAATCGCCATCTGTTAAAAAAATATTAATTAAAGCATATCCCTGAGTAGTGCTATCTTGTTTTAGTTGATACCTACTAACAACACAAGTAGCAACACTTTCTTTTTGGGCTATAAGGTTGGCAATATTTTGTGCTTCGTTTTTGGTTGTGTTGGTTATCATAATACTTGCCGTGCCTGTTGCTCCAAATTCTTCTTGCATAATCTCTATTGATTGCTTTGTGTTAGAGTTATTAGGCAAATATTCGGTTAAATCATAGTTGACATTTACAAAATTTAAAAGTATGGCACTTGCTACCAATAAAACAAAAAAAATACTTAAAAATACAAATCTGCCCTTTACTATGATATTAGCAAATTTTTCAAAATTCATAACTTTCTCCTTAATTTTAATAAACATATGTCAATTTTATTGACTATTGTATATATTATATGATATAATCATAAAAAAATCAATAGATTTAAAACTGCAGTTTTAAATTAAAGTAAAGTAGATTTACATTATTATTTATTTGTAAACGGAGGTTAGTATGTCAGAGAGTAAACAGGTTTTACGTACACGAAAAATAATAGTTGATGCATTCTTAAAATTAAGGCAAACCCACAGTTTTGATGACATTAGTGTAACCGATATTTGTGAGCAAGCAATGATAGCCCGTGCAACATTTTATAAATATTATGAAGATAAATATCACTTAATAAAAACCATAGTGCAAGATTATAAAGAAAGAGTATTCGATAAAGTGTTGTCTAGTTTTACATATACTACACCCAAAGAATTATATTTAAAAATAGCAGAAATTTGCCTAGATTTTATGAACGAACGTCAAGAATTTTGGGCTGTTTATTTAAAAACAGGTATTAGCGACAGGGTTTGTATGATGATTTTGCAAATGGTAAACGACTATATTGAAGATTTATTAGAAGCATTAGAAGATAAGGTGGAATATTTAGTGCCAGTTTCAATGCTTTCAAAATTCTTTACAGGTGGTTTTGCTTATCTTGGAATACATTATATGGAAGAAGTGAAGAAATATACAAAACAAGAAATTTTAGGGTATCTAGAAAAAATGCTAGATGTATCTGCTTTTGCAAAGGCAAAATAATATTTTTGCCTTTTCTTTTTTTATTTAATATGTTATAATGTTTTTATGATAAACAAATGTAATTTTTGCCCACGCAAGTGCCCTGTTGATAGAACTAAAAACATAGGTTTTTGTGGGGCAAGCGATAAAATTTTAATAAATAAAATAATGCTTCACTATTGGGAAGAACCCATAATTTCGGGCACCGAACAAACAAAAAAGCGTGGCAGTGGTGCTATCTTTTTTGGTCATTGCAATTTAAAATGTGTGTATTGTCAAAACTATGATATAAGCCACGGTGATTATGGTAAGTTTTATACCATAGAAGAACTAAGTAATGTGTTTAAACAGTTAGAAGAAAAGGGCGCAACTAATATAAATTTGGTTACGCCAACACATTATAGTTTGTATATTTTGCAGGCGTTAAAGTTATA
>CADAJB010000037.1 GCA_902788085.1 uncultured Eubacteriales bacterium
TTAAACACATTCATACCCAGCCCCGCAATAACCTGATGAGTGTTAGTATAGTGCAAACCATATATATTGTTAGAAACTAAAACTAAATCTTTATTTTGGTTTATAATGTCGTCTAGCATAATTAAATCTTTATGGTTAGCAATAATTGGTAGATTTAACCCCACCTTAAAGCCTTTAAATTCATCTAAAAATTTTTGAACTACATTTTTATTATATTGCTGTGGGCTTAATACTACTATGCAGTCTTTACTTAATTTATTTTTTGCAAAAGAAAAATTATCTTCGTTTATAACAAAAATATTAGAAAACTTGTTTTGTTGCGTTTGTTTTGCTTTAAAACTTAACACTTCTTTTATTGCATTGTTATCTATTGCGGCAGTTATGTTTTGCTGATTATGTAAAACTATATGTTCTTCTAGTTTTAAAATAGCATTTCTTCTAAAATTATTTAATACACTTTTAGGAATAAATACATTGTTGGTAGTAACCGTACAATTTTCAACTTCAAAATATGTATCGCCAAGTTTTGCAAACTGTATAGCAATTTCTTCTTTTTGTGTTGGGCAGTTTTGTGCGGGTTGCAAAACAAAATCTGAACAAAAATCTACGCTAACATTACCACAAGTTAGTGTACAACTTAAATTATTGTTAGCAAGCGCATTAATTGTTGCGTTTATTTTTATTTTTTTATTTACATCAATAAGTTTTTGTTCGGCAACGCTATCTAAAATTAAATAAACGGCATAATCTTTTTTAATTTTGTGTTTTGTGTAGATATTAAAAGTGTTGTTGTCTATCTTTTCTACATTGCCAACACCAAGACTGCATATTTGTGTGCCTTTATCTAAAAACTTTAAACCATCGCCTGTATTAAGTTGATGCGAAGAAGAAATTGTTACCTTTAATAAATCTTTAAACGGAACAACTTTTATAACCTTGCCTATTTCTATACCCAAGTGATTTTGGACATTAGGGTTTACAACATCATCTGGCACACCGCTATTTAAATATGCATCATAATTAAATTCGCCACGGCTAAAAACTTTTTTTAGGTTATAAATCTCAATTTTATTGTTATATTCGGTTTTATATAATATATGGTCTATTGCTTGCCTATAACTATGCACTGCTTGTGCAACATAACCACTTCGGCGCAATCTACCTTCTATTTTAAAACTTGTAACACCCGCTTCTATTAATTTAGATAAATTATTAATTAAACACAAATCACGGGCAGAAAGCATATACTTCTCGTTATATTCGTTTTCGTTTAAATTAGGTGTATATTTCATTCGGCAGTATTGTTTACATCTTCCGCGGTTACCGCTGTTATCTTGCATCATTCCACTAAAATAACAATTACCGCTAAATGCTATGCATAATGCACCCTGCACAAAATATTCTATTTCTAGGTTTGTGTTTTTGCGTATTTGAATTATATCTTCTAGTTTTGCTTCCCTAGATAGCACTATGCGAGTAAAGCCTAATTTTTGTGCTTGCAACGCACCATATAAATTGTGCACACCCAACTGAGTGCTGGCGTGCAAATTAATATCAGGAAAACATTTTTTTAACACACTAAAAACACCCAAATCTTGCACAAGGTATGCATCTACCTTTGCCTCGACTGCACTTTTAACAGTGTTTATTAAAAGTGGCATTTCGGTGTTGTTTACTAAGGTGTTTACTGTTAAATAAACCTTTACACCATAGGTGTGTGCATATCTTACATATTCGGCAATATTTTGTGTAGTAAAATTATCTGCACTAATGCGTGCGTTAAAATCTTGAAGCCCTAAATACACCGCATCTGCACCATTGTTTATTGCCACTTTTAGCGCATCAATATTACCAGCGGGGGCTAAAATTTCGGGTTTATTCACCTAAACCTCCGCCACATTTAGTGCAAATTGTTTCGTTTGCCGAATTTTCGTGCCCGCATTCGGGGCAAATTTTTTTATCTTTTTTGCGTGGTGCAAGTGTTTGACCTGTTTCGTCTAACATATCCTGAAATTCCGAAACGGTATCTTTAAAAAAGTTGTTAATAGGGTTGCGAGAATTACCTTCAAACTTTGTAACTGCCATAACAATAGCACAAATAAGAAAAAACAATCCTGTAAGTGCTATTAACCCACCAAATACACACAATGCAATTTTACCAACCATTGCCAAAACTGCATCTATTGTGATTGAACTTGTGTCTATTAGTATGCCTTTTATTAGCATAACAAAACCACCAATCATCACAAGACCAAAAACAATCATTAAAATTATACTAAGCCTGCGATTGCGTTTTTCGCGTTGGTATGCCATATCTTCTTTGTTTGCCATAAAAACTCCTTTTATATAGTTAAATTATAACATATATTTTTATATAACAAAATACTTTTTCAAAAATTTTTTATTTTTATAAATAAAAAAAGAGGGCAAACCTCTTTAATTATATAGTTGTGCTATCGAAAAATATACTATTATTATTTTGAGCAAACAATATTTCAATATTAGCACCACCCGACGGCATTACAAAATCATTGCCAAGGTAGTTGTTTTCTATATATATATCTTTATTATTAGATGTTAAAGTTAAATAAACCGTAACACCAGTAGGTGTATATACCATTATTGAATATCTAGCACCTACGGTTAAACCTACGCTAGGACCAGTTGCAACAACACCATTAAATGTTTTTGAATAAACAATACTACCACTTTGGTCTTTTATATTTATATACCAATCAAAAGGTGCGCCAATATTATTTAACTGGTCGTCCATAGTAAAACTAAGGTTTGCAGTTGCTGCGCTAACTTTACTGTTGTTGTTAGTAAAAACAAATGTAAAACTAAAAAGTGCAAGTATGCTAACAATTAAACAAACTATAATACTATGCACTTTTACTTTTTTGTTTTGCATACCCTACACCTCCATTTTTTATATTATACACATATTTAAAATAAATAGCAAACAAATATAAACAAAAAATAAAAACAACAATTCAAAAATTATTACTATGCACAACACTACAAAAAGCAAAATAAAAGGTGCATAGTATTTAATTTTTGATACTATGCACCACTTTTTATATACTATGCACTAAAAAGTTTAAAATTTATACCTTAATAATTTAATTCGGGTATATAATTAACTTTTTCTTTTTCGGCTTCTTCGGCTAACAAAACCTGCTTTTCAACATCGTCCCACGGAACATAATCAAACAATTTATCTAAAATGCTGGTTACATAAGCAACCAAGTTGTCGGCACTTATAGATTTGTAAAAATCACTTAGTTTTAACAACTCATCATAAATTTGGGCAATAGTTTGTTTTGTGATTTGTTCTATTTTTAAATTAAAAAAGCAGTTGTCGCGTATAAATTGTAGTTCTTCGCGTGTTAAATTAATTTTTAGCGGATTTACAAAACTAATTAACAACTTTGGATTATAATGTTCTTTAATCATACTTTCACCTTTTTTATAGTTTATAATAAAACAATTAATTTGTAAATAAAATAACTAAACTAAAAATATTGTTTTGTTCTTGATTTTTTTTTAGTTTTACATTAATATTATAATATATGCGCCATTGGCTTAATTGGATAGAGCATCGGTCTTCGGAACCGAGGGTTACGGGTTCGAATCCTGTATGGCGCACCATTAACATTAAGCATAATTATATAAACGAATATAATCAATTTGCTTTGTGTACGCTAGCTTAACTTGCCTATCTATAACAAACTGCCACGGTATATAAATTTTATACTTAAAATACCCCAAAACTTACCTCCTACACAAAACCTATGCACACCGTTATAACTTTTGTGTAGGTTTATTATAGAACAAATGTTCTAATAAATCAAGTGTTTTTGTATAACTTTTTTAAATTTTTTTAAAAACAAAAAACCATTAAATTAATAATGGTTCTTTTATTTTATCCATTCGGCAAGTTGTTGTGCGTTTTCGTTCCCTCTTAATCTTTTACAAGCTATAAATTTAAGTTTTGGGTATGCTGCTTTTAAGTGGTTAAAACTATCTTCCGCCCCCGAGCCACCGCTGGTAACAAACACATAAATGTTTTTGCCTTCTAAATTATTTTCTTCTATAAAAGTATTAATAATAGTTGGTGCAGTGTACCACCAAACAGGAAAACCAATAACCACACTATCATAATCTTGCAAGTTTTGCACCTTGTTTTTTATTTGTGGTCTAGAAGATTTATCTGCCATTTCTAGTGTGGTGCGGCTGGTTTTATCTGTCCAATCTAGGTCAGCATCTGTATATTTTTGTACTGGTTCAATTTCAAACAAATCGGCATTAATTGCCTTTGCTAAATTTTGTGCAACATTTTTTGTAACGCCCGATGCACTAAAATATGTTATTAAACTTTTCATAATTCCCCCTAAATTTTGGTTTTAAATAATCTATCAATTATGTTTTTAATTGTCAACTTTTTAATTAACAATTTGTTTTTGCTTTAACCCAATATATTAACTAAACTATTTGGCACTTTTCGTGGCCCGCGGATTGTTGTTATGCCATATTCCTTTAAAAATTCCAAAGTAAACCGGTTTTTGTTATACTCTTTTAATAATTCTATTTGCATAACTCTTTCCATTTTTACATCTTTATTCTTAAATTCGTATGGAATATTAACTTTTAATACTATGCACTTAAATAACACCGCAGAATATGGCTTTGCAACATATATATACACAATATCACCCGGTATTATGCTGCTGGATTGTTTCCACAATATTGTTTTATTCTTTTTAAATTCACCCACAACATCATAATATTTAGGGTTTGCGGGCACAATCCAATTTATGTTATAGTTCCTTATTTTTAACTGCATATTTTTATTTAAAGTTAGGTTATAACTTTCGTCTATCAAACTTTTAATATCACTAAAATTGCACGAGCCATCTAGCAATATAGACACCCAACTGCCCTTGCTTAAATGGTATGCAGGCAAAATACCTTTTTTACACAAAAGTTCGTCTAGCAAAAAGGGGTTACATTTTACATTTAAAATATCAACTTCGTCTTCGCCTTTTAGCCCTAATTTATTTTTCTGCACATTCATAATTATGCCAAACCATTTGTTATTTTGTTTTTGCCTAAATACTGCATATTGCGGAAATTTAAACCACAAGTATTCTGGTTGCGCATCATACTTATTTGAAATATAATCATATACTTGTTTTCGTAACGATAGCATATTAGCCCCCTTTTTATATTTAGTATAGCACAAATTAGTGCAAAAACATAATGTTTAAATAAAAAAGTATTGTTTATTCTATCAATTAGAATACAAAAAAACAAAAACTCTACGGTTTGTAGGGGTCTTTTTTTATTTGCCTATGTTATACTAAATTAAAAGGAGGTAAAAAATGAATTTATTAGATACTGGTAAATTTATAAAAGAACAACGCAAGCAAAATAATTTAACACAGGCACAATTAGCCAATAAAATTATGGTTAGCGAAAAAACAATTTCTAAATGGGAGTGTGGCAACGGTTTTCCGGATACCAACCTTATGCTGCCGTTATGCCAAGCACTAAACATTAGTGCCAACGAATTGTTATCTGGCAAAAAACTAAACGAAAACGAATATAAGCAAGAAGCAGAAAATAATTTAGTATTATTAAACGAACAAAAAATTAAAACCTCTAAATTTATATTCACACTAGAAATAGTGCTGGGGTTAATATCCACCATTGCCTTTTTGGCTTTATTATTTACTGCACTACTTGCCCCACTGCCCGTATATGCAACGGTATTATTAATTGTAATAGGGGTTTTAATATTTTTTGTGGGCATACACTTTTGCATTATTATAGAAAAAGATGTTGGTTTTTACGAATGTAAA
>CADAJB010000038.1 GCA_902788085.1 uncultured Eubacteriales bacterium
AAATTATATCTTTCAATAAATTAATATTATGTAGAGTTATAAGAGAAATTAATTTTATATTAATAATAGAATTAAATAAAAAAGATATATTATTTTATTTTTATGACTTGAATGGAAATCGAAAAGATTTGGCATTCATCATTTACACCTGAAGACATTGTAATAAGAGTATATGTGGAAAAAGGCGATTATTATGAAGTGGTGCAAAACGAAATAGAATATAAAGTAGATGCAGCCATTGCAAACGCAGTTGTTTCTAGCCGTGTAACACAAATAGCCAAAATGATAGGCAAATGCTTAAATAATTGTAAGTTCGAATACCCAAGTTATGTGCCAATACTTTTAACTGGTGGTGGGCTAAGTTATTTAAAGGGCGCGCGTGATTTAGTTAGCAAAGTTTTAAATAAAGACACCCGCATAATTGCGCCACCTGTGCCACAGTTAGATAAACCGCATGTATCCAGTTTGTTGGGGCTGTTAGATGTGGCATTAAAACAAAATAAATTAAGTAATTCGTTTTTTACTAAAATATTCAAAAAGTCATAATGGAGGAAATTATGGATAACAACAACAGTTATGGTTCTTATCAACCACAAAATCAAATTAACCCAGTAGTAAAAATTAAAGTTATAGGTGTTGGTGGCGGTGGTAGCAATGCCATTAACCGTATGATTAATGCAGGTGTAAATGGTGTAGAATTTATTGCCGTAAACACCGATAAACAAGCGCTTCAAATAAGCAAAGCCGATTACCGTATTCAAATTGGTATGAAACTTACTCGTGGTTGGGGTGCTGGTGCTGACCCCGAGATTGGTTATAAGGCAGCCGAAGAAAACTATGAAGAACTAAACCAAGCAATCAACGATGCCGACCTTGTGTTTGTTACCGCTGGTATGGGTGGTGGAACAGGTACAGGTGCTGCACCGCTTATTGCAGGTCTTGCCAAAGAGAAAGGAATTTTAACAATAGCAGTTGTTACAAAACCTTTCTTGTTTGAAGGTGCAAAGCGTATGACTAATGCCGAAAAAGGTATAGAAGCACTAAGCAAGGTTGTAGATTCTATAGTTATTATACCAAACGAAAAGTTATTCAAAATTGTGCCAAAGGGCACAGGTATTGTAGATACTTTTAGATACGCCGATGATGTATTGCGTCAAGGTGTGCAAGGTATTAGTAACTTAATTATCGAAAACTCGCTTATCAACCTCGACTTTGCCGATGTTCGCACAACTATGACAAATCGTGGTCGTGCACACATGGGTATTGGTCGTGCTAAGGGCGACCACAAGATATTTGAAGCACTATCTCAGGCCGTATCTAGCCCACTATTAGAAACAACCATCGAGGGTGCTACTGGTGTTATATTTAATGTTAAGGGTGGTGTAGATTTACCACTAGACCAAGTTCACGAAGCGGCAGATATGATGCGCGATATTGTGGACCCTAAATGTAACATTATTTTTGGTGCAAGTGTAAGTGACAATATGGAAGACGAAGTAGAAATAACCATAATTGCTACTGGTTTTAACCACGATAAAGATAAGGCTGACGAACAACCACAAGACGCCGAAGACGAAGAAGAGCAAGAACAACAACCAACAAAACAAGAATATGCCGACTTTTTGGCAAACCGTATAAAAAGCGGTAAAGTTTCACCAAGTGCTTACGACGATGACGAACAAGACCTAGCATCTAACGGTCGCGAAATTAGGGGTAATGTACAACGCGACGAGCCTATGTCTAGCCGTGTAAGTATTGACGAAGATGATATTCCTCCATTCTTGCGTAAACTACGCAATAAAAAATAAGAGCAAGTTGCTCTTTTTTTATTTTTGTTTGAATAATATATTAGACTTTTTTAAGTTGTTTATGATAAAATTATTATATACAAAAGATAACAAGGACAATATATTATGGCAAAAAAAGTTAAAACAAAAGAGCAAAAAAGATGGTATAAAAACTATAAGGCTTTTTTGCGCCTAACACATAAAAAACCGCAATACATTTATTTGGGTGAGAAGATAGATAAGCCATCTATAATTTTAAGTAACCATGTAGGCACAATAGCCCCTTTGGCACTTGAACTTTATTGGGATGTTCCGTTTAGGTTTTGGGGTGCGGGCGAAATGAACGATAGTTTTAAATCTATGTATAAATATCAAAGTCGAGTTTATTTTCACGAAAAGAAAAAAATGCCTCTTTTTTTGGCTAGATTATATTGCTTGCTGGCTACGCCGCTTACTTGGTGGTTTTATAAAGGGCTAGATTTAATTTCTACTTATAAAGATGCTCGTTTTAAGCGTACGCTAACACAAAGTATAGAAACATTAAAAAATGGCAAAAGTTTAGTAATTTTTCCTGAAATGTCTATAAACGGATATACCGACGAATTAAAGGGCTTTTATGCTGGTTTTGTGGTGCTATGCAGGTTGTGTTTAAAAGAAGGCATAGATGTTCCAATCTTTCCGGCATATTATAAAAAGAAAGAAAATGTATATGTTTTTGGCAAAAAAATAGATTTTTCTGACCTTTTAAAACAAGGATTAGGTCGAGATGAGATTGCACAGTATATTTGTGATAAAGCCAACGAATTAAAAGATATAGACCTAAGCGACAAAATAATAACAAAAAGTAAAAAATAACAGAAAAAACCGAAGTAGAATATTTTAATTGTTTTTGTGTTTTTTATATGATAAAATTATAAAAAAGGGTGGAGTGCTTATGAATTTAAACAAAACAGGTATAATAGTTATAGGTATAGTGTTTTTAGGGCTATCTTTAATTCCGTGGGGCATGTTTATAAATAATTTACTTGCTTTTATAAAAACTGCACACGCTATTAGTTTTATGTTGCTTTTAAGTCCTGCTTTTTTAGCGATTGTTGCTGATATTGTAGGGGTTGTTTTAATAGTAAACACAGCCAAAAGTAAAGAATATATAGATAACAAGTTAAATTCCACCCAAAACAAAAAGCACTGCACAAACTGTAATAATGTGTTAGATAAAAACCAAGAAATCTGCCAAAATTGTGGGGCAAGTGTAGGTGAAAATGAAATATAAAACAATAACACTAAAAGCCCCAAAAAACGCAGAATATACTAGCGTAAAATTAAAGTTTGAAATAATAGAAGATATAAATAAGTTTGTAAATAATCTATTAAAAAAACAAGATATAATTTTTGCCGAAAAAACGGCACCCGTAGAGTATGTTATTTGCAAGCAAAATAACAAAAAGATAACAACTAATTCAACAGTTTTATATAATAAAAAACTATATAGTATATTCGAAACAAAAAACTATGCAAGTGTTGGTGATTTTATTATAATAAAAAACGCAGGGCTTAACCGAAAATATGCTATGCATATAAATACGGCATTAAAAAGATATGTCTTCAACCCTAAACAACCTAGCGGTGTTGTTGCGCCTATACCGCGTTTAGAAAAGTTTATAAAGGTAGATAAAAACATAGTTTTTGCATCCCCTTGGAACGAACAAATGTGTTTATTAAAAGGTGGTTATTTAAACATCACAGGGCACAGGTACTATGCAATTCAGCAATATGCATTTAAACTTACATATAAAATAGTAAAGCAACCATAAGGTTGTTTTTTGTTTAATACTATGCACTATACTATGCATTTTTGCAACTATGTTACAAAAAAATGCTGCATAGTATATAAAAACCGCATAGCACTGCATAGTATGTGTTAAATAATATTTTTAAAATATACTTGTATTTTGTTTCTAAAAAATTAAAAGTTTGGTATAATATAAAAAAATAAATGGTGGTAGTTATGTTAAAAGATAAGTTTAGTACAAAGCAATATTTTAGTGTTTTAGATAAATATTTTAGGGCGGCTAATTATGTATCTGCTGCGCAGTTGTATCTATTAGATAACCCACTATTAAAACGCCCACTAAAAATTGAAGATATAAAGCCACGCATAGTGGGGCACTGGGGAACGGTTGCAGGGCAGAACTTTGTTTATGCGCATTGCAATCGTGTTATAAACAAATACGACTTAGATATGGTTTTAATTTCGGGGCCCGGGCACGGTGGTAACTTTTTTGTTGCAAACAGTTATTTAGAAGGCACTTATTCAAAATTTTATCCTAGCATAACACAAGACGAAGAAGGCTTAAAAAAATTGTTTAAGCAGTTTTCGTTTCCGGGTGGAATTTCTAGCCATGTTGCGCCCGAAGTTCCGGGCAGTATAAACGAAGGTGGCGAATTAGGTTATAGCCTTGCGCACGCCTATGGTGCAGTGCTGGATAACCCTAATTTAATAGTTACAGCAATAGTGGGCGACGGCGAAGCCGAAACTGGTCCGCTTGCTACATCGTGGCACTGCAATAAATTAATCAGCCCCATAAACGATGGTGCTGTTTTGCCAATTTTACATTTAAATGGTTATAAAATTAGCAACCCAACAATGCTTGCTAGAATTAGCAAAGATAAACTTATAAGTTTGTTTAAAGGTTATGGCTATCATCCAATTATTGTAGAAGGCACCAATCCATTAAAACTACATTCTGTTATGGCGCGTGCTATGGACGAATGTATAACACGCATAAAAAATATTTGGGCTTCTGCACGCAGTGGCAAAAAAGTTGATGTTTGCTATCCAATGATAATTTTAAAAACCCCAAAAGGCTGGACTGGGCCTAAGGTGGTTGACGGCAAAAAAATAGAAGGCAGTTTTAGGGCGCATCAAGTGCCTGTGGATATGTCTAAACCCGAGCATTTGGGCATAGTAGAAAAGTGGTTAAAAAGTTATAACCCACAAGAATTATTTACAAACGGCAAACTAAATAGCCAAATTAAACAAATTTTGCCACCGCCACAAAAATGTATAAGCGCAAACTTGCATGCAAATGGTGGGGCATTGTTAAAAGAGTTAAAACTACCAAAACTTTCGCAAAGCGGTATAAAACTTAGTGGTCGCGGAAAAGATAAAGCACAAGATATGTTTGTTTTGGGTGAGTTTTTAAGCAATGTATATACCCTAAACCCAAACAATTTTAGAATTTTTGGACCCGACGAAGCATTAAGTAACAGGTTGTACAAAGTTTTTGAAAATCAGTCTAGGTCGTTTGGTGCAAAAACATATAAAGATGACGAGTTGGTTTCTAATACTGGTAGAGTTATGGATGCGTTTTTATCTGAACATGTTTGTGAAGGTATGCTAGAAGGTTATTTATTAACAGGCAGGCATGGGCTAATTCATAGTTACGAGGCGTTTGTGCGCATAGTAGATAGTATGGTTTCGCAACACGCAAAGTGGCTAAAAAGTTGCCATGATATTAAATGGCGAAAAGATATATCTAGTCTTAACATTTTGCTAACAAGCACGGCTTGGCAACAAGACCACAACGGTTTTACTCATCAAGATACAGGCTTTTTAGACCATATTAACAATAAAAAACCCGA
>CADAJB010000039.1 GCA_902788085.1 uncultured Eubacteriales bacterium
GATTGTTGCTCTTAAATATTTCAATGTTTTTTATTGCGTTATAAACATCTTTACTGTTGCTTCCTGTTTTTGCATTAATTGCATTAAAATCTGCTTGCCAAAATTCTGGAATTTCATTTTCTATATTTAAAATTTGTGGAATTGCATAAATTTGTGATACATTTATACCCGAAACATCAGTGTTGCCGTCTATTGCGTAGGCAATATAGTTTGAATTAATGGTTCCGTTATCAGTTTCTTTGTGTGTTTGTTGTTCGTACTTAAAAGTTTGGGTTCTGTTAATTTTAGCACGCCAGTTGTCGTCGTCTTTTTGTGCTATAACAACGGATATTGTTTTGTTATTAAGTTCAGTTTGTTGAACTGTAAGAAAAACTTTTGCAGTTTTTTGATTGATAGTAAATTCTATTTTATAATTTCCGGCATCGGGCTTTGTAGAATAACTTACATTTCCTATTTCCACCCAATTATCTTCTTGATTTACATAGTATTTTACTAAATATGTTTCTTCAAGTTTGTTTAATTCATCTTTTGTAAAGTTTTGTTCGTTAATAACTTTTTTGCTTCCGTCTTTATATACAAACACAAACTCGGTTTCTTGCATTATATCACTAACACTAAAACCATAGTCTTGTGTAATGTATATATTGTCGCTTGATTGCTCGTTGTATTTAATATATAAACTTGCAATTTCTTTTTGTTGTGGGTTGTCGGTATTTTCGCCACAACCAGTCAAAATAAATATGCCCGGCAAAGCAAAAAGAAAAGCAAGCATCAACATAAAAAATCTTTTTTTCATAATGTACCCTCCATTTAATTAGTATATCATATACAAATAATATAATGCAAACAAAAAAAGGGCTTTATAATAAAGAAAAATCTAGTAAAAACTAGATTATTTTATTATAAATGTGTATAAGTTAAAACTTATCAACATTGTTTTTATTTAAAAATTTTATTTAAATATGGTGTTACATCTTCGGCATAAACTGTTGCCGCATCTACAACCTTTTGCGGTAAATCACTGCCACGGGCAATCGAAAAATTGCACATCTTTAAGCAATCTATATCGTTTTCGCCATCGCCAAAATAAACAATATCTTTTATATCTTTATTATATAAATTTTGTTCTTTTAATTTTTTAACCATATATCTTACAGCATTATATTTATTGCCCGAAGATATTTGCACCATATTCCATCTAAAATCTATGTATGTAAAATATTTTGCTTGTTTTACATCTGCTAATAAATCATTATACATTTGCATAAAATTATTTACGCTAAAAATGTTAACAGTGTAAATTCGGGGTAGTTTTTTTAATAATGTGTGATAGTCTTCATCGTTAAACGACATTTCGTTTTGGTCCATATTCATTTTGCCAAACTTCGAAACAATATAACTTTTAAATTCATCGTTAGTGTGTGCAAAAACCTGTCTGTCTTCTAGCATAAACATAAAAAAGCATTGCGGGTCTAGTTTTACACATCTATCTAAATATTTAACAAGTTTTTTACGGCATAAAAATTTTTGAAAAACAATATTATCTAAGTTGTCATAAATAATGCTTCCGCCTAAACACGCCGAATAACTAAAACATTTATTTAGTTTTGGGTTAAGTTTTAATAGGTTTTGGCGCATTGTTTTTATGGTGGTTATGGTGTTGCCCGTTGCAAAAATTATTTTATTTTTTAAAACCCTATTATCTAAAAAAACAGGTTGCACGCCGGGTTGAATATTGCTATAAACATCCGAGAGTGTACCATCTACATCAAATGCTAAAACTTTGTTCATAATTACCTCTAAAAAATTATACTAAGGTTTAGTTTTAAAGTCAAACATACAATATAATTTTTTAAATTTGTTTTATTTATTGACAATATATATTTTAATATAATATAATACTCTATTATTAAATTTTTAGGTGAAAAATGTTAAGACTATTTAAATTTTTAACAACCAAAGAATGGCTGTTTGTTTTACTTACCGCTGGTTGTGTGGTTGTATCGGTTTGGCTAGATTTAAAATTGCCTTCTTATATGACCGAAATAACCGAAAAACTTTACTCGGGTGCTGTATGGCAAGACCTTATTGCCCCAGGTGGAATGATGCTTTTGTGTGCTGTGTGCAGTGGGCTAGCATCGGTTGTTGCAACATTATTTGTAGCGCAGGTTGCAGGTGGTTTTGGTGCAAGGCTAAGAGAAAAAGTTTATAAAAAAGTTTTGGGCTTTTCGCAAAACGAAATAAACAAGTTTTCTACATCTAGTTTAATCACTCGTACAACCAACGACATAACACAAATACAAATGCTTGTGTCGTTTGGGTTGGTGGTTTTAGTGCGTGCACCTGTTACTGCAATTTGGGCGTTAAGCATTATTTTAACTAAAAGTTGGCAATGGACAGCCCTTGTTGGTGGTGCGGTATTAATGCTTATAGTTGCTGTGGCAGTGTTAATAATTGTGGTTTTACCACGATACCGCAAAGTGCAAAAACTTACCGACAACTTAAACCGTGCCGCGCGTGAAAACTTAAATGGGATGCGTGTAGTTAGGGCGTTTAATGCAGCAGATTATCAAGAAAAGAAATTTGACAAAGCCAACACCGATATAACAAACAACGAATTGTTTATTAATAAATCTATGGCTTTAATGTACCCATTTATGTCGATGCTTGCAAGTGGTTTAAGTTTGGGTATTTATTGGTTGGGTGCATTTATTATAAAAGATGCAACATCAATTATGGAAAAAGCAAGTTTGTTTGGCGATATGGTTGTGTTTATGTCGTATGCAATGCAACTTGTTATGTCGTTTATAATGCTTATAGTTGTGTTTATATTATTGCCACGCGCTTTGGTTGCTGGCAAGCGTATAAACGAAGTTTTAAATACACAACCTTCTATTGTAAGCGGAAGCGGAAACATAAAACCGCAACAAAGTGGAAGTTTAGAATTTAAAAATGTATCTTTTAAATACCCGGGTGCCGAAGAGTATATTTTAAAAGATATAAACCTAACCCTAAACAAAGGGCAGACCTTGGCTGTAATTGGTTCAACGGGTTGCGGAAAATCTACACTTGTAAACTTAATTCCGCGCTTATACGATGCAACCGAAGGTCAGGTTTTGGTTGACGGTGTAGATGTAAAAGATTATAGGCTAGCCGACCTTAACAACCGCGTAGCGTATGTATCTCAAAAACCCGTTTTATTTAGTGGAACAATAAAGCAAAACTTAACTTATGGTGATAGTTTTGGTGACGAAAGTATAGACAGCATCAACAAAGCCTTAGATGTAGCGCAGGCAACCGAGTTTGTTAGCAAACTTCCCGACGGGGTAGAACACATGCTTACACAAGGTGGCTCTAACTTATCTGGTGGGCAAAAACAAAGGCTTAATATTGCACGCGCAATAGCCCGAAACCCCGAAATTATAGTTTTTGACGATAGTTTTTCGGCGCTAGATTATAAAACAGATAAAAACTTGCGTGACGCACTAAAACAAACGCTAACAAACACTACTTGTGTTATTGTTGCACAACGCATAAGCACAATAAAAGATGCCGATGTAATTTTAGTTTTAGATAACGGCACAGTTGTAGGGCAAGGCACACACAAACAATTAATGAAAGATTGTGCAGTATATAAAGAAATTGCACTATCTCAATTATCTAAGGAGGAATTAGCATAATGAAAAATTCTACAAAAACAATTAATTCTTCCGCAAAAACAAAAACTTCGCTAAAATCGTTATTGTTTTTAGCAAAGTATGGCAAAAAATATTTAGTTCCGTTTACTATTGCAATAGTGTTAGCAATTTTAGGTGTTGTTTGCACTTTAATTGGGCCAAATAAACTTGGCGACCTTGCTAACACTATCTCGGATGGCATAACTGGAACAATGGACACCGACAAAGTATTTTATATAGGTATATTTTTGGTTGTAATTTATGGACTTTCGGCTATATTTAACTATATTCAGGGTTATATTATGGCAGTGGTTACACAAAAAATAACCAAAAACTTGCGTGCTGATGTTTCTAAAAAGACAAATAGGTTGCCACAAGGCTATATAGATAAAACTGGTACTGGTGAAATAACCAGCCGAATAACCAACGATATAGACCTAATTGCACAAGCCCTAAACAATAGTTTTTCGTCTATTGTAAATGCAATAACTATATATACAGCTATGACAACCAGATATCTTACATCATACACAGCATTCATAAACTTTTCTTTATCTATTGCAAAAAATACGGCAACCGGAGCCATTATCACAAGCATATCCAATGCCCATGCTATTATTCTTCTGAATTCCGACACAATCTGTCCTCTGTTGTAAGCAACCTCATCCATTCTGTCACGCTTTGGAAGCATGAAAACAACCGCCGGCATAACCCAGAAGCCCACCATTCCTCCAAGTGTGTTACATATCAGGTCGTCCACTTCAAAGAATCTGTATGGATAAGGATATATTCCATACAAGCCTGACAACTGCGTAAGCTCAAAAAACAGGCTGTAGCAGAATGACATTATAAGCACCTGCCACCATTTTCTCTTAAAATAGTATCTCAGATACACACCAAATGGCACTAACAGCAGAATATTGAAAGCAATCTGCCAGAAGTCACCACATTTGAACAGATTAATATATGTTGCCGGATTCGATAAAGTAATATTCGCAGTAGCAACAACTCTTCTTACTGCGTCAAATGGCACCAACAGCATACATGCCGAATCCGGTGTCACTGAATCAATCGGAGGCAGCGGAAGCACTGTCATAAAATATGAGGTAAGCATGTAGAATATAAATGTGTACACAACCCCTGTTCTTATTACAAGTATCGAGCCATATTTATGATATTCGTAAATTATGTATGGCAGTGTGAAAAGCACGGCAAGAACCGGGAACACATAACACGCTGAAATTATCGGTTTTAAGTATATTTCCATGAATTATCTCCAATCCACATTCTTGGCATTCATCGCTTTTTCTTTAAGTGTTGCCAGTCTCTTTATTGCTTCATTAAGTGTATCGTCCTGCTTTGC
>CADAJB010000040.1 GCA_902788085.1 uncultured Eubacteriales bacterium
AGTTTTTTTAGATTTCTTTTTCACGCCGTACCTCCAAAATTTTTTTTACACAACACACACGCGCGTATCGTGCGCTACGCACGCATACACGCGCTCTTGGTATGATATTTTTATTGTAGTGAATATCCTAAGATGTATATAATATATAGTAATACTTACGAGTGTATCACTTTTGATACACTGGGGGTGTTGAGTGTATCACTTTTGATACACAGAATGTGGATAACTTTTGTTTTGAGTGTATCATTTTTGATACACAGCGGTGGATAAGTAGGGTTTGAGTGTATCATTTTTGAAACACTCACTGTGGATAAGTAGGTTAAAAAACATACTGAGTGTATCAAAAATGATACACTCAGTGTGGAAAACTTCTTATTAAAAAGCCAGTAAAGCATTATAATTAAGCGCAACATATAGTCTTTTTTGATTATCATTATATATCTTTAAAACCTCGCTTTTTTCTAGTTTTTTTAAACATCTATATATGTTTAATCTGTTTTTAAATACAATTGGTAAGTCTTTTAGTATTTTGTTGTAGGTTATTTTAAAATATTCTACTTTGTTTATCCATCGAAATAGCATATTACCGCTTTGTATCCAGTTAAACAAATATGATAGCAACAATAAATCTTTGGGGTTTAGCCCCTTTTTTAACGCCATTTCCTGGCTAAATTCAAAAATAGTGCTACGCATAATTACCCCTTAATAAACTGTATAATATATATTACCGTTGTTTTGTTTGGTAAAAACAACAGCCATTTTTGTTCTTAAAAATAGATATAACATTGCTATATCTTCGCTGGTTGCTGGTACTTCGTTAATGTATATTTGCATATAACACTCCTTTGTTTGACAAAATTTTGATTATGTGTTATACTATAAATACAGGTATAACCATAATGTTTTGGTTTACTTGTAACTCATCATTAATCTAAATTTTGGAGTTCAGTTTCGAACTCCTTTATTTTTGCGTAAAGCCAAGCCGTTTTATCTTTATAGCCTAATTTGCGTAGATTTTCGATTGTAAAAAGTGGGCTAATTGTATCCACTCGAAGACGCGCACCAAAATTATAGTATTTGGCCGGTTCGTCTGCTACTGTGTTTTTTGGGCGATAAACTCGACATATACTTTTTAAAAAATCGGTAGGGTATAAGTCGTCAACAGCACATTCATAAAACGCTAGCAATTTTTGCAAAGCCTCGGGCGTAGGTAGTATTTTATATGTTTCAATCCTTGATATGTGGGGGCGCTCGATGTTTAATATATCTGCTACATCTTGTTGGGTTGCCCCTTTTTCTATTCGTTTAACAACAAGTTTAGTTAGCTTCATAATTATATACTCCTTTTGTGCCTGTACACATTTGTGTACGGGGTGTTTTTATTCTTTTGAGTGTGATTGGTCGGTTGTGGGTAGGTTTTGTTTGTTATTGGCGTTTTTAATTTGCTCTTTTAAGTCGCGGATTTTTAGCATCGCATTGTTATTCCTCTCTGCTGACATAATCTTCGTATTCTTGCTCGAAGTAGGCGTCATATATCATAGCCGTGCCACTATCTAAGTGGTTTTGTTTTAGATTGTTAAATGTTTCGTTGTGGTACTGTTCATTGGTTAAATGAGGGTATGCATTGTTAAAAAGTCTGTTGCTTAATTCGAATTTGGCAAAACGCCCAAGAATAAGGTTGTCGCGGTAGAGTTCTAGTGCAAACTGTCTGCTACGGCGCAGGTGCTTTTGTTGCATTAAATATAAATTGACTAAGCCTTTATGGCTCATTTTGGTTAAATGCTCCCTATAACCTCGGGGTGCACCTTTATAATATTTTTTATTCATTTGTGTGTTTCTCCTTTATTTTATTTATAAAATAATCAAAGGGTACACCTAAGGCTTTTGTGATGGCGATATATTCGTCTAGTTTGAGTTTCCTTTTTGTGTTGAAAATTTGGGACAGTGTTGTTGGTGATATTGCTAATTTATCAGACAAGTATTTGTGCTTTATCTTGTTTTTTTCTAAATGTGATTTAATTTTTTCTTTTACTGTTTCCATTTTTAAACTCCTTTGTAATGTTTTATTAACATTTATGTAACATAATCTAACATTAATTTTTGGGTTTGTCAACAAAATGTTACATATTTTTTAAAAAAAATTAACAAAACATTAATAAAAAATGTTACACTTATAAAAACATTGGAGGTTTTTATATGAATAACATTAAAAATGCAAGATTACAGACTGGTCTTACGCAAGAGCAGGTAGCTATTAAATTAAATACAAGTAGGGCAGCAGTTTCGATGTACGAAAATGGTAAGTTAGAGGCGAATTATAATATTTTAAAAAGATTAGCAAGTTTATATAAGGTTACTATCGACTATTTATTGGACAATACAGACAATTTAGCCAGCACACAACAATTAATGGCACTTAACCAAGCCAAAGAGGTGTTTTTGCAAAGTTTAAAACCAGTTGAAAAGCAGATAATCGATAATATGCTTATTTTGAGCGAATTTAAAAAATATCAATTGTTAGGCTATACGGAAAACCTTGCGAAAGCATAGGTAAACAATAAAAAGGGGTGGAAAATTTTTGAATGCGGAAAATAAAATGCTAGATGGAGCAATAGAACAAATAACCGTTGGACTGCGTATGCTATATGCGTTAAAGGGTTATATGGATTGCGAGCAACAAAAAAATGCACCTAAAAAAGGCGCATTTTCTTATAGTGGAGAGTTGGATGCCACTTCAACAAAAGAACAACAAAGTGCTGTTAGGTGTCAGCCTGTAATACAAATACAGGAGGACGATTTGAAAAATGTTTATTTAAGGCCAGATGGGCGTTATATGATACGCTACCAGATTAATGGGCGTAGAGTGGTTGGTTATGCCCACACGCTGGCACAAGCCCGTGCTAAATTGGCACAAGTTAAGAAAAAAGCACTGCAAGCAGAAAGGGTTAAAACAAGTTACACTGTTGCAAGTTGGATAGATTATTGGATAGAAACTTATAAAAAGAACTTTTTAAAATATGATGGCTACATTGAGTTGGTGCGTATAATGTGCCCAGTTAAAGAAAAATTGGGGCATATCAAACTAGAAAAATTGACTACTGCGAATATACAAGAGTTTTACAACACTTTTTCAATCAGTCGAAAAAAGGAAAAGATTATACTGTACATAAACGCCTGTTTAACAAAAGCAGTGCAAACTCAGGTTATAAAATATAATCCTTGTTTGGCAGTAGTTAAGGACAAAAAACAAAATAATGTACGCCCACCGTTTACTTTGGAAGAACAATACCGAATATTAGAGGCAGTAAAAGGACGAGATATTGAGCCATATATTTACTTTTATTTGCTCACGGGCATACGAAAAAACGAACTGCCTAAAAATATTATGGCTTGTATTGATGATGGCCGCATAAAGGTTATCAACGAGAAACAGCGAGGGAACAAACTAGAATACAAGTACATTGATATATCGCCACAGTATATGCAGTTATTGCAATTACAAATACAATCGGGTAAATTTAATTTAAGCATTAATCAGGTTTACCGAAAATTTGCCGATGTGCTAAAAAAATTAAACATAAAAGGTGGTATGCATACATTGCGCCACACTTTTGCAACCAATTACTATTATTTAGGCATACCAGAAAAAGTTATACAAAGTTGGTTAGGCCATAAAACACTTAATATTACACAGGATATTTACATTGGGTTAAACACAAAAAACCCAAAAGAAGACTTAATTAAATTATATAATAATTTATTGTATCAATTTTGACGCCATTTTTGACGCCATTTTTATACAAAAAAATAAAAAAACAGTTTTTGGAACAAAAATTCCAAAAACCGCTGCAAGCCCCATTTTATCGGAGTTTTTACTGGTGCCGAAGAAGGGGGTCGAACCCTTACGAGGTTGCCCTCGCGGGATTTTGAGTCCCGTGCGTCTGCCATTCCGCCACTTCGGCATACATTGGTATAAATTAAATATTAACATAAAATTTAACACTTTGCAAGTGTTTATTTAAAAATAATATATTGTTTATAATATTAATACAATATTGACAAAATCTTGTGTTTATTATAAACTATCATTAAGGTAAAAGGTGGTATTTATGGCTGAGAAAATATTATTTGATAGGATAACAAGAGAAAATGAAATAAAACTTGTGTATGAAGATGATCTTTTTGATGAAAGTGTAGCACCAAACCAAAGAAAAGGTTTTTTAAGCCTTATACGAAGATACCAAATGTATAACAAACCAGCTGATTTAATACGATTATTAGATTTTGTTCTTACTGCCAAAAATTTTAACACTCTTGTTAATAATCAAGTATTTTTATATTATATATGTGTGGCTAATAAAGAGATTGATATGACGGAATTAAACCGAACAAGCCAGCAAGCAATTTCACAAAAATTGTCGCAAGTTACACAAAAGTATTTTGATGCCAATAATTTTAGTAGTGAAGAGAATTGTATAGCTGATGACATTAATAATACAATATTAATGCATCATATTACGTCTAATTTTAGTTCTGTTACAGCCTCTTCGTTAGATGATAAACAAAAAATAAGAACATTAGAAAAACTGTACAATACAACCATACAAAAAGCTCCTACTCAATATTGTTTAAGGCAACTAGATTGTTGGATGGCTAGAGAACTAGTTAATATAGATATAACTTGTGCTGAAAAATATGCCAATAATTTCGTTGATACAACGAATGCCGATTTGGTTGAATATATAGATATTAATACTTTATATACAATGCAAAACACTTTTCGCTTTATTTATTTAGGTAAGGTATCCAAATTGGAGATTGGTAACCCCAACGCTGCTGAGGAATTAAGACAAACCAACCAAAATGTAAAAAAACTTGCAAATTTAACTCAAAAGCTACATAAACAAAACAAAATAATAATGCCGGCAAATAACAACAGCAAATTATATTATAATGGTGTTTCAAATAGTTTTATGAACTTAGTTAACAGTCCTGTTGTAACTGTCGAGCATCTTATTGACACAAATGCTAGTGATGTTAAGGAATATTTTCAACATATAGCGAATCCAAAGACTAATATATTAAATTTAACTAACAATATGATTGTTAGTTTGAGAAAAATGCCACAACACATAAAATCCAAACTAGAAGATAGCAACTTGGTGGATTTGCGTTCTTTAGATTATGCAGAAGAACTTTCGGCACTAACCTTTGCTATTGAAACTAAATTGCGTGCTATATATACCATATACACAAAAGAATTTATTCCTTCACTTATAAAACAATATGATAAGCGTAAAAATCCACCATATACAAAAGAGTTTTTGGTGGAGTATCAACAACAATTAGAGCGCGGGGCTTTTAAAGATGGCGAAACAACTGTAACTATTGGTACTTTTTATAATAAAATAACAGGGCAAGATAGTGCTATAAGGTTTAGTGAACTAAAAAAGAATATAGATTTATTTGATGAATTTACTGGTTTTAAAGGTAAGGGCGGAGAGTTTTTAGTAGCTAGGCTTTTAGGTGATATTGTTCTATATCACAAACATCGTAATAACTCTAGTCATTCATCTATTGACGCTGTAAAATATAATTTAGATGTACCAAGAGTATCTAAAGAAAATTTTGAAGAAGCAGTAACAATTGGCTTGTTTGCAAAAAATAGTATATTAAATAATATATCATTCATATTTGGCAATAGAATAAAACAATGGCAAGAAAAAAACCGACAAGAACTAATGAAAAGCCAAGAAGAAACTCTTAGTTTACAATAAAAACAAAAATAATAAAATAATTTTATATTGACAAATTATTTTTATAATATTAAAATTAACAATAAAAAATTAAAGGAAAAAATTATGAGAATAAGCTTTGAAAAACCGTTAACAAAATTATACGAAAAGGGGTTGTTTGATGGTAGGGCATGGACAGTGGCAAATGGTTGGTGGCACTCTTATATTTTAACTTCTAGCAAGGATTATTTGGTGTTAACACCGTTTTTTAGTAAAAACAATCCTAATACAGACAATATTAAAAAAATCAACAAAGCAGACATTGAAAGCATGAGTGGTAAAAATTCGTTTTTTACTGGTAAAAGAATATACATTAAATTAAAAGATGGCAAAACAATAAAATATGCAACCAGAGATGAAGATATAGAATCAAGGATGGTTCTTTTTCAAGATTGGTTGTCTAATTAAAAACAAAAAGCAAAGTTAAACTTTGCTTTTATTTTAATACTTTTTTCTGCCACGAGTTTTTGTTGCATTTTGGGCATTTTAAATATCTTGTACGCCCTA
>CADAJB010000041.1 GCA_902788085.1 uncultured Eubacteriales bacterium
TGGAAAGTTGGAGAAAGCCGAACCTTTTTGCCTTATTTTAGGGGGGCGGATTTAGGTAAACAAATGGCACTAAATGAGTTTTTGGCAAAAGAAAACAAAATTGTAAAAGAACAATTTTCAAAAATATATGACACAACTTTGGTTAAACAAAGATTTGAAAAAATAAACACCCCAGAAGGCCTAAAAATTTTTATGGACGAAATTTTTTCTTATGGATGGATTGATAAAGAAAAAAATATACACACAGCAACCATGAAGGATATAGAATCTTTTATGTCAATGACGATAGATGAGATTTTTGATTTGAAAATAGAAAGTTGTTTTGAAGGTGCAAAGTTTGCAAAACATTGGTTTGATCAACAGAATATAAAAACAAAGATTTATTTTACTAGATGTCAATTGGTTGATTCTGACACAAAACAAAAGACTTATCCATATATGCATTTTTTCTTGTTGTTTAAAAACAAAGACAGCACATGGGGACGCTTTGAGCAAACAAACGCAGAAGAACAAGGCGTGTATTATTTTGATAATTTTGACGAGGCGTTTTCCCATGTTTTGGAAAATCATAAAAAACGTGAAAAAATGCAAATCAAAAAGTATGGGGCAGAGAAAAATTTGACATTATCATCTGGACTTTTTGAGTTTAATGAATTAAAAGATAATTTAACTTTTGATGAACTACAAAAAATCACTGATGAAAAAGAAAATCTATATAAAAAAGAAACAAACAACATAGTTAACGAATCACAAATCCTATCTCAGTAAAAAGCTCGATATACAAGGGCTTTTTTCTATATCAAAAATCAAATTGCATACACACAAACACTAAAATCTATGCAATTATATGCAAATGAAATGATTGGACGATAGTTTTAAAATTTTTTGCTCTAAAAACGATTCAAAACATAATTGTTTATGATATAATAGTATCAAGTGGAGATAGATATAAAATGAAATATGATGTTTATGTTGGAGACAAAAAGTATTCTTTATATTCAGAAGATAACACAAAACTTGTTAATGTAACAGAAGATTTAAATGAAAAAATTTATGATATGTTTCAAGAAATTCCGTTTGCAGAAAAATACCAAGATATAAATATCGCAAATGGACTTTCTAAAAAAGAGTTTAGGCAGTATTGCGCGGTTTTGGAACTGGCAAATAAAAATATAATGCTTGATTTTATTGTGCCGTCAGTAACATGGTTTGTTTTATTCGACAAATGTATGCCAATTGGTTGGTTTTCTTTGAGAGCAGAAAATACAACACAAAATTTTATGCATGCTGGTCATGTGGGTTATACAATAAGGCCAACCAAAAGGAAAATGGGATATGCAACAAAAGGATTGGCGCAAATTATCCAACTTGCAAAAATTTTGAGATATAAAAAACTTTTTGTAACGACAGATGATAAAAATATTGCATCACAAAATTTAATTAAAAAACTTGGCTTTAAAATTTGCCCTAAAAATTCGAAACAACAAATTGTAACTAAAAAAGTTTATGAAGGGATGAGTCAATATTATTTAAATTTAAAATAATATTTAGCATGCAATTATATGCAAATAGCACCGTTTTAGGCAAAATAGGGAAGAATTAGAGCGAATTTTGAGAAAAGAAAAGACTGGCAATTTGAAGAGAATTGCTGGTTTTTTGTTTTGAAAATAAGACAAATAGAAATTTTTATGATATAATTGTAACATAGACAGAAAATTAAAAAGATGGTAGATAGTTATGCAAAAAATTGTTAATGGAATTGTTGTTGAATACGATCAACAAGATCAAGATTTGGTTGAAATGATAATGAACAAATTAAATGAAAAGTCAAAAGAAATTATGGCTTTTTTTGAACTAAAAGAAATAAAAAACTTTAAAATCAAAATTTGGGATAATCTTGAACGATATAAAACTTATTTAATGTCTTATCTTATTGCCAATCACGAACAATATTACGATTGGATTATTCAACATTCCAATGATGGTAATATAAACATTTTGCCCACTCGCATTGCCAAAATGACAAGCAAACATGAAAATATTACAAATGAAAAGATTGCCTCAATAGCTTGCCACGAATTTGTACACATATGCCAAAGTAGAGTTGTTGCGAAAGAGGCTGATGGTTGTTTTTGGTTTTGGGAAGGTCTTGCAACCAATCTTGGAAATCCTGAAGATTTTTATAAACTGATTCCAGAGTTAGATCAAATCAAAGATATTGATTCTCTTGAAAGAATAACAAATAATGGGAATTATAATTATGCCTATCTTGTTGTTCAATATATGCTTAAAAATATTTCTCATAAACAAATATTAAAATATGTTAAGAACGAAAAACTTTTAAAGCAGGATGAAGAAAAAATCTTAAAGAACGTTAAAGATTTTTTACAAAATAAAGAAGAAAAAACTTATAATAAATAAATTCCATATGCAATTATATGCAAATCACTCCATTTTAGGCAAAATAGGGGAGAATTAGAGCAATTTTTGAGAAAATAAAAGACTGGCAAATTGAAGAGAATTGCTGGTCTTTTTTATGTGCAAAAAGTATGCAATTTATATGCAAATATTTTTTGGCGAAATTTTGGCAATAAAAAAAGCCCATAAAATGGGCGTTTTACTGGAGCTTATGACGGGAATCGAACCCGTGACCTCCACCTTACCAAGGTGGTGCTCTACCGACTGAGCCACATAAGCAGATAAAAAATTCGGTTATTAAGATAATTAGACCTTGGGGCTTACCAAGGTGGTGCTCTACCGACTGAGCCACATCAGCGTATAAAAAATTCGGTTATTAAGATAATTAGACCTTGGGGCTTACCAAGGTGGTGCTCTACCGACTGAGCCACATCAGCACAAAATCAAGAATGGTTTAGATTATTAAGTTTCTTCGTACCAACATATAATACTACCTTACACTAATTAAGACCATTTTATTTAAGCCGCATTAGTGTAAATTGTATTTAGTTGGGAAAGTGCCTTAGAATAACAAATAAATTATACAAGAAAAGTTTATAATAGTCAAGGCAAAATAAAATTATTTATGCAAATAATTTAAAATTTTTATTTGTATATTTTTAGTAAAAATTGCTACGCGGGCTATTGTGTTAGGGTGATAAAAACCGCTAGATATTAATTTGCTTGCTAAAAAGTGAGAAATGTGATATACTATACTTGCTTTAAAAGGAGGTGTTTTTATGCCTGTTAAAGACGAAGATGAAAAGATAGAAAAGCAAGAAAGCACACAGCAAAGCGGTGTTGAAAGTATAAAAGAAGAAGATAAAGAAGAAAACAAAGCAGTGTTTATACAACATGAACCCTTTTTTAAAGGTGGTGAATTTTTAGAGAGAGAAAGTTTTGGTAGAGAAGAAAGATTTTTAGATGATGAAGAAGATAACGAGTTTGGGTTATAAATAGAAAAAGGCCGATTTTTCGGTCTTTTTTATTTATTAAACTGAGATAGATATTTTTTGCTAATTTTGTTAGTTTTGCAGATTTGTGTTACATTTTGTGAAATGTTGGTTTGCACAAACTGCCTTTTGCCGTCTTTTATGAATGAAACATATTTATTTTCGTTTGGAACAAGGCAGTGCCTGACGCTGTTTTGTGGCGACATACTTTCTTGATACGAGCCTGTGCCAATAATTGCTATGTATAATGGCTCGTCTTTAATTTGGGGCATTAAGATATATCCTTTATCTTTTTCGAAGTACACATCGTCGCAGTCGCAGGTTATACCAGAAAGGCGAGTTTTTATTTGTTTGTTGTTAAGATTATTTAGTGGAACGAATTTCATAGGCTCTTCGCAGGCAAAATACTCGGGTATGCACAGCATTAAACTTGTATCTAAAATGTACCAACTAAAATTAGGGTCGGTATTTTTTACACCTTTAACACTGTATATATTTACAATACTATCTTTTACAGTGTATTTGCCATTTTCTATTATTAAGTTAGGGCAATCTACATTATTTTGTGTAAATGTGGTTTTTAGTTGGTTTATAAGGGTGTTTGCCCAAGAGTTATAGTTAAAATCTTGGTCATAAAACCAAGGTGTGCCGCCACCAATATCTAAATTTTGTAGTGTTGAAAATTCGGTTTTTAATTCTACATATTGCTGTGCTATTTTGTTTATGTTTATATAAAACTTGTCGTCCTCATACGAAAAACCGCGTTGGTGAAAGTGCAAAGTACTAACAACTAATTTGTTTTGATTTTTTAATAGTTGCTTGGCAATTTTTAGGTCATCGGGGGTTAGTCCAAAGCGGTC
>CADAJB010000042.1 GCA_902788085.1 uncultured Eubacteriales bacterium
AAGCCTTATAATGCATTAATTCATTTTCAATGTCGCTTAATTGTGTGTAAAATTCATCTGACTTATTTTTTCTTGCGTTACCTCTATCAGTTGCCATATTTTTACCACCTTAATGTATCAAAAATGCGCATCTTAGTTTAATCCGTGAACAAAAAAAGCAGAAAGAAGCCCCTTTCTGCTTGAAATAGTAAAAATTAAAAAATGTATGCGAAAATTTGATTTTTCACCATTAATATGGTATTATTTGTTAAATAAAAGTGCGTAGATTAAACTATTCTACGCACTACATCTTTCCCATAACTTTGGCAAGGCGGTTCATCATTTCCACCTTGTGTTCGAACATTGAATGCACATATCTGTTTAGTGTTATGTTGGTGTTTTTATGGCCTAAAAGTTCGGATAAAGTTTTTACATCCATTCCGCACTCTAACGCACGGGTGGCAAAAGTGTGCCTAAGCGAATGAAAACCTTTATGGCTTATGTTTAGTTTTTTTAACAGCAATTCAAAAGTCCGTTGATAAGAGCGTATTGCCACAGGTTTTTGTTTGTCTTCTATTAGATAGTCGCAAAAACTATCTTTTTTAAGTTGTTTAATTAAATTAAGTATTGGCTTTGGTAAAGGAATTATACGAATTGAAGAGTGCGTTTTGGGCGTGTCTAAAACTCGACCTTGTGGGGTGTCGTAACAGGTTTTTGTAACACTTAAAACAGATGTTTCGAAATTAACATCTGAATATTTTAAAGCCAACATCTCGCCTATTCTTAACCCAGTGTAAAGGCATATAACTATGCCATATAGTTTTTTCTTGTCGCTGTTTAGACAAAATCTTTCTATTTCTTTTTGTTCAGCAACACTAAAACATTCTATTCGTTTTTCTATTATTTTAGGGCGAACCACTCTATCCCCAATATATTCTTTTATATACCCAAGGTTATATGCCGTTTTTAACGAACTTTGCAACACTGTTACAACCGAATTAACCGAGTTTGACGAAAGCCCGTTAAATGTTTTTATATTTCCGCAATTCAACAAACTTGTTACAAACTCCTGCAAAAGCGCAGGGGTTAAGTTTTTTAATTCGTTTTTCCCTAGTCCACCTACAATGTGATTATATACTATTTGTCTATATTTTACATAAGTGCGAAGTTTTAAAAAGGGCTTTATATAATTTTCAAGCCAAATATTTAACCAAGTTTGATACAACATTTTTCTCTCCTTTTTGCTTAGTTAAAAGCATATTGTTTTGCCCGCATACACTTATACCAAAAAAACAAAAAAATTGGAATACCCTAAATTGTCGTTTTTTTACAAGACATTTTTGTATTTTTGTGATATACTATACAAAAGGGGTTAAATATATTGGTTTTTTTTAAGAAAAAGGAAAATTCTGTTCCGTTTGTTGTAGATGATAACTTTTTTAATAAATTTGAACGCAAATGTGCAAACAACCACGCGCACGAATTTTTAAATTATATTAATTATAATAGGCAAAACACTACATACGCTAACGCAATTAGGCAAATAGGCAGAAGTGTAGATTTTAAACTTATACCACCGCCCCGAAAAATGAACATCAACAAAGAAATTGCCGGCGATTTGGTTTGCGAATTTTACGCTAAATATCTGCCACAAAAGGCCAAACAAGTTCAACAAATTATTAACAAAACTCACCCACTATTTTTAGACAAAACAACAAATACTTACCAAATATTTATAGTCGAAGACGCCACAGACAACCACAGCAATGTTGGCAACCAAGGCAAAAACACTTTTTTAACATTAAACTGCAACATAACCCACGACACAAACGGTCCACGTGTATTAGCACACGAAATTGCACACGCCATAAGCAAACATCATCAATACCACATAGAGTTGGTTAAAAAACACGCTTCAAACGAAGAATTTATTAAATACACCAGCGCAATGTTGGGTAAAGATTGCATAGGTGAAATTGAATCGCATATAGTGGAAAATTTATTTAACAACTTTATGTTAAAAAAAGGGCTATACACCCCCGAAGACATAAGGCAGTATAACCAAGAGCAACAAGATTCTTTATTGTTTGAAACTAATCTAATTTTAGAAGAATCCGACATAATTGCAAATCTTTCGGGGCCACCTGTTAAAAAAGAAAACCTAAAAAATTTACAACAAACATTAATAGCAAACAACAACCAAACACTGCTGCGAAGAATGTATCGTATGGCAAATGAAAAGCAAAGCAGCCAATTTATGTTTAGATATGTTGTTGGCAGAGTTGTGGCTGATGCGTGGATGAATAAATTTAACTCTGCAAACACGCAAGAACAAAGGCAAATGCTAAATAACTTTAACAACTATTTAGACAACACCCACGAACTCACCTTAGATGCGGCTTGCAAAACTTTATTAGATAAAGACTTTGTAGGTGTAGTACAAGATTATATAACAAAAGAAGATAGCAAAACAGATAGTGCACAAAATAATGTTGTTTTATAGGTAAAATATGGATAATATTTACGAAAGTATATATAAAATAGTAACACAAATACCCAAAGGCAAAGTTACAACCTATGGCGAAATTGCGTTGGTTTTGGGCAATATTAAGTTAGCGCGCGTTGTTGGCTATGCACTGCATAAAAACCCATATTTTGGAAAAGTTCCTTGCCACCGCGTTGTAAATAGATTTGGACATTTAGCACAAAACTTTGCTTTTGGAAGTATTGACGCACAAAAAGCAATGCTAACAGCCGAAGGCGTAGAAGTAAAAGATAACAAAGTAGATTTAACAAAATATTTATATAAATTTTAAAAACAAGTTTGGGCTTGTTTTTGTTTATATTTTTTTGACAAAAACAGCAAATACTGCTAAACTTTTTTATTATACAATAAGGTAAATTATTATGGAAGAAATTACAAAATTTTTAATAAATACAATCAAACAAGCCAGCAAGTTAATAAATTGCAATATAGAAGTTTATAAAAAAGACGACCAAGGCGATTTAGTAACTTGTTTTGACTATGAAATAGAAAAATTTATAACAAAAGAGTTAAATACACACTACCCTAGTTTTAAAATTTTAAGTGAAGAATTTAATTCGAAAGCACAAGTTGAAGATAATTATTTTGTTATAGACCCAATAGACGGAACGATAAACTTTGCAAACAATCTTCCACTTTGGGGAATACAAGTTGCTTGCATAAAAAACAACGAGGTTTGCTCGGCAGTTATATATCTGCCCGATTTAAACGAAATATATTATGCAGACAGCACAGGTGCTTACTTTAACAACAATTTAATAAATGTACAACAAAATCCTAACAACAAAGGGCTGTATTTTACACAAAATAAAAAATTATTTTCATTTTTTAATAACACCCGAAACTGTCGTTATATTGGTTGCGCAAGTGTTACTTATGCGTGGTTTATTAAAAAATGTTGCAGTGGCGTTGTTTTAACATGTGATAACATTAAAAAGAATTGGGACCACACCCCTGGGTTTTATATAGCCAAACAAGCAGGTGCATATATATTAAATAAAAACAACTTATTCGTTTTAGGCAGCACACCACAAAATGCCGAACATCTTTTAAGCATTATAGAATAAATAAAAAAGACCAAATTGGTCTTTTTTTATTTAACTAATTTACCGTCGGCATCAATTTTGGTGTATGGTAACCATTTTTTTAATGCTTCGGGAATTACTATACTTCCATCTTTTTGTTGATAGTTTTCCATAATAGCAATCATTGTGCGCCCTATTGGCATAGCCGAGCCATTTAATGTGCAAACAAACTCGTTTTT
>CADAJB010000043.1 GCA_902788085.1 uncultured Eubacteriales bacterium
CCAACATAGTTAACTGTTATTTTTAAGTTAGATAAATCTGGCTGAGTATCTTTTTCAATAACCAAGTCTAAGCCCGATTTATATGTTATGCTTTCTATCTTAGGTGTAACAGTTATGGTTGTTTCCACTTCAATTGGGTCTAGTGCATCAGACACTTTATAACTAAAAGTTACTTTTATATCTTTTGCAACTGATGTGTCAAAACCTGTAATTGTTAGTTTTGGGTCTTTTAAATCTATTTTAACCTCAGTAGCATCAGGATACATACCATACAACGCAACAACTAAGTCGTCTGGTTTGCTTCCCTGCTCGACAGTTAAAATAGATTGTTGGGTGTCTATAGAAATGTGGTTGATTTGCTTTTCGGCTTCGTTACAGCCAACATAAGCAACCGACAAAGCAACTAAACACAACGACATAACTATGCCCGACAAAAGTCTTTTTAATTGCATTTTTTTCTCCTTTAAATAATTGTATTATTATGATACCACAATTAGATATTTTTATCAAACGAAAAACGACATAAAAAGCATTTTTATTCCATAAAAACAAACAAAAAATATAGCCGCAAAAAACACAACTATATTTTAAAAATTAATAAAAAACAAATTAACCACAATAAACAATTATTTCGGCAGGAGCATTTATACTTGCCCGGTTTACATCTTGCGGATTAACATAAATAATAATTGTAAAGGGTGCATAAAAAGCAGTAAACACACCATATTCGTTTAATGTAAAATAGCCTTTTTCTTGTTTCTTTTTATCATCACTATCCATACTATATATTATTTTATTTTCAGCTTCTACATCACCCGACATATATGTGATTTGTGGTATAAAGGTAAAACCTAAATATTTTGTATTTATAACATTTCCGTCTTTGTCTTCTACCATACCTTCTTCGGCTTTACTAAAATCTATTTCTAAATAATATTTATGAATACTATTTGGCTGTGATATATCTTCCCAAGTATAACTTTCGTCATTAGCAGATTCTACCGACATAGTTATAGACTGCACATATTTAACTTCGTCATACACCTTAACAGCCATACCAAAAAACCCCACAATAACAATTGAGGCGACATAAACTAAAAGTATTGTAATAACAATAGATTTTTTCATAGTTATTTTTCCTTATAATATAATGAAATTCGAGTAAACAAAAGATATGTTCGAATAACAAAGTAAATAAACCCTATAAACAGCAATTTAATAAATACAACTTGAATGTTTTCGTTTAATAAGAAATATGTAAAGAACGCAAACAAGAAAGCACTAACAAAAGCAATTATCGTACTTTTTAATTCGTTTGGATTGCGCTGGTGTTCGCCACTGGTTTGATATTGTTCGTTTTGCGGGTTCATAACATCTAATTCTACACTCCAAAATAAATGCGCTAGATACACAAACAATACACCCAAAGTTAGCATAATAGTTGCGCCTACACCAAAGCCTGCATATATTGCAGTAACAACACAAGATGCAACCAGCGACAGCATCATAAGCACTGCGTAAAATACAAGTTTTCCGCTAAGTGGAACAAAGTATTTTGTTGGGTTGATTTTATTTAGATATGCACTATTGCCTTCGCGACTGTATAAACTAGCAAGTGATATGTTAGAAGACAAAGTAAGTAACAACATAATAAGTATGTTAAATGCTATAAGCATATACTGCCCTAGCGCACGAGTATCCATCGCAGCAATAATTTGGTTTTCGAAGAATACTGCTATTGGCGTGATGATGGCTATTAATATAGTGCCATACAAAATGTTGGGGGTGCGCCACACTCGGCGGTTTTCTTGGTTTACACTACTAATAAAGGCAGTATGTTTGCTGTTTTTGCGGAAGCGTTTAATTGTTTTTTTGCGATATTCAAATGGATTGCTTGCCATAGATAAAAAGATTTTTTTAACAAGCAAATATGTAAGAGCCAAACAAACAACCACTATTGCTAATATTGCTAAAAATGTAAACCCGTTTGCTTCGGTAAACAAGTTGAATGTAAAAGTATTATACGCCATACCAGTAAGCAGTTGCATTAAATAGGTAAATGGCACAAATATAGTTGAAAAGTTTAACAAAAAGTCTTGAATTTGCCAATATATTCTACCCCAATCGCGCACAAGGTCGATATCTGCTGGAATTAGCGAAATTCCATAAATTACGCCATAAACAATAACACCAAGAGCCGCAACACTTAACACTATATCTAATATACGGTGGCGTTTAAACATAATGGTAAGCGCCATTGCCGGAATTGATAACAGCGCACAAATTGCAACTAAAAGTATAGTAACAATCAATACAGCAATAAACGACCACACAAAATAACCTATGCCTAAATGCATAACCACACCATAAGCCAACAAGAACGGCCAAAGGTATGTTATATTTTTAATAAATTCATAAATTAATATAACTGCAAGTTTAGAGTTAAATAATTGATTAACCGTAACCGGCATAGTTAACAAAACCGGATTATCTTTCGAAAAATACAGCGTTTGAGTAACATTAACCAAACACGAAATAAATGTTATAATTAATATTACCGTCATAACAACTAAAAACACTCTAAAATTAAGTGTACGCAAAAACGAAAACAACCCCAAAGCAACCACTATATTAAACACAAAATATATAATGGCTGTAAGCAAAATAAATTGTAATAAACTATAAATTACTTTAAAAAGTGTTTTCTTTTTGCTTTTTAAAAACGAAAAATCTACTTTGTTTTTTAACTGCATCATTACAAGCGGATTTATGCATTTAAAATATGCCCCAATTTTTTGCCCTACCTTTGCAAAAAACCCGCCAACCGATGCCCAAAAACTTTTTTTGCCTGTGGCATTTGTTTTTATCATTTATCTTCTTTCTCCGTATCTTTTAACTTTGACTGCTTTTCTTTTTGTTTGTCTTTATTTTTTTGTTCTTTTTTGTTTTGTTTTTGCTGTTGTTTTTCTAATTTCTTTTGTTGTTTATCAACTTTTTGTTTATTATCTTTCTTTTTTGTATCTAAAAACTTTGCAATTTCTTGTTTTTCTTCTTCGGTATCTGCAACACTATCCATATAGAATTTTTCTAGTGGGGTGCCACTATCTTCTATTTCTTTTAGTGTTTTTGTGGTTATAATGTGACCCTTTTTAATAATTGCAATGCGCGTACAAACTTTTTCTACCACATCGATAAGGTGGCTAGAAAAGAACACAATATTGCCTTTTTTAGCGTGCTCTTTCATACACTCTTTTACTTGATAAATACTATCTGGGTCTAAGCCCATAAGTGGCTCGTCGAGTATCCAAATTTTTGGGTTATGTACAAGTGC
>CADAJB010000044.1 GCA_902788085.1 uncultured Eubacteriales bacterium
CCGATTTAAGCACTATGACCAACCCAAGCACACACATATTTATGCTTTACACAATCTTCCCAACCGTAACCATTACAGATACTAATGGCGCAAATATGCTAGAAGCCGACAAAGAATTAATTACAAGTAAAGACTTGCTTATAAGTTTAATTCCTAACACAAAAGCACAATTCAACCCAAAAGTTGTGCTAGATAATGGTAGATATCAAACAGAAGTAACTTCTTCGTTTAATATCTTAGTAAACGAAAATGGCTCATATAAAATATTAATGGAAAACGACATAGGCAAATACTCGTTAGGCACAATCAACTTTACACGCAAAACTTATGATGTATCTATATATGATGTATATTATAAAAATGGCGACAACCTAACACCATTAACCAAAAAACTTCAAGGGTATAAATATGACTACACCATTACAAAAGTAGTTAAAACCGTAGATACCGAAGGCAACGAAATTGAAGAACTTGTAGAAGTAAAAACATATAGATATGTAGATAGATATTTCTTTGTATCACCTAGCAACACAGCGTGGAACAACATAACAATATTGTTAAACGAAAACAAACAACTACACTACGAAGAAATTCTTACCGACGAATATAACAACACAAAACTATATAAAGTTAGCACAATAGATGGTAGTGTATATAACATAGAAACATATTTTGCTGTTACTCGTATTCCTAGTGCAACAACAGATATAGTAAGCGACTTTTTAATAAACGGAAATCTTCCTTACAATCCACCACTTCACCAAATCTACCCTAAAAAGAACGATACTAGCGAACTAGAAGCAGTTGTTAGTTGGACAAACAGTTATAACTTTACCACTCGCCCAGAAGAAGAAACAACAGATACAGATGTATATAACGATAAAATTTCGGGCTTTTACATTGTAGATTTATGGTTAAACGGCACTTATGTTGGTGTATACACAAACGGCGAAATTAGGCTTTATCAATCTGGTACTTACACATTAAAAGTTCACGACATTTTAGGTCAATATAAGTCGTTTGGTCAAGGTCAAGACACTTACACCATTACAATTTACCGTGATGTAGTGTTTAGTGTAAATGGTCAACACCCAATACAAAACGCAACATTTAATAACGATGTAACATTAAGCATTTCAAACATTGCACAATATCAATCTAGCAACATAGAATTTACTGTTATGCGCAACAGCGCAAGTTATGATGCAACACTAACAAAAGGTGAATTTAAATTTACCGAGGCTGGTGTATATATAGTTAAGATGAAAGGTATTTTAACTAATATGGGTACCGATGTTGGTGCATTATACAGCGAATACCGCTTTACAATAATATCCGAAAACGAAGCACGACCAAATTACGAGTTTGCTAAAAAATCGGGTTATACAATTACAAAAATTGTTAAAGACGGAACCGAATTAGATATTACCCCACTATACACCCTTGCACTAGACGCAAACAACACCGATGTGTTTGGTAAGGGTAAATATCAAATAACCGTAACAGTAAAAGGCGAAGGTTTAATTCCTACACTAGATTATACATACACAATATGGATAAACAACGAACAAGCAATTTTAAACTGCACTCGTGAATGGGGTACGGCAAGCACAGATACATTTACAATATCACTAAACCCATCAGTTGTTTACACCCGTATTGGTAACTGCTATGTAAAAGTAAACAACAACATAGTTATGGTTATTAACGAAGAAAATAGCACTCAAAACGAAGTATTAAGTTATACCAACCCAAAAACACCTGGCGTGTATGTAATTCAAATGTACACCGAAAGTGGCGACTTAATATCTAGTCAAAGACTAACCATCAACGAACCACTAAACACCGTGGCTATTGTATTAATAGTATTGGCTGTTGTGGTTGTTATTGGATTAGTATTAATGTTTGTGCTTATTCGTAAACGACAAAAAGTTAAATAAAAACAAGGCAAATTGCCTTGTTTTTTATTCTACTTTTAATATATTACTTATCTCGCTTGCTGTTTTGCCCAAACATTGTTGACGCAACGCGTAACTATTTTGCAACTCTTGCGGACTTAACAGCCTATCTAGGTTTTGTGTATATGTGTTATCTAAGTTATAATCGTAAAAACCAAAATAATTGTTAGAGTTTAAGGTTAAAAAGCAGTTGCACGCCTTTTTAATTTCGTAGTATAATTCGTCAAAAGATATACCTTCTTGACTGCCCGAAAGCCCAACAATTAAAGTTATGGTGCCACCATCTAAAATGTTTCGACCACAAGCCAAAAGTTTTTTAATGCAACCCAAAACAAACTCGGACGAATCACCAAGCCCCGCCGACTTATAGCATCGGTTATACAACCTAGCAACCGTAAATAAGTCTTCTACAAACACAACCACATCTTGCCCCATTTCTGCCTTGCGTTTTGCGCGCGAAAGTGCTAACTCTAAAATATATAGTTGCTTTTCTACTGGTAAATCAAAAGGACACAAAATATAATTTAATTTTGGTTGAATTGCGTTATAAAAATCTTCGGGTTGTTCGTCTAGTGTTAAGTAAATAACATCTTGTGTTTTTGCAAAGTCTTCGGCTAATTCTTGCATAAAATGCTTTGGTGTATAGTTATCTAGCGCACGCACCAACACACGCTGTCCCTTTCCTACTGGTGCTAATTTTTTAACAACATTTAATGCCGTATTATTTATTTCTATGCATTGTGTTATTGGCTGTGCCTTCGTTTCGTTAAATTTAGGACGGTTAAAAGGCAAAAGTTGCCCGTTTATTGTTTTTACATCAAATAAACAATATCCACCATCTTTTAGACTTTCACCTATTCGACCTTCTATAAAATCACCATCGCGCAAACCAAACTTGCTTACAACAGGGTATTCTACCCTTGCTATACGCCCTTCGCCTACTTTTGTTATGCCACCCTCGTGCAACCTTGCATTGCCCGCTTCGTCAACAGATACAATACCGCTAATTTCCATTTTAATGCCATATTTGCGTTCGTCGAATATAAAACTAGAGTTATCCGACATTTTGTACACGCTAAACGCTTTTTCGGCATAAGGCAATAACGACTT
>CADAJB010000045.1 GCA_902788085.1 uncultured Eubacteriales bacterium
CAATGGTTAAGCATAACCGAAGCGCAAAAGCACTTTAAAAACGGGTTGTCTATTTGGGATTGGGCAAGTTGTGGCAATTTAGATAAACCAGACATTGTTTTTGCTTGTGCAGGAAGTACGCCAACAATCGAAAGTTTGGCGGCAGTTCAAATTTTGCACGAATTTTTACCTAATTTAAGCATTAGGTTTATAAATATTGTAGATTTAATGAAGTTGTATTCTAATAGTTACCACCCACACGGACTAGACGAAGATACTTACAATAATTTGTTTACCATAGACAAGCCAATTATATTCAACTTTCACGGTTATCCGCATTTGATACATCAATTAACATATAAACGCAAAAACCAAAACTTGCATGTGCGCGGGTACATAGAAGAAGGCAGTATAACCACACCTTTTGATATGCGTGTACAAAATGGCATAGATAGGTTTAGTTTGGTGTTGTTAAGTTTAAAACACTTAGCATTGCCACCTGCTACAAAGGGCAAAATTAAAAAAATTATGGAACAAAAACTTGCTGCACACAAACAATATATAACACAATATGGTATAGATATGCCCGAAATTTTAAATTGGGAGTGGAAAGGTTTATGATACATTCGTTATCTGGTGGAGTAATTAAAAGGCAGCAATATTATAACATTGCAAAAGTAGAGTTGCCTGACAAAACGGTTGCTTTTTATACTTACGATTTTCCGCTTTTTGTAGGAGATCGGGTTTTAGTTAAATATCAAAACAGCACCCTTACAGGCACGGTGCTGGCGCTTATGCCAAACACTCCGCAACAAAGCGCCCCATTTAGTGTAAAACACCTAAAAAGCATAATAGGCAAGGCAAAATAAAAGTCTAAATATTTAGGCTTTTATTTTTATTTTTTGTATTTTTATTTGCAAAATTTAACATAATATTATAAGTAAAAAACAAGGTTATTAAATATATTTAATAAAAGTTCAAAAATTTACAAAAAGTACTTGTTTTTGCTATACTTTTATATGCTTATTTAGTATAATAATTTAGCACAAATTTACTACAATATGTATAATTTTTTGCACCTTAAATGCAATTTTGTTGCGTTTAGGTGGCATTTTGTGCTTCTTTGTATGTTTGTGCATTAAAAAATAGAGAGGTAAAAATATGCACGCAAACAGTAAGTTTCGCTTAATTAAGATGTTTTTATTCTTTTTTGTGTTTGTTACTTTTTGCGGTAGCATATTTTTTGTTTTATATAACAACAATTTAAATAAAAATAACACCCAACCAAATAACGAAACACAAACCACACTATCAACCGACACGCAAAACACTGATGTAAATTCACCTTCGCTTTTAGGTGATGACGACACCGCGCAAGCAGGCACAGGCGATGATGTGGCTCATGCGGATTATAGTTCTTCATTAAAAGTAAAAGCCAGCCACTGTACAATAACAATTGCGTGGAATTGGCGAGATTATCAGGAAATAGTTGTAGAAGTTAATAGTGGTAGTGGTAGTGGCAGACAAACACATACATTTGATGAAGAAGAAACATGGCAAGTAGATAGCCATTCGGATGGTATGTATTGGTATTGGGATTATTGGGAAATTACTACTTTTTCAATAACCGTAGATGGTGGTTATTATTGTACTAATTATGCAGATTTGCCAACAAGCACATATAAAACTGGAACCAAAGATTATTTAATTTCAGTAGGTATCGCGACTCGCTCTTACAATGTATATTTTAATGCAAATGGTGGTAGTGGTAGCGTATCACCAAGGTCTTTTACGGGGACAAACTCTATTTGGTTGCCTAGTGGCACCGAGTTTAGTTGGAATGGTCGTTCTTTTACTGGATACTCCTCATCTAGTAGCAGTTCTTACCCAAGTTATAGGGGTGGTCAAGAATTTAAGGCTGGAAGAACTTATGGTAGTAATACATCTGCTGCAACCTACGATTATACACTATATGTAGTCTGGGCAAATATTATTACTTTGGTTGATGTTGTTGCGGATGTAAATTTTAATGGGTATGCAACAAATCAAGTACGATATATTTATGAACTGCCTTATTCGGGTTATTATTATGATTCTGCTTGTACGCAAACACAAAAGATTTCTGAAGATTATGTTGGTGGTGGCGAAATTGAAGAATATGAGTGTACTTTAAACTATAAACCAACAGATGCTGCTTTGGGTTATACATTAGGCTATGCTACATTTAATGGTTATTATACTTTACAAACTGGTGGGGTGCAAAAAATAGACCAATATGGAAGTTGGTATTATGGTGATGATTCTGGCGTTTTGGCGGGCAGCCCACTAACTTTATATGCACAATATTCGGGTGTAAAATCTTCTGACTTAACAATAGACCCTAATGGCGGTATAACCAACACACAAGGGCAATATTTGGGGTATGGCAGTTGGGTTTTAGGCACAATGGGTGAAAATAGTACTACCGGAACTTATTATAATGTAAGTTATGATTACACCTACAAATACACGACTACAATTTATAGCCCTGCACGAAAAGGTTATGCATTTAATGGTTGGGCTAAATCTGGTTATGGTTTGTTGGGTGCTGTTGACACTACATCTATGTCGTTTACAATAGGTGCAAGCAATGTTACGCTAACTGCACAATGGGTGCCAAAAGGTTATTCGTTTACACTAGA
>CADAJB010000046.1 GCA_902788085.1 uncultured Eubacteriales bacterium
ACAACTCTTCAACAGCTTTTTTAATTTGTACCTTTGTAGCATCTTTTGAAACAACAAACCAGTACTTTTTAGCTTTTATATCTTGGTATGTTTTTTCAGATAAAAGGGGTTTTATAATAATTTTGTTTGCTTCCATTATTCTTTATAAGCCTCCTCTATAGATTTGATTGCTTTTTGGGTAATTAATACTTTGTCTTTGCTAACTAGTTGATATGTGTTTAGTAAGTTGTAGTTTACTACTTCTACACCAGGAATGTTAGCGCTGGCAATAAGTACATTTTCGTTAGGCTCGTCCAAAACAACTAAAACAGATTTGTTGAATTTAAAGTTGTTGATAACTTCTTTCATTAATTTTGTTTTAAAGCTTTCTAATTTTAACTCATCTACTACAAAGATGTCGTTTTGAGCAAGTTTTGCACTAATTGCACTACAGAATGCAGCACGGCGTGCAGTTTTGTTAACCTTTTGGCTAAAATCGCGAGGTTTTATTGCAAATGCAAGACCACCTTTAATCCATTGAGGACTGCGACGGCTACCTTGACGAGCATTACCAGTACCCTTTTGACGCCAAGGCTTTTTAGCGCGACCACGAACTTCGCTGCGGCTAAGTGTAGATTTTGTACCTTGTCTTTGGTTAGCAAGGTAAGCTACTACTACTTGGTGAATTAAAGGCTCGTTGTATTCTACGCCAAAGACTTTGTCGTCTAGGTTTAATGTAGCAACTTGTTTAGCCTTTGTGTTATAAATATTTGTTGTTGCCATAATAACTTCTCCTTACTAATTATTTAGCCTTAACAGCATTTCTTAACATAACCACACTGTTGCGTGGACCAGGAATAGCGCCTTTCACAAGTATTAAGTTGCGAGCAGCATCTACTCTTACGACCTCAAGGTTTTGAACAGTAACGCGTGTACCACCATAGCGACCTGCCATATGTTTGCCTTTAAATACTTTGGCAATACCAGGACCACTACCTAATGATTGGTGACGGTGCACTTTGTTACCACCGTGGGTGTTGTCTTGGTGATGCATATTCCAGCGGAATATAATACCAGTAAAACCACGACCACGAGATGTACCAATTACATCAACTTTTTCACCTTCGCTAAAAGTGTCGCAACTAATTGTTTGCCCTACACTAAAAGCACTGGTGTCGTCTATGCGGAACTCTTTAAGTTCTCTTTTTTGTTCTACATTCGCTTTTTTGAATGTACCCATTTGGGCTTTGTTTACTAGATTTTCTCTAATTTGTCCGTACGCTACAACTACGGCATTATAACCGTCTTTGTCTTCGTTTTTGATTTGGACAATTACATTAGGCTCAGCCTCAACAACAGTAACAGGAATTACTATGCCGTTTGTGGCGAAAATCTGAGTCATACCCAACTTTTTACCTAAAATTGCTTTGTTCATAATAATTAATCTCCTTGTTGTTTTTGACTAAAACTTCATATTAATGTCCACACCAGCTGGCAAATCTAACCTAGATAACATATCCATTGTCTTGCTAGTTGGGTTAAGAATAACAATAAGGCGTTTGTGTGTTCTTATTTCAAACTGCTCACGGCTATCCTTGTTTACATGTGGCGAACGCAAAATTGTTACAATTTCTTTATCTGTTGGTAAAGGAATTGGTCCGGAAATTTTGCAACCGGATTTTGTTGCTGCATCAACTATACGAGCGGTAGCAACATCAATCAAAGCGTGGTCGAAAGACTTTAACTTGATTTTAATTTGTTGTGTACTCATTACACACACCTCCGAAAATTCTACTATACTGAGCAATGTACTTATAAAAGTACTAAATCACACACCCACACACGCACATAGTAAACGCAACCGGGTGTATCATCTTGCAGACTAAAAAATAAAAAAATTAAATTTGCTCAGGCGCAGTGCTTTTGCACCACTTGTCCACATAAATTCTCTACAAAAGTTGCTTTTTTGTAGTAACTTTATGCTTCATCCCAGTCCACAGGTTTTATGATTATACCTTAAAAAAGCCTATATGTCAACACTTTTTTCAAAATATTTTTACTTTTTCTTATTAATAATACGCACGCGTATATATGCACAAATAAAAAAACAAGGTAGATATTGACAAAACTACCCTACCGTGATATAATTTTGCTAACACAAGGGGGAAAAGCAAATGTTATTTAGCGACAATGATAAAAAAGAAATTAAAAACATTTCAGAAGAAGCAATCGAAGACTACGAATACAACACCGAAATTATACAAAAGGAATATTCAAGAAAAAGTTTAAGGCAAGATATAAATGCTTTAACAAAACAAGTTGAAGAACTTGCTAAAACAGTAGAAGACTTAAAAGAACAACTATCACAACAAGTTGTTTTGAATAAAAAATTACAAAAGCGTCTAGATGAACACGCAAAAGCAGCACGTGAAGGCGTGTACGACGATGATTACTTGGTTAATTACGACTAAAAAGCCCCAAAA